>NZ_PVBL01000001.1:0-488027 GCF_002968555.1 Neorhizobium sp. T6_25
CTCCCCATAAGAGGGACGGCTCCACGCACCCTCCCGCCTACAAGGTCTTGCGCGGCGTCGGATCCAGGTTGAACAACTTCGCTGCATTCAGCCCCAGGATATTCCGCTTCGCCTGCTCGCTGAGGAATGGCAGGTCATAGATCTCCTGCGGCAGATCGAAATCGAAATGCGGCCAGTCGGATGCAAAAAGGAGCTGGCTCTCGGCGTTGATCATCTCCAGCGTCAGCTGCAGCGCCTTCATGTTCACCGTTTCCATCGGCTGGGTCGTGTACCAGCAGTTTTCGCGCATGTATTCGCTTGGCAGTTTCTTGAGCTGCGGCGCTTCCGACGGCCGCATCAGGTACTGGTCGTCGAGACGCTGCATCAGGAAGGGGATCCAGGCGAGTCCGCTTTCCACCCAGATGCTTTTGAGCTTCGGAAACCGCTCCGGAATTCCGTTCAAAATCCAGTTGGTCATGTGCACCATGTTGCACCAGACGAAGCCGAGCGCGTGCATGCCGAGGAACCGGTTGATGGTTGCAAGCGACTGGTCCTGCCAGTGGTAGGCCGCATGGAAGGCGATCGGCAGGTTGCGCTCCTCGAGCATTGCATAGATGCGCATGTAGTCGTTGTGATGCACCGCCTTGTGGCGGACGGACGGAACGCAGAAGCCGATGACGCCCGGCTGGCCCGAAAATTCCTCGATGGTGCGTTCCGCTTCCTTGGGCACGTTGAACGGCAGGTAGGCGAGCGTCTTCAGCCGGTCATCCTTGGAGAGCACCTTGTCGATCAGCCAGCGATTATAGGCGCGGCCGAGATAGACTTCCATTTCCGGCTGCGGATGGAGCCCGAGCGTCAGCATCGGCGTCGGGAACAGCACCATGTAATCAACGCCGAGGGCGCTCATCGCCCGGCGCGAGAGGGTGACGTCGCGATGTACCCCGTCATCGACCTTTTCGCGGATGCCAGCCTGGTGCGGAATACGGCCGCCGACATCCTGATATTTAAGCCCCATGTCGCCGTTCAAACCATAGGAGGCGGTGCCCATCTTCTCGTCGTGGAAGAGCATCGCCTGATGGCGGATGACCGGATCCTCGATATATTGCACCAGTTCGTGCCAGGAAATCGTCTCGGTGTGGTGGGCGTCCACGTCGCAGATCAGCCAGTCCTCGAAACCGCGCTTCCTGGCCGCTTTGTTGGCATGCGCAAGGATATCGCGCGTATCGGTGAAGACGTCGATCTGTTGCACCGGCAATTCGCGGGCGCGATCCTTGTTGGAAATATCCATGTTCGCTCTCCTCAGGCGAAAGAGTGGATTTATGCCTCAGAGTTCATCCGGCCGGCGCCGGTACCAGAGCGCCAGTTCCATCGGCCCGAGATGCAGGGCGCGCAGGATTTCCGAGACCGCGGACAGCGCCTCGGTGGCAGTTACAGTCTCGTCGCGGGTGCCGGTCAGCGGTCGGAACGTGCGTTCCTCCCCGTCGCTCTTGGCGACGTAAAGCCGGATCGCCGCCGTCATCATCCGCGCCACCGCCTCGTCGGAGACGCGCGATGCTTCGCCGTTTTCCAGCAGTTCGGCCGTCGCCTTCTCGATTTCGGCAGTAGCGTCCTCGATCCAGCCATAGGGGTCGTTGCGTAATGTGGGCTCAGAGGACGACATAGATCTGCCCCTCCCGGATCGCCAGTTCGGCGCGGTGCAGGCGGTATTTGGCCGGCCCGGCATTGCGGCCTGTCTCCAGGTTGAATTCCCATCCATGCCATGGACAGGCCACGTGCATGTTCTCTTCATTGTATTGAAGCGTCCGCACCTCCTGCCTTTCATCGACGGGCTCGATGACTTGAGGATAGATGCGGCCCTGACAGATCGGCCCCTGCCGGTGCGGGCACATGTTGTGCCAGGCATGCAGCGCGCCTTTTACCCGAAAAATGCCGATTTCCCGCTCTCCGCAGGCGACGACCTTGCGGCCGCCATCGGCGATCTCATCCTCCGAACAAACCAGATATTCCGCCAAAGCCTCCTCCTTATCCTTCGCGCCTATTTCAACATTATTGAAATCATTCAGTTATATTGTATAAAGATGAATGAGCACGTCAAGCGGAGAGGTTATGGACGCGTCGGCAAAACAGAAAACGCCGGGCAAGGGCCCGGAAACCAAGGGCGCCGGCATCCAGTCGCTCGAAAAGGGACTGAAGGTGCTGACGGCGATCCAGCATGCCGGCCGCGCGCTGCGGTTGAACGATATCGCAGCTGCTGCCGGGATGACGCCGAGCATGGCGCATGGCTATCTGGTCAGCTTGGTGCGCACCGGTTTTGCGGCTCAAGACCGGCTGTCCGGCCTCTACGATCTCGGCGATTCGGCGCTGCAGCTCGGCCTTGCCTCGCTTTCGCGCACCGACTTCCTCAGCCTTGCACGTGCGACGATCTCGCAGCTTGCCGTCGAACTCGGCGAGACGGTGACGCTGGCGGTGTGGAACGGCGATGCACCTGTCGTGGTCGACAAGATCGAGGGCCGTTCCGACAGCGTCTACGAGATCAAGGTCGGATCGCTGGTGCGCCTCTGGCCAACGGCGACCGGTCGGGTCTTCATGGCCAACCTGCCGAACGTCGAATGGGAACACCACCTGCGCGCGATGATGCGCCAAGGCGGCGAAGCGGAGGCCTCGGCCGCACGTTTCATAACCGAACTCACGGATGTCCGCCGCGAAGGTTATGCCGCAACTTTGCCGGCCACGGTGCCGGAATTTTCGGCCGTTGCCGCTCCCGTCTTCGATCACCGGGCGCACCTGAAAGCGGTCATCACCGTGCTCGGCCGCCAGGATGGCTTCGATATTGCGCCTTCGGGCCTGCCGCTGACCGCCACGTTGCGCGCGGCCAGATCCCTGTCGATGCGGCTCGGCGCTTCAGTAAGTTGAGGGTTTCGTGCAACTCGGCTTGTGCGGCTGCATTTTCTCCGCTACCCCGCTCATATAACCGTTTTGAAGAAGGTCGCCGCATCGTGATGGCTGAAGACATGAAGCCCGAAGAAGCAAGCACCAGCGACTGGGTGATGCAGCAGCCCCGGGCAATCTACTTCCTGAACCAGGCAAATCATGCCGTGCGCAGCCGGCTGGAGGCGGCGCTGACGGCGCTGCAGATGACCGGCATCCAATATACGGTGCTGAGCGTGATCGGCAGCCGCGACGGCCTTTCCTCGGCTGAACTGTCGCGCCGTTTCTTCGTGACGCCGCAGACGATGAACGAGCTGATCGGCGGGCTGCAGCGCCGCAATCTCATCACCCGCAAGGAAGATCCGGCCAACCGGCGTATCCTGCGCATGAGCCTGACGACCGAAGGCAAACGGATGATCAAAGCCTGCGATGCAGCCGCCGACGCCGTCGAGCGCGAAGTGTTTTCGTTCCTGCCGCAGGAAAGCTACCAGCAGCTCCGCGACCTTTGTCGCCTCGTCGCCCGCAATCTTCGCGAACGCGACGAACCCGCCAAGGGTGAGTGACAAGGCCTCGGCGCTGGCGAAAGTTCTTCGCCATCACCGCGCGAGCCGTTGGCGCCGATAGTTTACAAAACGTTGATTTGACGGCTGCATAGGGTCGGCTCTTAGATCCCCAAAGCGGCCATGATGACGGTCAGAGGCTCGCGCCCAGCTCGAACTCGGGGCCGCGAGCCTCGTCCGAAAAATCGTCGCAACCCGAAATCACGGCGAGACCCACAGCGGTGCATCGATAGGCTCGATGTCCGCTGCAGGCTGCTCACGCGGCCTTGCATGAAAATCAAAGCGCCCGGCCGACGGCTCGGTCGTTTTCGAGGCGGGCGATGCAGCCGGCAAGCTTTGCCAGCAGAAGATCGAAATCGATCGGCTTGGTCAGATAGTCCGCCGCCCCTGCCCGCAGGCCCGTCAACACATTGTCCTTGTCGGTCAAGGCCGACAGCAGGATGAAGGGGATGTTGAAAAGCTCGGCATGGTTCATCTGGATTTCTGCCAGGAGCTGATGACCGTCCATGACGGGCATCGAAATGTCGCAGATGACGATGTCCGGCCAATACGCCAGGATGGCTTCGAGACCCTCCTGCCCATTGGCCGCCTCCAGAGTTGCAAATCCGGCGTCCGCCAGTTCCTCGACGATGAGTTGGCGGATATCCGCTTCGTCGTCGATACATAGTACGGTAATCATCCTGTTATTCCCTAAGCTGCACGTTTGATGAGATTTGCGAGCGGTCCCTTGTTCGGGAGCGCCACCGTGAATGTCGTTCCCCGGCCGAGTACGCTCTCGACGGAGATCGAACCGCCATGCAGGTCGACGATCTGCTTGACGAGGTTGAGGCCGATGCCCGTGCCGGCGATGCCGGTCGCGCTGCGAGCCCGGTAATAGGGCTGGAAAAGCTTCGGCAGGTCCTCGGCATCCATGCCGATGCCGGCATCCTGGATCGACACATAGGACATGCCGTTCTTCGTCGAGGTGCGGATATGGATGTCCGGCGCCTGTGGCGCATATTTGACGGCATTCGAAAGCAGGTTGGTGAAGACCTGTTCGATCGTTGTGCGGTCGGCAAGGATCGTCTGCGGCAGATGCGAGAGGTCCCGGTGAATCGTGTGGGATTTACCAACATCCATCTGTCGAGCACAGCAGGCTTCGATGATTTCCGCCAGCGAGAGGCGCTCCGGCTTCAGTGTCGTCTTGCCGGTCTCCAGCCGGCCCGCCGACAGGATGCTCTCCATCAGGTCCACCATGCGCAGCACGGCGGAGCGGATCTGGGCCGACTTTTCTTCCACATATTCGGGCTTTTGGTTGGTTTTGGTGCGCGACAGGCGCTGGGCTGCGGCATCGATGATGGCAAGCGGCGTGCGGAACTCATGGGAAGCCATGGTGACGAACTGACGCTGCAGGGCGTTCACATGCCGCTCCTGCGCCAAAAGCCTGTCCAGTTCCTCCCGCTGCCGCTCGATCTGCGCCGTCCGGAGCCTGACGCTCTCTTCGAGCTGGTCACGGTGGCGCATCAGCGCCAGACGACTCTCGGACAGATCGAGAGACGTCTTGCGCAGGCCCCGGCCCAGGAAAATCACCACCCCCATCGCCACGATGATGCCGGCAATGCCGACCGGAGCGATCTGCTCGATGAGCATCAGGCCCGGCCGGATGGGCTGCCATGCCAAATATCCAAGCGTCGGGCCGGAAGTGGCCATCACCGGGATGGCCGCAGTCGTTTCGGCGGCGTCGGTGGTAAAATGCAGCGTTTCGAGCCGCGCGTAACGAGCGATTTTTTCGACCGCGCTGGCATCCAGGAACCTGACGGCAACCGCGATGAACTCCTTGCCGGCCTCGAGAAAGACCTCGTCGCTGCTCGGGACGATCGGTCTTGCGCTGACGACCGCGGGCCGGCCTGCGATCGAGAGGACCTTCTCCGCGAAAATCTCGGCGAGCACCGGGGGATTGGAATCGCTGGGTGTGATCCGTTTGTGAAGCACCGCACGGACATTTTCCCGCACGGCCGCCGCAGCCTTTTCATCGTCGAGGAAGGTCAGGGCCGCAATATCCTCGCCGTCCCGCATGGCGAAGACCAGTTCGTCCCGCGCGTTAAACAGATAGGTGCGGTCATGACTGAAATATTTGTGCATCCATGCGCCGATATTGTCGGCAATCCACGGGTGATCGTCCTTGGCAACAAGCAGGACCGCATCGTTCCACACCGTGACGCTTTCCAGTTCATGCTGTACGGCTTTCACCTGCTCGTCGAGACCCTGTTCGACGTAACCCTTCTGGCGGATCAAGGCGAGATCATCCACCTTCGCCGAGGCAAGCCACATGAAGCCGGCGAGAAGCAGCGCTGTCAGGGCCGTCAGCAAAGTCAGCACGATCGTGACGTGCGATGTGATACGAATGTTCTGCTGCATATGCACCGCTTTCTCTCGGCCCATCATGCATCCAAAACATTACATTCCACTAAATTTTAAATGCCAAGGTTGAACGGAGTATTTTCCATACAGCTGCGGGTATGACATTGAACGGCTATGGTTTTCCTGCCGCGTCGGATCTCTCCCATTCATGGAGACAAACTGCGCCGCTCCCAACTACAACCAGGAAGCCGGGCTTCTCGGCAGCCGACCGTCGGGGTCCGTGATGGTGAGCCTCGGCTGGTGCTTGCCGTTCCAGCGACAGAGGGCGATACAGGTTCCGCCCGGCGACATGAAGGATGGATAGACGACGCCGTCGTGGCCCTCCCGGATCAGCCTCTCTCTGAGGAGATGCGTTGCCGGCAACCTCCCGGCGTCTAGATCATCGCGCCATTCGCAGTGGTGGATCGCCTCGTCGATGCCAAGACCAGTCAGAACCTCGGGGTTGGTCAAGTCCGCGAGCCTCGCGCCCTCGAGCCGGAGCTGGGCAATCAGGGCCGGATGCTGGACGAAACCCTGGTTGTACTCCGCCCAGGCGGTGGAAAGCTCGCGCGCGGCATAGATGGTCGCCGCGCCGACCGGGTTCCAGCGACCGCCGAAACGGGCAGCGCCGTCGCCGGAAAGCGGCGCATGCGCCCAGTGCGGCACATAGGCACGCCAGAGGATTATCGGTTCAGGCATAAACGCCGGAGCGCACCGCCTCCAGATAGGCGAGCACCTTGTCGGCCTTGCCCTCGCCGACGAGGTCGTAAGCCGTCTTGCCGGCCCAGCCGGGGATCGGCTGGTGCTTGAACCAGATCGCCGCGCGGTTCTCGTCGCCGGCCATCTCGCTCGCCATCGCCAGAATGCGAACGACAGGGGAGAGCGCCATATCGACCTTGCGGGCCCCGCTCTTGGCCGTCAGCGTGTTGCGAGCGACACCGATCAGTTTCGCCAGTTCCGCATGCGTCAGGCCGAGAAGGTCGGACACCCGCCGCGCCGACAGAAGCGCGGACTGGGGTTCACGGAAAGCGGCGGCGCCGATTTCAAAAGCATGAGCCATGAGAAAGTCCTGATCCAGTTTTGATCATCTACCGCTCAATATGAGCCCAATCTCCGCGCATTTCAAGCACTGCTAGTCGTCGTCTTCCAGCTCCGGCTCGACGAAATCGTCGACCGGCAGCGTGCGGCTCAGCAGTCCGGCGTCCTCCAGCATTTCCGTATCCGGCAGGTCGCGCAGCGTGTCGAAGCCAAAGGCGGTGAGGAAGGCCGGCGTGGTGATATAGGTATATGGCGCACCGGGCGTCGGACTGCGCGGGCCGGAGGCGAGGAAGCCTAACTGCCGGAGCGTCGCGATCGTATCGCGGCTCACCTCGCGCCCGAAAATCTTCGAAATTTCGGCGCGCGTCACCGGCTGGAAATAACCGACCGTCATCAGCACCAGCGCCTGGTGATCGGTCAGATCTGCCGGCGGAGCGTTGGCGGCGCCGGAAGCATGGATGACATCGGCAAATTCCGGCCGGGTGCGATGCTGCCAGCCGCCGGCGACCGCGACAAGTTCATAAGGCCGGCCGCCGAGTGACTCGCGGATCTCCTCAATGATCGCTTCGATATCGCATTCCTCGCCGACGACGCGCTCCAGCGCTTTCCGTGTGACGGGCTCGGAAGAGGCAAAGATCACCGCCTCCACCCGCGCCGCCCATTGGCGATGCCGCTCCTCCTGCGTCAGGTGGAGAAGTTCCTTGTCGATGACGATCTGCCGCGCCCGCTTCGCCATGTTCAGAGCCCGTAAATGCGGAAGGTGGGGCGGCCGGAAAGCTCGCGCACCGCTTCCAGCTGCTGCAGCCGCTCGAACAGCCGGCGCGACGCAAAACGGGAAAGGTTCGGCGTTTGAAGGGTGCCCGACACGGCGTCATCGGAGAGCAGCAGGCGCAGCCCGTCCTCCGCGCCTTTCGCACGCAGCTTTGGCGTGACGAGGGCAAGCCGCTCGGCGCGTCGGGCAATCTCCGCCGCCAGCCGGCCGGCTTCGGTCGCGGCATGCACCAGAGCCAGGCAGATCGCCCGGTCGAACTCTTTTTCACCAGGCCGGATGCGGCCGCGCCCGCCCTCGGCGCGGAACACCGAAGAAAAGCGCTGGCTCATCAACAGCGGCACCGGCATGGACCAGCGCAGCTTCTGCGCCAGAAGGAGATCGGCGAGCCACCAGCCGAGCGCTTCGGCATCCGGGCGGATCGCGTGCGTCTCGCGGATCATCGCCGCGGCCGCGAACGGCGCGGCTGATCCGCTCAGGCCGAGATCGTCAAAAGCCTGCGCAAGAGTTGCCAGCGGCTCGTCCCATTTGATGCCGAGCATGCCGGCTGTCGCCTGCAGCACCTGGGCATCGAGCACAGCCGAACGCGAGCCAAGCCGCTTCCAGGCCGAAAGGATCTGTCCGGCCGGGCCAGGATCGTCTCCCGGCTTGCGCAACAGCCAGGCATCGCGCAGCCCCGCCTCGTCTTCCGAACGCCCCGCCAGCCGAACGGCCGCTGCCGCGCATTTCAGGGCCAGCCGCTGCCGCCAGGCGCCGGCCCAGTCCGGTTCGGCTCGAACGATCTGGTCGAGCGGATAAACTGCCCCACCCGCCATGAATGCTGCATCCGCGGTGTCCGCGGCAAAGGTCTGGGGACCCGCCCAGCGAGCTGCCGGCATGGGCTGAAGCGGTGCCTTCGGTGATAGGGCCTTGGGAATCATGGGCGCGAGCGTAAATTTTTTGTGCGCTTGTGGCCACCGATCGCAGGGCAATCCGCACCGTCAGCCGGCGGATTTGCACCGATATTTGCAGTTTCCTCTGCGACATCGGAATGAGGCCGGTATCTCACAGGGACAAAGCAGCTCGATCCGCCGCTATCCGTGGAATGCCGCCGTCTCGAAGCCGCTGAAAATCGGCAAACGATGCCTCTGCCACCGTCGATCAATAGGAGTTGAGTTTTGCGGATCGCCAGGCCGCCCTACATAGGGTGCGGCTGGCCAAGGAGGATTCAGTTTGACGTTTCATCGGGTAATTGCATCTCTCGCCGTAGTCCTTGCCCTTTCGGCGCCGGTGCTTTCGGGACCGGCCTGGGCGCAGCAGCCGCGCGGCGGTGACGAGAACCGCGAACGCGGTCGCCAGACGGAGCAGAGCGCCGGCGGCGGCATATTCAGCCTGATCCCGGCCGATTCCACCACCGAACATGTCTTCAAGGCGCCTTCCGGCGATCTCCCCTATACCGCGACGGCCGGCACGCTCGATCTGTTCGGTCAGGACGGCAACCGTTCGGCGAAGATCTTTTACACCGCCTATGTCGCCAAGAACCGGGCACCTTCTGCTTCAGGGGGCAGCCGACCGCTTAGCTTCGCCTTCAACGGCGGCCCAGGCGCCGCCTCCGCCTATCTGCATCTCGGCCTCGTCGGCCCGAAAATCCTGGAATTCGGCGCGACCGGCGACAACGGCACGACGCCCCGGCTGAAGGACAATCCCGAAAGCTGGCTCGCGTTCACCGATCTCGTACTGATCGATCCGATCGGTACCGGCTGGAGCCGCGCCGCCAGCAACGATGTGGCCGGTGCCTATTACGGCGTGCGGCAGGATGCCGACAGCCTGTCCAAGGCGATCGCGCTCTACGTCCAGAAGAACAACCGGCTCGATGCGCCGAAATACCTGCTCGGCGAGAGTTATGGCGGTTTTCGCGCTGCCAAGGTCGCCGTGTCTCTGAAGAACAGTCAGGGGATGCTGGCTTCGGGCATCATCATGCTGTCGCCACTGGTCGAAGGCCGTTTCCTCGCCAATTCCGACGATCCCTTGAGTGCGGCGCTGCAGCTTCCCTCGCTCGCCGCAGCCGAGCTGGAACGCCGCAACCAGTTCACGCCGGAAAAGCTTGCCGATGCCGAGCGTTTCGCGACAGGAGACTATCTCGTCGGACTGGCCGGCCCCTCCCCCACCGGCCAGGAGGCCGAGGCGTTCTACGGTCGGGTGTCCGAACTCACCGGCATTCCAAGGGACGTCGTCGCCCGAACCCGCGGTTTCGTCGGCGATGTCTATGCCAAGCAGATGGGAGGACCAGGAAAGATCGTCAGCCCCTACGACGCATCCTATGGGGTGCCGGATGCCTATCCGGAAGAAGCCTCGACCCGCAACGACGACCCGATCCTCGAAGGTTACACGCGCGCCTATGGCGCCACCTTTGCCGCCTATGCCCGCAACGAGCTCGGCTTTGCAACCGAAATGACCTATTCGCTGCTGAACGAGGAGGTGAACCGCCGCTGGGAGTGGAACGGCAGCCATGGTGGAGATTCGCGCTCGCTCGCTAGCGCCAGCACCGATATCCGCGACCTGCTTTCGGTCATCCCGTCCTTCAAGCTGATGATCGCCCATGGCTACAGCGACGCGCTGACGCCTTACGGCGCCAGCCGCTACGTCATCGACCACCTGCCGCCCGAACTCGCTGCCGGCCGCGCCGAACTCAAGGTCTATCGCGGCGGGCACATGTTCTACACCAAGCCGGATTCGCGTAGGAGTTTTGCCGGTGACGTCAGGGCGTTTTACGAGGCCAGGGCTACGGATTGAGGATTGCTTGATCCATCATTTCAGCTTCACGATCATGGTGATCTGGGGCGTCACCGTGATCTGCGCATTGTCGCGCTGAAGGCGCTGCGAATTGAGGTTGTTGCTGAGATTGCTGATCTTGCAGTCGCTGGCGATCGTCGAGAGCACGAGTTCGCATTGTTTAGCGGCGAGGCTGTAGATCATGCGTTGCGCCGTTTCGATCTGGGATTCAACCGGCGCGCCGTCGTTATAGGGCAGACCGACGCTGATACTCGATTGCAGGTTGATGTAGCCTTCAGCTCGCTGCGGAAGGTTTGGGGGCATATGAGTCGACTGAGACCAGGCTGGGAGCGCCGATGCGAACAGCAGGGCGGCGAGAATGATCGACTTGAGCGATTTGCGCATGAAATAACCCCCGGTTGCGGCTTTTTGGCATGCCGGCAATGAAGGTGACGTTCCCGAAACAGCTCGAATTTTAGCTGACCCTCCGTTCTAGGCCGATGACGGAAAGGTCACCGTGATGTGATGCGACGCGCCTTGCTGGTGTGGGCTGGAAACCGCTACTAGCTCACATACGTTGATTTTTAGAAAGATCTTTCGGTCCATGACCAGCGAATACCAGATGTCGCGGCGCGCCTTCGTGATAGGCTCCGTCTCGATGACCGCGACGCTTGCGGGCTGCGCCACCACCGCTGGACGTGCTCCGGTCCCGGAAATGGCCCGCCGCCCGATCGAGCCCCCGAGCGAAGCGGAGCTGCAGGCCCGATACGCCGCCGTCGAGGACAGCGGCCACTTGTTGCCGGCAATCCCCTACAAGCAGATCGACCCGAAATATTATCGCCAGCGCGTGGTCGATCCGACCGGCGAACTGCCCGGCACGGTGGTCGTCGATACGCCTGGTCGTTTCCTCTACGTGGTCGAACCCGGCGGCACGGCGATGCGCTACGGCGTCGGCATCGGCAAGGACGGTTTTGCCTGGCAGGGCGAAGGCGTCATCCACTGGCGCCAGCCCTGGCCGCGCTGGAAACCGCCGAACGAGATGGTCGCGCGCCAGCCGAGCCTCAAGAAGTTCTCCATCGAGAACGGCGGCATGGATCCGGGTATCAAGAACCCGCTTGGTGCGCGCGCCCTCTACATCTTCCAGAATGGCCAGGATACGCTCTACCGCCTGCATGGCTCGCCGGAATGGGCCTCGATCGGCAAGGCGACGTCGTCGGGCTGCGTGCGTCTGGTCAACCAGGACGTCATGGATCTCTATACGCGCGTCCCCTACCACGCCCGGATCGTCGTGCATCAGGATGTGCTGAAGGCCGTTCCTGCTGTCTGACGCGGCTGCCGCGATGATGTTGTTTCGCCGCGACTGCATGATGTAAGAAGTCCGGCCGCGCATCGCGGGGAAGCGGCGGTAAAAGCGGTCGGAGGCTTAAACTGGATCTGGACGACGAGACGCCGAAATCCGATGCGCCGACGCCGCGTATGCTCTCCTGGGCGCGCAATTCGACGATCTATCGCATAAACCGGCGCATGCACACGGAAAAGCAGCTTTTCGACGCCATAGCGCGCAAGGCACGTGAGAAATTCGAGGATATCGGCGAGGTCGAGGTCCGGGCGCTTGCCGAATTCGCCGTGAAATTCGCCTATGACAACAAGGCGTTGGATGATGCCGCCTTTGCCGAAATGAGCACCCGCTCGGGGATGCGCGGCGGCAGGTCCAGACGGGCCATTGCCCAGAAACTGTCGCAGAAGGGCGTGGCGAGCAGCACCGTGGCGGCCGCGATTGCCGAGGCGGATGATTTCCACGCGGCCCTCATCCTGGCCCGCAAACGCGCCTTCGGGCCGTTCCGCAAGAGCGAACTCGACGAAAAACGCAAGGCCAAGGAGTTTTCCGCCTTCGCCAGGGCAGGTTTCAGCTTCGATATCGGCAAGAAAATCTTCGAGATGTCGCTCGATGAGGCCGAAGAAGCGCTGGATGCAGGCCGCCACCTTTAGGTTTCGGAACGGCCTGCCGTCAGGCTTGCTTAAGCGCCGGGTCGTCAAGCGCCGGATTGTAGAAGAGCGACAACGTCAGGCTTCGCGCGATCCGGTCCGCCGTCGCCATGAACCAGGCTTTCGCCTCCGGGCTCGGAGCAATGTCGTCCAGCGTCGCGGCAAACAGCTCCAGCCATTTCGGGAAAAGTTCGGCCGTCATGTTGGCGACGCCGAGATGCGCCTGGACCGGCTTTCCGCCATAGGCGCCGTTGCGGAAGGCGACGGAGGACCAGAAGCTCTTCATTTTCGCCATGTGCTCCGGCCAGCGTCCGGAAAGCCGCGCGTCGAACACAGGCCCCAGCTCCGGGTGCTCCAGTATGCGGCCGTAAAACGTATCGACCAGCGTGCCGATGAAGGCGCCGTCGATGCCGATCGCCTTCATTTCCGCTTCCGCTCGTTCCCGGATCGCCGCGATATGCGCCGCGCGCCCCTGCAATTCGTCGCTCATCTTAAAACCTTGGGTTCCGCCGCATTTGCGGCCCGTCTTATATAGGCCCTGCGGATGCGGGACCCAAGGCCTGACGCCCGGTTGCGACGATGTGTCAGAGAGCGGTGTGAGGATACTTCGAAGATGTTGAAATTCAGCCGCGCCGCAGCATATCCCTTTTGCCGCGAGAGCGGCTAGAGGTTCATGGGTAGAGACGGGGATCATGCGGAAGCGGGGATTTCTGATCGGCGGGGCTGCGTTGACCCTGTGGGCGACAGCGGGAGGTCGAAGCATGGCGGCATCGAGTGGACCGGTTGATGTCACAGCGCTTGCGGCGCTGCGACCCGGAATGCCGATGTCGGCCGTCGAGAAGGCGATGGGTTCGGCTTGGCGGGCCCCGGCGCCGCATAAGGGCGGCCTGATCGACATTCTCGAAAATACGTATGGCGTCATCGTGCGGATCGATCGCAAGCGACTGATCGGCAGCGTTAATTTCAACTCCCGCTTCGAGCATACGATTGCCGGCGTTCCCATGGGTATTTCGCTTGCCGATCTTCGCGCCACTGTGCCGGATATGCGGATCGGCGAGGAAAGCAAGGTACGGCGCGCCACCCGTTTCGGCAGGAAGCAATTGCCGGAAGGCGAGCTTGCCGCCCGCATCACCTATGACACGGTCTACGAGATCAACATTTCCAATCCCGATGCCGAATATTTGGAGCCGACCGCGCCGCCCTACCCGATCGCAAGCGGCGATCCCGGTGCGCCTTTCTCGGATGTGAACCTGAAGCTGGCAGTGCTCTCCGCCCTTTTGCGTGCCAAGGCGATTGATCTCGGCTCGCCGGAAGAGCTTGCGAGCCATGTGCTGGGCCGCCCGGTCGACCTGGAAAAGGAGGGCTATGAGCGCATTCCGGAAGCGCTGGATTATCTCTCCCGCTATCCTTTGACCGACGAACTCCTGGCTTCCGTCGAATGGATCGAATTCGACGGAGGCGCTGTGATCTACCCCTATGTCTGGTATTTCTGGGGCGGAGAGGAAAATGCGTTCGATATCAAGGACCTGTCAGGTATCCGCTTCTGCCGCAACCTGAAATTCATCTCCGTGATCTCGATGATCGAGACGGTTGATATTCGCGATCTGGCGCCTCTTACGAAACTCGAACGGGTCAGCATCAACGTTCCGTCCGAAAACCTCGAGGCATTGCTCGATCTGCCGTCGCTTAGACAAGCGGGCCGTTTTTCCGGGGCGCCCGCCGGCTGCACGCGGAGTTTTGGAAACGTTGAAGCAGCGCGGCGTGCAGGTGAACTAGTTCTGGGACGGCCACCGACGTCAAACCTGCCTTCGACCAGGTTTCGGGAAAACGGGGAACTCCCTCCCCGTTCAGGGCAGAGAGTAGCTTTGGATCACACGCGTTCCAGAGCCACCGCAATCCCCTGCCCCACCCCGATGCACATCGTGGCGAGCGCGTATCTGCCCTTGCGGAGCGACAGTTCGAGCGCTGCCGTGCCGCAAATGCGGGCGCCGGACATGCCGAGCGGGTGGCCGAGCGCGATCGCGCCGCCGTTCGGGTTGATATGTTCGGCGTCTTCCTGGAGGCCGAGTTCACGCAGGACGGCGATGCCTTGGCTTGCAAAGGCTTCGTTGAGTTCGATCACGTCGAAATCCTTCGGCGAGATGCCGAGACGGGCGCAAAGCTTCTGGGTGGCGGGGGCTGGGCCGATGCCCATGATGCGTGGCGGGACGCCGGCTGTGGCACCGCCCATGATACGGGCGATCGGCGTCAATCCGTACTTCTTCGCCGCCGCTTCCGAAGCGATGATCAGGGCTGCCGCACCGTCGTTGACGCCCGACGCGTTGCCGGCAGTCACCGTCGCGCCCTCGATCTTGTTCAGCACCCTGAGTTTGGCGAGCGCTTCCATGTTGGTCACGCGGGGATGCTCGTCTTTCGAAACGACCACCGGATCGCCCTTCCGCTGCGCGATGGTCACCGAGGTGATTTCCTTGGCGAGGCGGCCGTTCTCCTGAGCCGCCGAGGCCTTTGCCTGGCTGCGGACCGCAAACGCATCCTGGTCCTCACGGGATACCTTGTAGTCGATCGCCACGTTGTCGCCGGTCTCCGGCATGGAATCGACGCCATACTGCTTCTTCATCAGCGGGTTGACGAAACGCCAGCCGATCGTGGTGTCGTAGATCTCGGCATTGCGCGAGAACGCGGTATCGGCCTTCGGCATCACGAAGGGCGCTCTGGACATGCTTTCGACGCCGCCGGCGATCATCAGTTCGGCTTCGCCGGCCTTGATGGCGCGGGCGGCGGTGATGACCGCATCCATGCCCGAACCGCAGAGGCGGTTCATGGTGGTACCACCAACGCTGACCGGCAGGCCGGCAAGCAGCGCCGACATGCGGGCGACGTTGCGGTTGTCTTCGCCGGCCTGGTTGGCGCAGCCGTAGATGACGTCGGCAACCGCTTCCCAATCGACGGACGCGTTGCGTTCCATCAACGCTTTCAGGGGGATGGCGCCGAGGTCGTCGGCGCGAACTGCGGAGAGCGAACCGCCGAAACGGCCGATCGGAGTGCGGATATAATCGCAGATATAGGCTTCGGTCATGGTCTTCTCTCTCACAGTTTCGGCACGACGAGATCGGCGACCGGTCCATCGATATGGAGCCGGGCGCCGGTCATGGCCTGCAGTTCCTCGACTGTCATACCGGCGAGCTTTTCGCGCAGGACGAAATTCTTCTCGACGATGTCGATGACGGCATGGCTCGTATAGACCCGAGTGATACAGGCGACACCGGTCAGCGGAAAGGTGCAAGCTTCAACTAATTTCGGGTCGCCGTTCTTGGTGACGTGTTCGGTGATGACGCAGACCTGCTTGGCGCCGTGCACGAGGTCCATGGCGCCGCCAACGGCCGGCACGCCCTTGGAGCCGACCCGCCAGTTGGCGAGGTCGCCGTTCTGGGCCACCTGGAGCGCGCCCAATATGGCGACGTCGAGATGGCCGCCGCGCACCATGGCAAAGCTGTCGGCATGGTGGAAGAAGGCAGCGCCCGGCTTCAGCGTAACGGCCTTCTTGCCGGCGTTGATCAGGTCCCAATCCTCCTCGCCTTCGGCAGGCGCTTCGCCGAAGTTGAGGATGCCATTTTCGGTGTGGAAGATCGCCTCGCGGCCGGGCGGCTGGTAGCGGGCGACCATTTCCGGAAAACCGATGCCGAGGTTCACATAGGCGCCGTCCTTTATGTCCTGGGCGGCCCGCCAGGCGATCTGGGCGTTGGAAAGCTTGATGTCTTCGCGCGTATCGATGGTCATGCCTGGGCTCCTGGGGCGTAGGCCACTCCGGCTCGGATGAGCTCTTCTTCCTGCTGCGGGTTGGCGACCTCGACGACGCGATCGATGAAGATGCCGGGCGTCACGACGTGCTCGGGATCGATGCCGCTGGGCGGCACGATCTTCGACACCTGCACGATCGTCTTGGCGGCGGCCATGCACATCAGCGGGTTGAAGTTGCGACCGGCCTTGTTGTAGGTGAGGTTGCCCAATGGATCGCCGAGCTGCGCCTTGACGATGGCGAAATCCGCCTTCAGCCAGCGCTCCTGGACATAATGGCGGCCGTCGAACTCGGCGATCACCTTGCCGTTGGCAAGTTCGGTGCCGTAGGCGGTCGGCGTATAGAAGGCCGGGATGCCGGCTCCCCCGGCGCGGATGCGCTCGGCAAGCGTGCCCTGCGGCACGAGTTCGAGCTCGATCTGGCCCGCCAGATAGCGGTCGGTAAAGGCGCGCGGATCCGACGATTTTGGAAACGAGCAGATCATTTTTCTGACCATGCCGGCGTCGATCATCGCCGCAATGCCGATGCGACCGTTGCCGGCGTTGTTGTTGATGACGGTTAAGTCCTTGATACCCTTATCGATCAGAGCGTGGATCAATTCGATCGGCGCGCCAGATCCGCCAAAACCACCGATCATGATGGTCGCGCCATCACCGATCTCGGAGACGGCTTCCGCCGTGCTCCCGATTGTCTTGTCCATGCGGGATATCTCCTTCGCTATACCCGGCGAACGTGCCCGCCGTGCCTCCGAGAAACAGATACTTCAGCACGGCAGGGACAGCAAGAAATATGTGCGATAATTGACCTTTGTTCATATATCGCACATATTGTGCGAACTGGCGATGCGGAGCATGTACATTCTCGCGGCTTCACATTGCATCGACGACGGGCGGGCGCACGGAAAACCATGCAGGAAACGGATTTCGTCGGCGGCTTCGCGCGAGGCCTGAAAGTGATCGAGGCTTTTGGCGAAACGACGCCGCGGTTGGCGATCGCGGACGTGGCAAAGGCGACCGGGCTTGACCGGGCCACGGCTCGCCGCTGCCTGCTGACCTTGGCCGAACTCGGTTATGCCGATTATGACGGAAAATTCTTCGTGCTGACGCCGAAGATTTTGCGGCTTGGACATGCCTATCTCTCCGCCACCCCCCTGCCCCATATCGTCCAGCCTTTTCTCGACAAGCTCGCCGAGGAGGTTCACCAGAGCGCATCAGCAAGCGTGCTCGACGGCCCCGAGGTCGTCTATATCGCCCGCGCTTCGCAAAAGCGGGTAATGTCGATCAACCTGATGCCCGGCAGCCGCCTCCCCGCCTATTGCGCCTCGATGGGCCGCGTCCTGCTGGCGGCCATGCCCGACAGCGAGAGCCTGGCGCTCCTGAAACAGAGCAACCTGAAACCCTTCACCCCTCGCACCCTCACCGATCCTGTCCGCCTGATGGAGGAGCTCGCCCGCGTTCGCGAACAGGGTTTCGCGGTCATCGACCAGGAACTGGAGCTCGGCCTCTGCTCGATCGCGGTGCCGCTGGAAAACGACCGCGGCCGGGTCGTCGCCGCGATCAATATCGGCGCACCGGCGGCAAGCGTTCCTGCGGTTGAAATGGCCAAGCGTTATCTGGAACCGCTGAAGGGTATCGCAAGGCTCCTGAGATCCCTGCTGCGCTGAACCCATCAGCGCCGTGAATCGATGAGGCCGGATCGATTCGATCATGTCGTTGGACGGCAGATTCCGGACTTGCGATTCTGCGGGCATGACCAATGAACCGCTTCTCCTCACCCGCCGCGACCCCGCCCGAAACATGGCCCGCTTCTACGTGCTCACCGTCGAGCCCGATCTTTTCGACGGCGCAGCACTCACCCGCAACTGGGGCCGCATCGGCACCAAGGGGCCTTTTCGCATCGATCTGTTCGGCTCCCGGCAGGAAGCGGAGCGACGGTATTTGGCACTTGTCCGCAGCAAGGTGAAGCGGGGTTATCAGCAGAAAGCGGAGATCGGCTGACAGAATTTCGGGCAGCCGCGGTTCTAGCATTGCCGATCCGTGGCCGATTGATGCCGCGTCAGAGGGGCAGACCTACATAGTTTTCCGCAAGCGCCGTCGACGCTGCCCGCGAATGGGTCAGATAGTCCAGCTCGGCTTCCTGGATCCTCTGGTCGAATTCGCCCGTGTCGGGAAAACGATGCATCACCGTCGTCATCCACCAGGAAAAGCGCACCGCTTTCCATACGCGCGCAAGGGCCCTTTCGGAATAGGCATCGACGCCGGCGTCGGAACGGTCCCGATAATGCTCCCGCAGCCCGGTGAAGAGGTAATGCACGTCGCTTGCAGCGAGATTCAACCCCTTGGCTCCCGTCGGCGGCACGATATGGGCTGCATCGCCGACGAGGAACATGCTGCCGAACCGCATCGGCTCGGCAACGAACGAGCGCAACGGTGCGATTGACTTCTCGAAAGACGGAGCGGTGATCAGCGCTTCCGCATGATGCGCAGGCAGGCGGCGGCGAAGTTCGTCCCAGAACCGGTCATCGCTCCAGTCCTCGATCTTCTCATCGAGGGCGCATTGGATATAGTAGCGGCTGCGGGTCGCCGATCGCATCGAACAAAGCGCGAAACCCCGTGGATGGTTTGCATAGATCAGCTCATCGCTGACGGGCGCCACCTCCGCCAGGATACCGAGCCAGCCGAACGGGTAGATCTTTTCGAAAACACGGATTGCGCTTTTCGGCACGGCGTTGCGGCTCGTTCCGTGAAAACCGTCGCAGCCGGCTATGAAATCGCAGTCGATGCGATGGGTGCTGCCGTCTTTTTCGTAGGTGACGAAGGGGGAGCCGGTGTCAAAATCATGGGGCGTGACATTGGCGCCTTCGTAGATCGTCCGGGCTCCGCTTGCCTCGCGACGTTCCATCAGGTCGCGGGTCACTTCCGTCTGGCCATAGACCATGACGCGCTTGCCACCGGTCAGCCCATGAAGATCGATCCGGTGGTCGCGGCCGTCGAAGGCGAGCGAGAACCCCGTGTGGGGCAGGCCTTCGGCGTGCAGCCGCGCTCCGGCCCCGGCCTGGTCGATCAGCCCGACCGTGCCTTGCTCCAGCACGCCGGCGCGGACCCGGCCGAGGATGTAATCCTTGCCGACACGATCAAGGATGATGTTGTCGATACCGGCTCCCGTCAGAAGCTGGCCAAGCAAGAGGCCCGACGGCCCAGAGCCGATAATGGCGACCTGCGTTCTCATGCATCTCCTCCCGAGTGATTTCGTTTTGGCAAATTGTGCTCGGGTTCGCCATCGGCGGCAATGGACATTCGAGCCACAAAATTGGACAAATCGAACATCGTGGCCGGAGATACCCGATGAACAGGCACATACCGATCTACCAGCTATACGGAGAGGATCCGGGCAAACGGCATGATTTTTGGCTGCATTGCGAAACCATCAGGTCGAGAAGCAGCCGCCACCAATGGGAAATCCGCCTTCATCGGCATGAGGCATTCTTTCAGATCCTGTACATCGAAGCGGGGTCCGGCGACGCGACCTTCGGCAGCGAAACGCATCCCATCCGACCGCCGTCGATAGTCGCCGTCCCTGCCGGCCTCAGTCACGGCTTTCGGTTCTCCCGCGACATCGAGGGCCTGGTCATCACTATCCTGAGCTCCCATCTCGGCCACCAGCCGGGGGAGCGCAGCCGCTTCGGCGAATGGCTTGCGACACCGCACCTCACCCCGCTCGACCCGCTGAACGCCGACGCCACCTACGTGGTGCAAACGCTGAAACGAATTGGCGAGGAATTTGATCACCGCAACAACGGACGCAACGAGCTGCTGGATTCCTATGTAAAGCTCGCCGTGCGGCTGACCGCGCGCATCTCCCACGCCGACAACCTCAACCAGCTCCCCGCGAACGAAGGCGAGCGCCGTATGGACATGCTCAACAGCCTGATTCAGCAGCATTTCCGCTCGCACAAGCCGATATCCTTTTATGCGGGCGAACTTGGCATCTCGCTGACGCATCTCAACCGCATTGTCCGGTCGATGGCGGGCTGCACGGCGCACGACCTGCTCACCGCCAAGCTGATCGAAGAGTCCAAGCGTGAGCTCGTCTTCTCGCTCGCCTCCGTGCAGGAGGTCGGCCATCGCCTCGGCTTTGCCGATCCTGCCTATTTCTCGCGCTTCTTCATGAAGCAGACGGGGAAAACGCCGCGTGCCTGGCGCCTGCGAGAAATCCAGTCGCTGGACAAGGAATCTTTCTAAGAGCGACGACCCGGTCTCTTCGGTGCCAACGTTGAGCTGCAGTTCATCCATCCCCGCAATGTCGCCGGAGCGCCGGCTGCGCCGATTACTCTGCCTTTACAACCGGAAACACCACGCAGCCTATCGAGTCACACCTTGCCCCACGTCAGGTCACCAGAAGAAGCAGGACGTATGCAACTACCGTGAACATCAGCCCGCGGAAGGCATAGGAAACGCAGCGGTATTTCTGCCGGGCGATCAGGGACAGCACATCGGCATTGTCCAGGTATTCCTTGAAGAGATAACCAACATCGCTGCGCTGCGCCGCGTGCTCGAATATTGCTCTGTGCTGCGGCCATGTCCCCCAAAAAAGCGAGGTGGACTTCTCCACGCGCCGCGGCAGCACGACCAGGATGGCCGAAAGAATAGACGACACCGAAGCGACGGCGAGCAAAGCCGAGACAACCACCGCGGCCCACGTACCATCGGTATAACGCGCCGAGGTGAATACCCCTCGCCCCTCGCTCGACGAGATCAAAAAGGCGAGCATGAAGGTAAAGATATAGGCGGCCTTCTGGTCCGATATCTTGATCTGATCGTAGAATACGTCGTTGATCTTCCGAACATGGTTGAAGTATTCCTCGGTGATCTCGCCTGACGCCATCGGCATTTCGAGCATCTCGGTCGGTGCGCTTTCGAAGTCGCTCAACTTGTTTTTCCCTCGTTCGGAACTGTTTCCCTGTTAATACAGTCCAGCCGAAAAGCAATGGCATTGCTAAAGGTCATCTTGACACCTGCCGTGTTTCTAAGCAGTTGTGAGATATGTCGGGGGCGTTCAATCGGTTTTATGTTGCAGCAGTCGCGCTGCCTATACTTGCTGGCGGGCTGATGTCCCCGGCAGCGGCGGAGCCCGTCCAACGGTCAGGGCCGGCTGCCGGCGCAGTCATTGCCCGTAAGGTAGGCGAGGAAGTCCGCTTTATCGACGTGTCCAGCTGGCAGTTCGTCGACCTGAAGCAGGACCTTCTTAGCGGTGACGTGCTACGCACCAATGCGACCGGTCAGCTGGCGATCCTGTTTTCCGACCGGACGCAGGTCCGGCTCGGCCGCAACTCCTCGCTCGTCGTCAAGCAGATCACCGCCAGCACCAGTGCTGACACTGTGCTGGAGCTTCAGTCCGGTACCATCTGGGCACGCGCGGAACGCGGCGGGCCTGGCGTACGGGTTGAGACGCCGGCGGCGGCAGCGGCGATCCGCGGCACCGATTGGACGATGACGGTCAAGGGCGACCAAACCTCGCTCAACGTTCTCGAGGGCGTCGTACAGCTGAGCAATCCCCAGGGCAGCGTCGAAGTGCGGCAGGGCGAAGGAGCCGTCGCCTCGATCGGCCAGGCGCCGCGCAAGATCGTCATTGTCGATTCCGACGACCGCGAACAGATGCTGTTCTTCCTGCCGCCGCGTGAGGCATTCGAACGGATGCCGCCGTCTGCACAGCCCGTCGCCGAGATGCGCCGCAATGCTGATCGTATCGCGGCCATTCCCCCCGAGCGCCGTGGCGCGGAGGATTGGCTCACGCTTGCCGAAGCCCAGCTTTCGCTCGAAGGCCGGCAGCGGGCGCGACAGACGCTTGCAAATCTCAAGGGCCGGCCGCTTTCCGCCGCGCAGCAGGCCCGCGTGACGCTGATCGAGGCGGTCCTGGCCGCAAGCGAGACCCGCTACGCGCAGGCCGCCAAACTATTCGAGAAGGCGCAGCGCGGTCTCGACCCGAAACGACGAGGTATCGCACTCTACGGCGGCTACTATGCCCGCGCGCTTGCCGATCCCAACCGGACCGAGGCACTGCCGCCACAGGTGGGGGGATCGGACGGCGCATTTTTGCGCGCCTATGCGCTCGGCTTCCTGCAGGATCTGGGCGCGGCCATAAAGGTTCTCCAGGAGGCGGAACGCCAGTATCCTGACGATCCGGAACTGCCGGCATATCGCGGCTGGCTTGCCATCCTGCTGAACGATCGCGCCCAGGCGGAAGAGGCGCTCAACCGGTCCCTCTCGATTGATCCCGCCGAACCGACGGCGCTCGAGGCGCGCTCGCATTTCCGGGCCGGCTTCAAGGGTGATTACCAGGGCGCGCTCACCGATCTCGAAGCGGCCATCAAGGTCGCGCCCGGGGGCTCGACGACCTGGAACGCGATCGGCAACATCCAGGCGGCGCGGAGCGCCAATCGCGAGGCCGAAGCCGCGTTCAAGAAGTCGATAGAGCTTGATCCTCAGGATCCGCTCAGTCATTCCAACCTGGCACTCTTTTATCTCGATATCGGTCGCGTCGAGGATGCCAAGCGGGAAATCGACATCGCGCTCGCCATCGATCCTGGCTTCGACACGGCGCTTGTCGCGCGCGGTCGATATTATCTGCAGACGGGCGAGCTGGACAAGGCGGTCGACGATCTGCTCGCAGCAAGCGTTGCCAATCCCGGATATTCGCAGGCGCAGCTGCTGCTGGCGGCTGCGAATTATGAAAAGGGCGACCGGGTACCGGCCGAGCAGGCGACGGAAAATGCCGAGCGGCTCGATGACAATGATCCGGTGATTTCCGCCCTGCGCACGGCGGTCGCGATCGATAATTACGACTCGGAAGGCGCCATTCGCAACGCGCAGGAATATCTGCGGCGCTCCAAGGCCCGCGGCGGCGATTTCAGCTCGCTCGGCGCCAACCAGCAGGCGGGGTCGACGCTGAACGACGCGTTCCGGCTGCAAGGCATGAATGCCTGGGGCGAATATTACAGCGACGCGGCCTTCGATCCCTTCGCCGGCACCGCCTATATCGACCAGAGCATCCGCGGCAGCGCCAACCCGTTCGTCAACAATTACTTCTACGGCGACGACGTCATCACCAACGCGCCAAACGGGCAGGCTTTCTCGTCCTTCCTGCAGGGCCTGATGCTCGAGCCACAAATCATTTCCGGCCGATCGCGCTCTGCCAACATCATCAGGCGTCCGTTCTTCGAGGGCTCGATCGGCGGCGGCATCAATACCGCCGGCGGCGAACTCGATTATATTGGGGAGGGAGAGCTCCAAGGATACACCAACCTGCCATTCCCGATCAGCTTCTATGGGAACCTGCAGTGGCAGAGGGTGCCGGACAGCCGTGATATCGGGGCACTGACGGATCTCGATACGGAGAACAAGCCGATCAGCGGAAATGGGTATGTAACCGTAAGCCCCACTGCTTTTGACCGGATGGTTTTCTATTTCAACTCGGGCGAGAACGGATTTGCCCAGGACTACGCATTCGATCTCGGGAGGCTCGGTATTTTCCCCGTTGCATCTGACTTGAATGTGACAAGCCGCGCCACGACCGCCGGTGTCGGCTGGAGCCACAGCGTCGGGTACCGAAACGTTGTGAACGCCGCACTTATGTTTAGCGGCGTTTCGTCCCGCAGCCATCTATATCAGGAAGTTGTTTTGGCCGGGGGCAGTGTTCCCTTCGTCGATCAAACGGATAGGTTCCGACAGGAGAGTTATATCGCCGCTGTAAGCCACATGATCGGCGACGGTGACTTGACGTGGCGGTATGGTATCGAAGGTGGGTGGGTAGATTCATCGAGTTCTAGCGACGATCTTTTCACCCCCCCGCCCACCTCAGCGTCAGACACCAGCATGGTGGGCCGCGCTTACGTCGATCTCCTTCACGAGATCACATCCGACCTCAAGGCAGAATATGCACTGTTCGGTTCCGTAGTGGATGGAGGTTCAGATGTTCAGCGCCTGGAACCCCGGATTGGAGTTGCGTGGTCTCCTGCCGAAGGCCAGTGGCTGCGCGCAGGGTTCATTCGAAGCAGCTTTGACCTATCGACGCCGACCTTGTCTCCCGTCGGGGTGGTCGGCCTCCAGCCAAACCAAATTTCGATTGCGACTGAAGGCTATACGGATACCGCAGCATTGCGGTGGGATGCGGAGTGGAGTCGTGATTTCCTAACCGCGTTTGAGTTTCAGCATCAAGATATTGATGATCTGCGTATCAGCCGGCCGCTGTCCGCCATTCCTTTCGCAACCGGCGAAGGGCGTATTGATCGAGCCAGCTTGACGGCCAATGTTCTGCTAGGCGATGGCTTCGGATTATCGTCAACGGTTGCATACACCGACTCTGAGGACCGGGACCCCGCATCCGCTACATTTGGCGGCTCCTTGCCTTTCGTGCCGGAATGGGGAGGACAGGTGGCTCTTACATGGGTCAATGAGGCCAATATCAAAGCTACGCTTGCCGCCAATTATGTGGGGAAACGCGATGACTCCACCGGCAGGGAATTGGACGAGTACTGGACGATGGATGCCAGTCTGACCTGGGAGCCCCTTGATAAACGGCTCGAGCTTGAACTGGGCGCCTTTAATCTTCTCGATGAAGATTTCATCCTGGATCAAGACGATTTCGGCAACCCGATCGCCGGCTGGGGCCGGTCCTTCAGGGGCACGGTCAAAGTTCGGTTCTGATGGCCGATCGGCGCGGCTTCTCCTCTTCGATTTCGCGGGTCTTCTCGTCGCGCGGCGTTCAGGTCTCCGTTCTCGCCGCATTGTTCTTCGGGGCCGCGGCACTCATCGCCCGCCTGCCCGGCTGGCCGCTGATTGACTACCGGACTTTCGATTATCTCTCGACCGTCTGGGCGGAGCCGCTTGCCGAGGACGGACCGATCATCGTGGCGATCGATGAGCCGTCGCTGGCGGAGATCAACATGCAGTGGCCGTGGCCGCGCAGCCTGCATGCGAAATTGATCACCCAGCTTCGCGCAGCGGGCGCCAAAGTGATCGCCCTCGACATCATCTTTTCCGAACCGTCGGCACCGTCCGAGGACGAAGCGCTTGCCGAAGCACTTGGGCCGGACGTGGTGCTGGCGGGCGACGAGACGCTGGTGACCTCGGACCAGGCCGACCAGTTCATCCGGGTCATGCCACTGCAGATGTTTTCCGACAGGCAGGCGCCGACAGGCATCGCCTCGGTCGGCCTGCACCGCGATGGCGTGCTGCGCGAGATGCCCGACTATAGCGACGGCTTTGCCGCAATGGTCGCGACAGCTGTGGGCATGGAGGCGGATTTGCCTGAGCCGGGAAGCCTCATCCAAGTGTTTGGCGGTCCCCGCACCTATCCGACGGTGTCCTACTACCAGGCCCTCGATCCCGAAAACTTCCTGCCGCCGGGGATTTTCAAGGACCGGATCGTCATTGTCGGGTTGAGCCTGCAAAATGCGCCGTCGATCGACAACGGCGGGGCCGACGCCTTTCCGACCTCCTATACGGTTCACAATGGCAAGCTGACGGCCGGCGCCGAGATCCAGGCGACCATTTTCGACAACCTGCGGCTCAGGAGGTCCATCACCGAAGCCAGTGGCCCGATGAAACAACTGCTGCTGCTGGCCGCAGTCGTGGCGGCCTCCGTTCTTGTCTGGAAGGATACCGGCTGGCGCACGGTGGCACTCGGCGCGGTGGCGATTGTCGTGCTGTTCGTCGGCAGCTATGTCAGCTTGCGCTTCGGTCGCCTCTTCGTGTCCCCTATGGCGTCGTCGCTCGCCTTTGCCGGCATGGCCGCGGCGCAGGCGACGCTCGATTACGCCCAGGAGCGGAAGACCCGCCGGCAGATCACGCGGGCTTTCTCGCAATATCTGGCGCCCGCACTGGTCGATCAACTCGCCCGCGATCCATCCAGACTGAAGCTCGGCGGCGAGACACGCGAGCTTTCGATCCTGTTCTGCGATGTGCGGGGCTTCACCACCATCGCCGAACAGCTCAAGGATGATCCCCAACAATTGACGATGTTGATCAACCGGCTGCTGACACCGCTGTCGGACATCGTGCTTTCACATGGCGGCACGATCGACAAATATATCGGCGACTGCCTGATGGCCTTCTGGAATGCGCCCCTCGACGACCCGTCGCACGCGGTCCATGCGGTATCAGCCGCGCTTGATATGCTCGACTCGATGCAGGCGCTGAACGACGGCCTGAGGGCCGAAGCGGAAGCAACGGGGCGGACTTTTTATCCGCTGGCGATCGGGATCGGCATCAATACCGGCGAATGCGTGGTCGGCAACATGGGCTCGACGAGCCGTTTCGACTATTCCGCACTCGGGGACGCCGTCAATCTGGCCGCGAGACTTGAAGGCGCGTCAAAGGCTTACGGGGTGCCGCTGCTGCTGGGTGAACGGACCGCGCAGGCCGTGGGCGATACGGTCGCCGTCTTCGAACTCGACCGCATTAGGGTCAAGGGCAAGACGGAAGCGGTTCCCGTCGCCACGGCGCTTCGGGAAAGTCCCGACACGGCGCGCGAGGTCCATGAGCAATTTCTTCAGGCGCGCTACCGCGGTGATATCGCTCTCCAGCGGGCTCTGGCTCGGAGGCTCGTGCGTGATGTGCCGGCGCTTTCGGCGTACCATCGACAGGCGCTGTAGCCTCAGAGCAAGAGATCGGGCTGCCGCATCAAGGTCGTCGGTTCTCATGTCGACGATCGACATGTTGGGACGATATTTCAATATCCGGCGCATTCTTAAATTAAATAGTCTATTTCTTTTGTAGAAAATATCTCACCCTTCCGTGCATCGATTTCCGGTTCCTGCAACGACAAGGGGAAAATTAACGATGACATTGGTGAAAACAGTGAGAATTGCGCTGTTCGGCCTGCTTGCCTTCGGCACCATGGGCGGGATGGTCGCGGCCCAGACGAACGCTCCTCTTCTTGCGAAGGTGCCGCCGGGGACGGTCCTAACGGTCGGGGATCCGGTGACCCAAAAGGCGCTCGAAGTCTCAGGCTTGATCAAGGAGCTGTCGTTCGAAGTCAAATGGGCAAATATCAGTGGCGGCCCGCAAACCTCGGAAGCGTTCCGCGCCAAGGCACTCGACGTCGGGTCGGTTGCAGAAATTCCCTCTATCTTCGCCAACTGGAACAACCTGCCGGTTCGCAACATCGCCTATCGCGAACGCCGCGACCCGATTGCCAATCCCATCTACCGCTTCGGAGTGGCGCCAGGCGCCGGCATCAAGACGCTGGCCAATTTCCGCGGCAAACGCATCGCATTCAGCCCCGGCCAGGCCCAGGGAGCCCTCGTCCTTCGCGCACTCCAAGCCGCGGGCCTCAAGAAAAGCGACGTCACGCTGGTAGAACTGCCGAGCACCGGCGACGTCTATCCAAAGGCGCTGGCCAGCAAACAGGTCGATGTGGCGCCGCTCGGGGGCGTCTATATAAGGCGCTATATCGCGCAATACGGCTCCGATGGCGCGACGCTCGTCGAACACGGACTGCGCGATGATCCGGGCCATCTCTATGCGCCGCAATGGGTGCTGGACGATCCGGGAAAGGCCGCGGCACTCGCCGAATATGTCGGGCTCTGGGCACGTGCGACCGAGTGGGTGAACAAGAACCCGGAGATCTGGATCAAGACATATTACGTCGGCCAGCAGGGCCTGAGCCAGGATGACGGCGAATATCTCGTCAAGCTGACCGGGGAGCAGGTTGTTTCCGGGGACTGGAGCGAGGTCAAAAAGCGCCACCAGGAGACGATCAACCTGCTGGCGGCGGAGCTCGGCTACAAGCCCTTCGACGTCGAAAAGATCTTCGACAACCGGTTCGAAAAGACCGCCTCCGCCGCCTTGGCGAAGAGCCAGTAATCCCCCTGCATCATCCAACAGGAGATCTGAAGCATGGCAACCATTTGGGATGCGGATGAGGCGAAATCATCACGGGTGTCCAGCCGTGAAAGTGCATATACCGTTCCAACCGTAGCGAGACCCGTCACGTCCCGGAGCCGCCGCAGACTGGGACCGGGGCCGGCGATACCCTTCGGACTGCAGATCGGGCCGGCATTGCTGGTGCTGCTCTGGGTGGTAGGCTCGGCGCTCGGGTGGATCGACCCCCGGATCCTGTCCGCCCCATGGACGGTCATAGAAGCGTTTGGAAGGCTGATCGAACAGGGCCGGCTGCAGGACAATTTCGTGACGTCGGCGACACGCGCCCTGCTTGGGCTCAGCATCGGCCTCGTCATCGGCACGATCCTTGCCGTCACCGCCGGCCTTTCGCGGATCGGCGAGGCGCTGATCGACGGCCCTGTCCAGATCAAGCGCGCCATCCCGACGCTGGCTCTGATCCCCCTGCTGATCCTGTGGTTCGGCATCGGCGAAGGCATGAAGGTCACGACAATCGCCCTGGCCGTGATCATACCCGTCTACATCCACACCCATAATGCCCTGCGCAGCATCGACAGCCGCTATGTCGAGCTGGCCGAGACCCTGCGCATGAGCCAGAAGGACTTCATCTTCCAGGTGGTGCTGCCCGGCGCATTGCCCGGCTTTCTCCTGGGCCTGCGGTTTGCCGTCACCCTCTGCTGGGTTTCCCTTGTCGTGGTCGAGCAGATCAACGCCACCAGCGGGCTCGGCTACATGATCGAACTCGCCCGCAACTATGGGCAAACCGATGTCATTCTCGTCGGCCTGGTCGTCTACGTGATGCTCGGCCTCGTGTCGGACGGTCTCGTCCGCCTGCTCGAACGGAGGGTCCTCTCATGGCGCCGCACTCTAGCCAACTGAAATCCGCCTCCAGAACAGTGCATGTCCGCAACCTCATGCGCCGGTTCGCCACCAAGACGATCCTGGATCGCGTGGATCTCGATATCGCCGAAGGGGAGTTCGTTGCCCTCCTCGGCAGGAGCGGCTCCGGGAAAAGCACTTTCCTCAAGGCGCTTGCCGGCCTCGATCACGATGTCGAAGGAACCGGGACGCTTGAAACTCCGGACAATCTCTCGGTGGTTTTCCAGGATGCCCGTCTTCTACCCTGGCGCACCGTAATCCAGAACGTCACGCTCGGCCTGCCGGGGGCAGCCGGGCAGGAAGCCGGCAGAAAAGCATTGGCCGAGGTCGGGCTCGAGGGGCGCGAAGCGGCCTGGCCAAACCAGCTCTCGGGCGGCGAGCAGCAGAGGGTCGCCCTTGCACGCTCGCTGGTTCGCCAGCCGTCCCTGCTTCTGGCCGACGAGCCGTTCGGCGCCCTCGACGCACTGACGCGGCTGAAGATGCATGACCTGCTGCGGGAATTGTGCGCAAGGCATCGGCCGGCCGTGTTGCTCGTCACCCACGACGTCGACGAGGCAATCTCGCTCGCCGACCGGATACTGGTCCTCGACGACGGCCATTTGATCGAGGACCTGCGAATCGATCTGCCGACGCCGCGCGATCACGGCGATCCGCGCTTTGCAAAAATCCGCACCCAGCTTTTGAGCCGCCTCGGGGTTGAAACTCCCGGACGGCGCGCCGCCTGAAATCCAACGGAAGCTCTCATCATGGCCAGCAAGGCTTAGTTCAATCTCAACGCCTCGAACGGGGGACACGCCAATGAGTAATGAGAAGAGACAAATGCGGCTTGGGGCCTTCATCATGGCGACCGGCCATCATGTGGCAGCCTGGCGCCATCCGGCCTCGCAGGCCGACGCGGGCCTGAACATCGATCACTACCGCGAACTGGCGCAGACGGCGGAACGAGGCAAGTTCGATCTGGTCTTCGTGGCCGACAGCCCGGCCGGCTGGGAGCGTGCCAAGGAGCCGGAAGCGCTTCGGCGTTCCTCGCAGGGTGCCCATTTCGAACCCGTGACCCTGTGGGCCGCGCTGTCGCAGGCCACCAGCCATATCGGCTTCGTCGCCACGGCATCCACCACCTATGAAGACCCCTATCTTCTGGCCCGCAAATTCGCTTCGCTCGACTATATCTCCAAGGGTCGGGCGGCCTGGAATGTGGTGACGACGGGCGCGGATGTCTCCAAGAACTTCTCCATCCCGGGCCATCCCGCCCATGCCGACCGCTACGCGCGCGCCGAGGAATTCGTCGACCTGGTGAAAGGCCTGTGGGATAGCTACGAGGATGATGCCTTTATCCGTGACAAGGAAAGCGGCGTCTATCTCGACCCGGACAAGGTGCATCTCGTCGATCACAAGGGTCACTTCTTCACGGTCACCGGTCCGCTCAATGTCGGCCGTCCCGTGCAGGGTTATCCGGTCATCGTCCAGGCAGGGGCATCGGAGCCCGGCCGAGAGCTGGCCGCCCGAACCGCCGAGATGATTTTCACCGCCAACCAGACGCTCGAGGACGCCCAGGAATTCTATTCCGACGTCAAGGGACGGCTTTCCCGCTACGGGCGCAGCCAGCACGACCTCTTGATCAGTCCCGGCATATTCCCCGTTCTCGGCGGCACCGAAAGGCAAGCACAGGAGAACTACGACTATATCCAGTCGCTCGTTCATCCCTCCATCGCCTGGAACATCCTCGCCCGCCACTACAAGGGCGTCGACCTTTCCGGCTATTCGCTGGACGATCCCGCTCCACCCCTGCCGCAGGATACGGAACTCAACAAGAGCCGCCTCAAGCTGGTCACCGATCTGGTATCGCGAAACAATCTGACGCTGCGCCAGTTCTATCTGGCTGTCGCGACCGCCCGCGGCCATCGCACGGTGATCGGCACGCCGGAACAGATTGCTGACGCCATGCAGCAATGGTTCGAAAATGGCGCTGCCGATGCCTTCAATATCATGCCGCCGATCCTGCCCGCCGGATTGACGGATTTCGTCGATCAGGTCGTGCCGATCCTGCGCAAGCGTGGCCTTTTCCGGCATGAATATGAAGGAACGACCCTGCGGGAGAACCTCGGTCTCAAACGCCCGCAGAACGGCTTTGTGCTTCGGTCACAGCTTGAGCCGGAGGCACGGGCAGCCGTATAGCTCCCGCGCCACATTGAATCCCTTGGCCCTAAAGATGGCGACACCGCCAATGCTTCTCGGCCAAGGCTCTTCGTTGGTCTCTTCCCGGGCAGGCTTCGCTCAGGCGCTCAATGCCCGCTTGCGGTCGTTGACGAAGCCGATCACTTCCGATTGCGGCATGGCTTTGCCGAAGATATAGCCCTGGCCGATATCGCAGCCCTGGCCAAGGAAATAGGCGAGCTGGGCATTCTCCTCGATCCCTTCGACGGTGGTCTTGAGGTTGAGACTGCGGCTTAGGCCAAGCACAGCGTCGATGATTTTGGCGTTCTTGTCGTTATGGGTGAAGCTCGACACAAAACTCTTGTCGATCTTGATTTTGTCGAACTTGAAGCGCGCCAATTGCGCCAGGCTTGAATATCCAGTTCCGAAGTCGTCGAGCGCCACCTGGATGCCGGCGGCATGGAATTGCTCGATCGTTGCGGCGGCAAGGTCCGGGTCGTCGATCAGAGCGTTTTCGGTAATCTCGATTTCCAGCCGGGACGACTGTAGGCCGGTTTGCTGCAGGATATGGAGAACACGGCTTGCGAGCAGCCTGTCTTCCATCTGCACAGGAGAGACGTTGAAGGAGAGCGACAATGTTCCCGGCCAAAGCTGCGCATCGCGGCAGGCTTTCGACAGAAGCTGCTCGAAGAGCGTGGTAATGAGGCCAGTCTCTTCGGCCACGGCAATGAACTGTTGCGGTGAGACAAATACGCCGTCCTTGTTCCAGCGGGCAAGCGCTTCAAAACCGCAGATTTCACCCGTTCTGAGATTGATCAGCGGCTGGTAGAACGGGTCGATCCTGCCCTCGTCAATGGCGCGGCGAAGGTCGCCTTCGAGCTTGGCCCGCTCAGAAACCTTCTCCTGCATCTCGGGCTGGAACAGAGAATATTGATTGTGCCCCCGGCTCTTCGCCTCGTACAGCGCGACGTCCGACCGGTGGCAGACTTCCTCGAGCGAGCTACCGTGGTCCGGCAGGCGCGCATAACCGACGCTGGCACCGACCTCGGTCAGCAGGGTCCCGATGCGGACGGGCCGGGAAACCGAGTGGATGAGCAGTTGCGCGAAGAGCTCCTCTTTTTCCGGTGAGAGATTGCGAGCCACGGCGACGAACTCGTCGCCGCCGAAACGGAAGACGCATTCGTACTCGGCCAATGCGCAGATGCGCCGCGACACCTCCTTCAACAGGATATCGCCTCCCTGATGGCCAAGAAGGTCATTGACCTTCTTGAAGCCGTCGAGATCTATCGAAAACACCGTTGCGGTCTGCGGCCCGATATCCTCACCCGTATCCTGAAGCTTTTCATCCGGGTGCGACAGGACGAACCTATCGAAGGCATAGCGGTTGGGAAGTTTCGTCAGATGATCGTGCGTGGCGATATGGTCAGCCGCATCGAAGGCCTTCCGGCGGCTCATCATTTCATTGCGCATATCGAGAATGCGCAGCACCGAATAGGCAAAGCTCGCAAGACCGGCAACAATCAGTACGATGATGATGAGGTGGGCTTTTCCCGCACTGATCGACTGAACCAGCCTCAGCAGCAGATCGTCATAGGCTATACAACCGACGAGCAACAGCATCGCGACTGCTGCCACCTCCGCCAGCTGTCTGCCAGCCTTGCTTTCCAGAAAATCCTTCATTTACCCCTCCAACCCGGCGATCCTAGGATAAAATAATTAAAGGATTTGTTATTCAGAGTTGTGTGAGAGCGCTTCACAGCCGAAACGATGGCCGAAAAAATACGGGTCCGGCGGCATCAATTGAGGTCGTGCCGAGCAATCGCACCTCTGAGCGCCTCTGACAGTTCGGCCAGTTGGTAGGGCTTGCGAAGGATCTTGATGCCTTGCGACTCTGCCGCCTGCTTGGCGGCTTCGGAGTATCCGCTTGTCAACAGGATTGGCAGGTCCACGCGGCGCGATCGAATTTCCTTTGCCAGTTCCACGCCGTTCATTCCTCCGGGCATCATGATGTCCGAGAAGACCAAGTCGATCCGCCGGCCGTTCGCCAGAGCGCCCAGAGCGGCGGCGGCTGTTGCAGCCCGCACGACCTGAAAACCGAGATCTTCCAGCATCTCGCTGACAAGAGCGGCGACTTCGTCGTCGTCTTCAACCAGCAGAACGCTGCCTGCCGACGCCGGACGGCGGCGCGCGACGTGCAGATCGACCAGGTGGTGCTGATCCGGGCCTGGCTCCTTCGAGGAACGGGGCAACATGAGGGTTATTCTCGTTCCACGTCCGACTTCGCTTTCGATCTCTATCCTGCCGCCAGACTGCTGGACGAAACCATGTACCTGCGCAAGGCCAAGGCCAGACCCCTTGCCGATATCCTTCGTCGTAAAGAACGGCTCGAACACACGCGCCTGCACCTCGCGGGTCATTCCGGAGCCGTTGTCGCTGACGGAAAGGCGGACGAAGTCTTTCGTGGAGCCGCTTTGATCGAGGAGCGGAACATTTTCCGCGCGGATTTCGATCGTGCCGCCTCTCGGCATCGCGTCGCGGGCGTTGACAGCAAGATTGAGAACAACAAGTTCCAGCTCGCTTGCGTCAACCTCGACCGGCCACAGATCGGCCGAGAACTCGAGCGTCACATGGACATCGCCCCTCAGGCTACGGTCAAGCAGTTCGCGCATCCCGCCGATCTGGCGAGCCAGGTCGATCGTCTGCGGCTGCAGTTCCTGACGCCGGGAAAAGGCCAGAAGCTGGCGTGTCAGGCCCGATCCGCGTTCGGCGGCTTGACGCATTCCGTCCATCAACCGTTTGCGCCGGGCGGGGTCCGTCTGGCGGTCGAGCATTTCCAGCCCTCCGGAAATGACCATCAGCAGATTGTTGAAATCGTGAGCGACGCCCCCGGTCAACTGACCGATCGCTTCGATCTTCTGAGCCTGCCGAAGCTTCTCCTCGACATGCGCACGCACCGTCATTTGGTCGCGCAGGGCCTCGTTGGCGGCTTTGAGCTCCTGGGTCCGCAAGATGACCTGCTTCTCCAGTTCCTGCGCGGCCTGCTCGCGTTCCGCCAGCAGCCCACGCAGCTCCAGCTGCCGAGCCCTCGCGCGAAGCGCCGATTGTATCGTGCTGACAAGGGTCTGGGCCTGGACCGGCCGTTCCAGGAGCGCCACGTTGCGCAACGAGTTGATCAGCCTCTGCCGCCACGCCTCGATGCCGGTCTGCTCCTGGCGGCTGGTCAGCAGGATGAAGGGAAGATCCGACCATGGCGGCTGGTCCGCAACCCATTTGAACAGGAGGGTGGCGTCTTTTCCGAACAGCGCTTCTTCAGCAACAAACGCGGCTGAAGCACCGGCCTGCAGCGCTGCCACGAGGCTGTGAAGATCGCCGCAGGTGTTTGCCGCGATGCCGCTCCGGCTGAGCAAGCCGACTGAAGCGGCCGCGTCCCTGCCGACGGGTGCAAAGACAATAACCGGTTCCAGTTGGTCTTCACCTTGCGCCATTAGTTCCGTCTGCTGAACTCGTTACAGGAGCGGCTGAAAAGTACGGAGAGCCGGCCAGCACACCGGTGAACTCCAAGGTTGGCGGCCCGAGCTTTATGCCGTTGTCAGACAGGTTGAACTCGCGCACGCTGTGTTCGTGCCTGCCGCTTCGCTTTTTCACGACGGATATCGCTCGGCGCACAGTACCCTGCACTTCGAAATATCGCAGCATGACGACGGAATCGCTGAGATAGCTCAAGTCGAGCGGAGCCTCGAGCGGGCCCACGAGCCCATGCTGGGCAAGGACGAGGATGGTCAGCACGCCACGCTGGCCAAGGTAGGTCAGCAATTCGTGCATCTGCAGAACCAGGAAACGCTCGTCCGGCATCGCATTCATGTAGCCGTTCAAACTGTCGATGACGACGACACGCGCGCCGTCGATCTCCACGCTTTTCTGGACATTGGCGGTGAACTCCCCCGGGGAAAGTTCTGCCGGATCGATCTGCTGCAACCGGATCAACCCGCTGTCCAGGTGGGTTTGGAGATCGAAGCCCAAGTTCCTGGCCCGCGCCTGCAGCGTTCCACGCCCTTCGTCAAAGGCATAAATGACGGCATGTTCGCCGCGGTTTGCCGCCGCCAAGGCATAGGTCAGGGCAAGTGACGACTTTCCCACCCCGGCGGCCCCCAGGAACAGCACGTTCGTACCCCGCTCGAGCCCGCCGCCCAACATGTCGTCGATTTCCTTGTTCCCACTGGAGGTGAACTCATCGTCGAAGGCCTGATGATGGTCCGCGGCGATGAGGCGGGGGAAAATATGAAGACCACCCTTCTCGATCGTAAAATCATGGTAGCCGCCGCGAAACTTGATGCCGCGCATCTTGACGACCCGCATGCGGCGCCGTTCTGCGCCGAAGTCGATGGCAAGCTGCTCCAGCAGCACGACCCCATGGGAAATAGAATGGAGTTGCAGGTCATTCTGTTGAGACGACAGATCATCAAGAAGAATGACGGTGCACTGCCGGCTGGCGAAGAAGTGCTTCAGCGCCAGGACCTGGCGCCGGTAACGCAGCGGGCTGTGAGCGAGGAGGCGCAATTCAGAAAGGCTGTCGACGACCACGCGCCTTGGGTTGAGTTCAGAGACGCGATCAAGAATGAGCTTCGTGGTCTCGTTGAGCTCCATTTCCGCCGGATGAAAGACCGTCAGTTCACGGTCGGGATCGAGCGTGGTTTCCGGAGGGACGAGTTCGAATACCTCGATACCTTTGAGCGACCAGCCGTGACGGGAGGCGACGAGCTGCAGCTCGCGTTCCGTCTCGGAAAGAGTGATGTAAAGCACCTGCTCACCCTGGCGGACACCTTCGAGCAGAAATTGCAGGGCGATCGTGGTTTTGCCCGTCCCAGGCCGGCCCTCGTAGAGGTAAAGCCGGTTTTCATCGAGGCCCCCGTCGAGGATGGTATCGAGACCGGGCACGCCGCTCGAGATACGCGGAGGGTCGATAAACTCCGCCTCTTCAAACCATTCTGCCATGTTCAACCTTTGCAGTGGAAACCCTTGAACAAGATCATATAGATTGCGGCGGACAAGCCTCAAGAGGCCACCGACGGTATGCCGGACGGCTTTCGAGAGGCTCGCCCGCCCCACAAAGCATCAGGCGGAATGTTGTTCCCAGTACCAAGCCACATACATCATCTTTTTGTCGTGCCTGCGGCTTTTCAGGAAGGCGCGGATGGAGCGCACGTCCTCTTTTTCGCAGGCGACCCAGACGAAGGTATCGTCCTCGATGGCGGTGACCGCTTTCTTGGCTTCCTCGGCAAGAATGCCTTTCGCTCCTGCCGGATAGCTCCGCCGATGCAGCCAGCGGACGTCCAAGGAACCCGCTGACGGAAGCGGCTGTTCCTCCGCGTCATCCAGCACTTCGATGATAGCCTGCATCCGGGTGCCCGGCGCCACTTCGGCCGCGATCCGGGCGATGGCGGGAAGAGCGCTTTCGTCGCCGACCAGAAGAATGGACTGTGCTGCCGGCAGACTGCCGCCTCCCGGTCCGAGCAGCGCTACTTTTTCTCCGGGCTGGACGTCGCGGGCAAAGTCGGCTCCAGGGGTCGCGACAGGGGACGATGGATGTTGCAGGAAGTCGATCCACAATTCCCGACGTTCGGTATCAACGGCACGGATCGTGTATATGCGAACCAGAATCTCGTCTTCTCCCTCGGGCCAGGCGACGCGGCCGTCTTGGCGGATTCCCGGCCATACCGGCGGCCTGCCCTTCGGGGGAACCAGAAGGCGAACATGCATATCGCCGCCGACGAACGGCGCGACATCGGCGCAGGCAAACTTCACGCGCCGCATGTGAGGGGTCACATCCTCCGCCGAGACGACCGTCACCTCGTGGATATTCGGCAGCACCGCGAGGGACGAATGCTCCGACCACGTCAATTCAAACGGATCCTCCCCTGCAAAATAGAACAGGTGCTCTGCAATCATCGTCTGATTCAGCTGCAACGCCGCTTGCGACTCGCATGCCAGTTCGATCAGGAGCTTGCTGTCCGCCAGCCGAATGCTTGTCGTGCTGTTCTTGCTTTTCAGCAGGGCGTGGTCCTTGCTTCGCTGCACGTCGGCGTGCTCGATGAAGTGCTCGCAGATTTCGTCGAGCATGCGTTCGGCATCCCTTGGCAGTGCGACTCCGGACAATTTGAGCGGTTGAACTGCATTCATGACCGATTCTCCTTTAGATCTTGCTCCTCCGCCATGCGATGACGACCGATCGGCAGCATGATCGGCCGGCCCGATGTCGGGTCGGTAATGACGCGACTCTCGAGCCCGAAGACTTGCCGCACGTTCTCTTCCGTCAGCACGTCCTCGGGACTGCCGGCGACATGCACGCGTCCCTCGGCTATCGCGACGAGGTAGTCCGCGTAGCGCGCCGCGAGATTGAGGTCGTGGAGGACCATGACGACGGTGGTTCCCCGCGCGTGGTTGAGATCGGTCAGCAGATCGAGAACTTCGACCTGGTGATTGATGTCGAGAAACGTCGTCGGTTCGTCCAGCAGCAGAACATCCGTCTGTTGCGCCAGAGCCATGGCGATCCAGACACGCTGGCGCTGCCCGCCCGAAAGCTCGTCCACCGGCCGTTCGGCAAGCTCGATGGTCTTGGTCGCCGCGAGCGCGCTCTCGACGGCTTCATCGTCCTTGCGCGTCCATCGTGAAAACAGGCTTTGATGCGGATGCCGCCCGCGGCTGACGAGGTCTGCAACGGTAATCCCCTCCGGCGCGATCGGCGACTGAGGAAGCAGACCCAGTGTTCGAGCCAACTCCCGGGACGGGATGCGGTGGATCGATTTTCCGTCCAGCAGAACATGCCCCTGGCTGGGCGAGATGAGCCGCGACATGGTGCGCAACAGCGTGGACTTGCCGCAGGCATTGGCACCGACGACTGCGGTAATCCTGCCGGGCGGCACGGCAAGATCGAGCCCGTGCAGGATTTCGGCATGGTTATATCCGGCCGAAAGCCCGCTGGCGGTAAGAGAGTGCGTGGAGCGAACGGTCATAGCGAGCCTCCCATCCGGTTGGCGCGCACGATCTGGTAGATCAGATAGGGTGCGCCCAGGGCTCCGGTCACCACGCCCACCGGATAACGGCCCGGCAGAAGGAATTGACCGACATAATCGCCGCCCAGCACGAGTATCGCTCCGATCAACGCCGCCGGTATCAGCAACGATCCGTTGCGTCCGACAACCCGGGAGGCGATCGGCCCTGACAGGAAAGCCACAAAGGCAATCGGCCCCGTCACCGCTGTTGCAGACGCAATCATGCCGACGGCCGCAACGATCACCAGCATGCGGGTCCTTGCCACCTTGACCCCCAGGGCCGCAGCCATGTCGTCACCCAGGCGAAGCGCCTCCAGGTCGCGTGCCCGGCCGAGCAGCAGCCCGCCGAACGTCGCCAGCGCCAGAAGAAGCGGAAGCGCCTGGCCGAGTTGCGCGCCGTTAACGCTGCCGGTCAGCCAGCGCATTGCCTCCTGCAGGTTCCAGGCAGGAGCGCTGGAGAGAATATAGGCGACGACGCTTTCCAGCATGGCCGAGACACCGATGCCGACGAGGATGAGCCGCGTCCCCGCCACTCCATTGCGGAATGACAGGGCGTAGACCAGCAGCGCCACGCCGAGGCCTGCGCCAACCGCCAGGACCGAAACGATCGGCCCGCTCAAGGACAGGACGACGATGGCGAACACGGCCGCAGCACTTGCGCCCGACGTGATCCCGATGATGTCCGGGCTGGCAAGGGGATTGCGCAGCATGAGCTGGAACGTGACGCCGCCGAGCCCAAAGGCCAGCCCGGCGAGAACGGAAAGGACCGAGCGCGGCAGCCGCAGCTTGCCAACCGTAAAGGCAGAACCTGCGACATCCTCCCCGAGCAGGACGCGCATGACGTCACCGGGCGGCGTGAAGGACTGGCCAAGCGACAAGGTCACCGCAAAGAGGGCGACCATGATGGCCAGCAGAATGGCTGTCACGAGACCGTGCCGGCGCGCCCGGCGGCGGCGATTCTCCACGATGAGATCAATGGTTGGGGAAAGCACTGTCACAGTTCTCGAACCCGCTGCCGCCTGACGATCCAGATGAAGAACGGCGCCCCGACGAGGGCCGTGATGATTCCGACCTCGATCTCGGCCGGCCTGGTGACGATACGGCCGACGACATCCGCCGCCAGCAGCAGGCAAGCGCCGCCAAGCGCGGAAAACGGCAGCAACCACCGGTGATCGACACCGACCAGCAGACGGCAGACATGCGGCACGACCAATCCAAGAAAGCCGATCGGCCCGCAAACCGCCGTTGTCGCCCCGCACAGCAAGATGGCGCCGAAGGAGGCGACGGCGCGGGCCACGGCGACGCGCTCCCCGAGCCCTGCCGCGACATCGTCGCCCAACGCCAGCGAATTCAGCTTTCGCGCCGACAGAAGGCTGACCACGAAACCGACGGCCAAAAACGGCAGCACCGGGCCAATGCGCTCGAAGGTCGCTCCGCTCACGCCGCCGATCTGCCAGGAGCGGATGCCGCCCGCGATATCGGCGCGCGGCAGCACCACGGCGATCACCATCGAGGAGAAGGCAACTGACGTTGCGGCTCCGGCCAGCGCCAGCTTCAACGGGGTTGCCCCGCCACGCCCGAGCGATCCTATCGTATAAACGAAAACTGCCGAACACCCCGCTCCGAGGATCGCAGCCCAGATATAGGCATGCGCGGAGGACATATCGAACAAGGCGACGCCGGTCACGACGGCGAGCGACGCCCCCATATTGACGCCGAGAATACCCGGATCGGCGAGAGGATTGCGGGTCACGCCCTGCATGATCGCCCCGGCAAGCCCGAGCGCGGCTCCGGCAAGTACGGCAAGTACCGTCCTCGGGATGCGCACGCTCACCGCTGCCTGGCCGATGCTGTCGACCTGCCCCGCGAGCGCCGCCGCGACATCGCTCCAGGCCACTTCGCGGGTGCCGACCGTTACCGAGAGCGCACAGAGGGCGGAAACGGCCACGACCAATCCGGCCAGCCAGAGGCCGCGGGTCCGGTTCGAGCGTCGAAAGACGAGCGGCCGAGAGAACGAACGTATGCTGCCGGCCGTCATTTGGACTTTCTGGCCGCTTCCGCAAGCCGATCCACATAGTCCTTCAAGACCCATGAGATCGAAAGCGGTGTCGGATTGGCCGCCGTACCGATCGGGTTGCGGCCCAGCATGACGAGAGCACCCTTGTCCACGGCCGGCATTCTGGACATCAAGGGGTTCGCCGCCAGCGCATCAAGCAGTTTCTGGTTTCCATAGGTGACGAGGATATCCACGTCGTCGAAGACGTCGATGCGCTCGGCGCTGACAGAGCCTGCGAATTTCCCGGACTTCGAAGCCTCTACGACGCTTTTCGGGGACTTCAGACCAAGATCCTCGAAGAACCTCACCCGGGTATCGTTCGTCGTATAGAAGTTGACGGTGCTCAGGTCGGTCGCATCGAGATGGGTAATGAACATCGCGGATTTACCCCGGAGTTCAGGATGTCCGCCAACCACCTTGGCAATGTCCGCTTCGATCCTGGCGATCAACGCGTCGCCTTGCGGAGCCATGCCCATCCCTGCGCTGTTCAGGCGGATCATGTCACGCCAGTCGGTCGACCAGGGCGCCTCGGGATAAGCGACGACCGGGGCGATCTGGCTCAGCGTGTCGTAATCCGATTGGCTCAAGCCGGAATAGGACGCCAGGATCACATCGGGCCTTGTGGCGGCGACCGCCTCGAAATCGATGCCGTCCCCTTCATCGAAAAGCACGGGCTTGGCGGCGTGGAGCGCTGCCAGCCTTTCGGCTACCCAGGGCAATACCCCATCGCCGTCGTCGTCGCCGAAATTGGCCCTGGCGAAGCCGACGGGCACGACACCGAGCGCCAGCGGCACCTCATGGTTTGCCCAGGCGACGGTCGCTACCCGCGCAGGCTTTTGGGGAATGATCGTCGTGCCGAACGCATGCTTGATGGTGACGGGATAGGTCTCTCCTTCGGCCGCCCGGGCGCCTGCCCCGGCGATGCCGAACGCAACAAACCAAATGCATATCGCCGCCATTTTCACGGCCGAAGGCAATAACCGCAGCATCGTCAAACTCCGCAGACCTTAAGTGGACTTCCACTTTCAGGTTAAGGAAGTCCCGTCAACCACCCTCCACGCCTGCACCGACAAGAGTACCGAGATTTCCGCGGGATCCTACAAAGCACGGAGAATTTACAATACTGGACAAACATGCTCAAGTTAATAGCCGTTCCGGGGCATATCAAACCCAGCCATTGCGGCCGCATGACCAGGGAAAATCCCTCGCGGGCGGATTGCACGGATGTCGTTCGGAATGGTTCCTCAGACCTGGCATCAGTCTCGGCGATCTCTCGTCGAATCAACTTCTGGAACGTGAATATGGACAACAAAAGAACAGGCGCTCGCTCGAGACCGGCCCTTATCCGCTATCGGAATGCGGTCCTTCTGGGTTGCACCGCGCTTGTCGCCTTCACGCCGACCGTCGTGCTTGGCCAGGAAAATGCGAACGCCGATACAACACTCGCACCGATCGTCATCCAGAGCAGCGGCGCCGGCCTCGATACCGACAACGATTCGAAGTCGATCGTCGCGACGAAGACGACCGGGGGCGGCAAGATGGTGACTGATATTCTGGATACGCCCGCCTCCGTCTCAGTCATCACATCCAAGGAAATCCAAGAGCGTGGTGCAAGCACCGTTGAGGAGGTCTTGCAGTACACGGCAGGTGTCACCGCTGACTTCTATGGCTCCGACGACCGCTTCGACTATTTCAAGATTCGCGGCTTCGACGCCTACATGTACCGCGATGGACTACTCATCGGCCGACCGTTCGGCGGACTTCGGGAAGAAGCCTACGTCTTTGAGCGCGTGGAAGTGCTCAAAGGCGCCAATTCCACCGGCTTTGGCGTCTCCGACCCCGGCGGTTCGGTGAATTTCGTCACCAAACGGCCGAAGAGCGCGCGTTTCGGCGAAGCCTACGTGACGGGTGGCTCCTTCGACCACGCCGAAACGGGCTTCGACTTCGGTGACAACATTACCGAGGACGACACGTTGTCCTATCGCCTGACCGGCAAATTCAAACGAGCCGAGGAAGAATACGACTATTCTCAGGACGACGAAAACTTCATTATGGGCGGACTGACCTGGCGCCCGAGTGGCGACACCAGCCTGTCCGTCGTTTATGATCATCTGGACCGCCAGGGAATACCCGGCAGCGGCGGGCACCCTGTGGGCTCGGACTTCGACCGAAGCCTATTTTTGGGCGAACCGGACTACAATTATCGCGATGTGAACCGCAATACGCTCAGCGTCACGTTCGACCATGACTTCGGCTCCGGCGTAACGTTCAACTCGAGCGCGCGATACAGCAACACCAGGAGTAATTTCGGCTATGCTTACGTAGCGGCTGCACCGGCGGCCGGCACGACAATCGTGGACCGAGACTTCTTCGCAAACGACTCGTCGGCCGAAAACTTCGTTATCGACGCCCACCTACAATATGACGCCAGCTTTGAGAGTGTGGACAGTCGCAGTCTGTTTGGCGTCGAATATAACGATTATCACGGCACAACCAACAATTACTACGGCGACGCACCGGACATCGACTATACAAATCCGGTCTATACTGGGCGGCCTTCCTCGGTCCCACTCTATCAGAGCCTGGTCAACGACCAGAAGACCAAGGCGATCTATTTTCAGCAAGAACTAACCTTCTGGGAAAAACTGACCGCGACGGTGGGACTCCGAAACGACTGGCTCGATCTCGAACAGACGAACAACCTTGCTGTTGCTCCAGCCAGTCCCCTGACCCGCGCCGACGTCAGCGAGTTCACGAAGCGGGCGGCGCTGAGCTATAAAATCACCGACGAAATCGCCACCTATGTAAGCTATGCCGAGTCGGCGGTGCCGGCCACGATCGGCCTGGAGCCTGAGCGTGGCGAACAGTGGGAGGTCGGCGTGAAATATCGGCCATCCGAGATTCCAGCGTTGTTCAGCATCGCGGTCTACGATCTGACCAAGGAAAACATCACACTCAACATCGGCGCCCCGCCCGTGGCAACGCCGGTTGGCAAGGTCAAGTCCCGCGGAGTGGACTTCGAAGCCAAGGCCGAGGTGACGGACAACCTCAGCCTGACCGCCGCCTATTCCTATATTGATACCGAGATCGTCAAAAACGCGGGTGCCAACGAAGGCAACCGTCTTGCCATGGTGCCGGAACACACGGCTTCAGCCTGGGTCAACTACACGCTGGAGGGGAATGGGCCACGCGGCGACATGACCTTTGGGCTCGGCGCGCGCTACATGAGTTCGTATTTCGTCAACAACGCCAACACGGTGAAGTCGGACCCGAACGTCGTCTTCGATGCGGCATTCAGCTACAAGATGCAACAGAACACGACATTCCAGCTCAACGTCAGCAATCTGTTCGACGAAAAGCACGTGGCGAATGGTGGTTTCGGCGCCGACTGGTACAATCCCGGCCGCGCGATCTATGCGACGCTGCGCCAGACATGGTGATCCTCCCGTCCCATCCGCAATCCCGCCGGTTGGGACAGCAGGCGGTAGATTGGCGATCTGCAGCCAAGACCGCTTTGGATGAAGGGCAAGAAGTCCCGCGGCACGGCCGCGAGACTTCTTGAGGCGCAAGACCGGGAGAGAGTTGGTCAGGCGGCCTGATCCTTGCGGCCGGTGCGGGCCCAGGCCGGCAGCCAGTCGCCATGAGCGGCAAGCAGCTCGCCTGTCCTCGCCCAGATCTGGTCGAGATCGAGCTCTGCCGCCGTATGCGGGTCCATCATTGCAGCGTGGTAGATGTGCTCGCGGTTCTCGGTCATCAATGCCTGAACCGTCAGCTCCTGGACGTTGATATTGGTGCGGATCAGTGCCGTCAGCTGCGGCGGCAGGCCGCCGATGAAGGTTGGCTGGATACCCGACGCGTCGACCAGGCAGGGAACCTCGGCTGCGCAATTGTCGGGCAGCGAAGTGATGCAGCCATTGTTGCGCACGTTGCCGTAGACGACGGAGGGTTCGCCGGTCCAGACCGAATTGATGATCAACGAGGCATATTCCTTCGACTGCGCGACCTCGATCTTGTCGGCTGACCGATAGGCTTCATGCGCGGATTGAGCGACGAGAACGGATCCTGGAAGACCACCTGCATGCGCGAACGCAACGGCGGCATTTCGACGCGCGAACGGCCGTGGATCGGCTGCCGGTCGGCATTGATCTCGCCGCTGTCGGTGTCGTTCAGCCGCAAAAGCGCCTGGCCCAACGTTGTCTTGCCCGAACCGGACTCGCGGACGATTCCAAGCGATTCGTGGCGGCGAAGGGTCAGATCGGGGCTGTCGACCGCAACAAGCTCCTTCAGCTCCGGCTTGAAGAAGGTGCCATGGCGCAGCATGAAGGAGACACGCCGCTGCTGACCTCGATCGGGGATACCCGGGCCGATCTCATCCGTTGCTGTTGAGAGCCGAAAACCTACCTCTGGGAGTCTCGAACGACGAGGGGAACTGGTCCGGATGCCAATACTCCTGGTTATGCGTGCAGTGCTGCCGTGAGCCAGGCAACGGCTCTGTCATTGGCAACCGTTCGTCGCGCCTTGAGTGGCAGCAAGATATTATATCGCCCGTCAGCCTTGTACGTCAGATCATGCAGCGCGACCAACGTTCCGGCATCAAGAAAAGCCTGAACGAGCGCGCCCCAGCCGAGTGCGACTCCCTGGCCATTACACGCAGCGAATATCGTTTCGGTATAATGGCTGAATCTCAGGGATGGCTTGAGATCAAAGGAGGCTCCGATCTGGTCAAGCCATTGGGCCCACGAAAACCACAAGGGGTCGGAACTGTGCGTTTCGATATACTCGTCTGTCGATGACAGTGGCCCTGGTTGTCTGCGCTTGAGATAATCGGGCGAACATACGGGTGTTATGAAATCGTCTTTTGATGCAATGACCGTCCCATCGTTAAACGGCGGTATTCCATAACGGATAGCAATGTTTATCTCTCCACTATCGAGATCGATTTTTTCATCCTGGGATACAACACGCACTTGGATACCAGGGTTTTGGGAACGGAAGTCGGCCAGACGCGGAAGCAGCCAGAAAGACGAAAACGCGATCGTCGCACCGATCGTGACGACATCCTGGCCGGACATTTTGATCGCCTCGACTGTCTCCGCAATATTGGCAAGGCTCTGTGCCAGCGACGCTCCCAGAATGCGACACGCCGGCGTAGGTTCGATTGCGCGGTGTTTACGCACGAACATTGGCTGCCCCAGTTCTTCCTCAAGCAAGGCAATCTGCCTGCTTACGGCCGCCTGTGTGACGCCAAGTTCCGTCGCGGCCGCGGTAAAGCTCTTTCTGCGCAAAACTGCTTCAAGCATCAGCAGCGCGGTCAAGGACGGGAGTCGTTTACGAAACTGCATGCTCGCGCCTCAATCCATTACTTTTCATTATGCCAACCTAACAATTTATGCCGTTGAACGAATTGCATGGCAAGGTCACTCTTGCCCGAAAGCTGGCAAAGAGGTTCTTCATGCTGAACAAACTTGCGTCCTCGATCTCGTCACTTTTGGACGCGCGTGCCGACGGGCATGCCCTGCCAGCGGGCCTGTATACCCGGTCAGACGTGTTCGAAGCCGATATGGACGTCTTCTTTCGTCGGCACTGGATCTGCGTCGGACTTGAATGCGACGTGCCCGAGCCCGGCGACGCTGCGGTTATCGACATCGGCAAAACCGGCCTGATCCTGCTGCGCGACGATGACAGCGAAATCCGCGTCGTGCACAACGTCTGTCGCCACAGGGGCTCGCGCCTCCTCAATCCCGGCAAGACGATCGTCTCGAAGCTGGTCTGTCCCTATCACACCTGGACATACGAACCCAGCGGCGAACTGAGCTATGCCCCCCATATGGGCAAGAACTTCGACAAAGAATGCCATAGCCTGAAGCCTGTGACCTTCAAGTCGATCGGCGGCCTCATCTATGTCTGCCTTGCTGACAATCCGCCAAAGGATATTGCTCGACTCGAGCTGGCGATGGCCGAGCGCCTGGCACCCTACGATATCGGTAATTCCAAAGTTGCATTTGAAACCGATGTGATCGAGCACGGCAACTGGAAGCTGACGATGGAGAATAATCGTGAGTGTTACCATTGTTCGGCAAACCACCCGGAGCTTTGCGTCTCTTTCGTCGATCTGGATTTCGGCTTCGATCCCGAGACACTCAGCCCGGAGGACAGAGCGCAGGCCGAAGAGCATCTTGCTCTCTACGAAGAGCGCGCACGTCAGTGGACAGCGGACGGCTATCCATCCGCCGCAATCGAACAACTCGTCGATTGCGAGACAAATTTCAGGACGCAGCGCCTTATCATTTCTGGTGCGGGCGAATCCCAGACCCCAGACGCCACGGCGGCATCATCCAAGCTTCTGGGAACGATGACCCGCAAGGATCTTGGTGATGTGCATCTGTGGGGCCATAACAGCTGGAACCACTTCATGGGTGACCACGCCATCGTGGCAATAGTCATTCCAATTTCGCCCGACAAGACGCTGGTGCGCACGAAGTGGCTCGTTCACAAGGACGCCGTCGAGGGCGTGCACTACGATCTTGAGAAGTTGACGAACGTCTGGGTGGCGACCACGGATCAGGACGCAGAACTCGTCGCCCGCTCCCATGCCGGTGTCGAAGACCCTGCCTATGTGCCCGGCCCCTATTCGCCATTCTCAGAGACGAATCTCGACAAGTTCGCCTCTTGGTATATCGATCGGATGCGTGCGCATGGATACTAGGAGCGCCTTCGCAGCTGTCGATCAGATCGAGAACACTGAATTCTGGGACCGGGATTTGGACGAGGATCTGGTTTGCATCGACGTCCACCAGGAAACGCACGATGTAAAAACATTCACGTTCGCGTCTTCGCTTGGGAAAAAGTTCGCCTTCAAGGCCGGCCAGTATTTCCTGTTCGATCTCGACATTGACGCCGAGCCCGAAAGCCGCTGCTACAGCATATCCTCCTCGCCGCAACGTACCAACGCGTTTTCAGTCACCGTGAAACGTGTGCCAGGGGGTAAGATTTCCAACTGGTTTCATGACAACGTCACAGCTGGCTTGAAGATGAAGGGCAATGGACCGCTCGGACATTTTATCCGGCCCAATGCCAAAAAATTGCTGCTTCTGTCTGGTGGATCGGGGATTACGCCAGTCATGTCTATCATCCGCGAACTGGCGGATACCTTCGAGCCCATCGACGTCGTGTTCATGCATGCGGCGCGAAGCCCCAGAGACTTGATCTTTCGAGAAGAACTCGCCTGTCTGGCAAATAAAGGAAAGCAGCTCCGCCTGCATTTCCTACCTGAGATCACCTCTGGCGAAGCCCATTGGCCTGGCCTTACCGGGCGCATCTCGGCAGACTACATGAAGCTGGCCGTACCTGACATTGCAGAGCGTGTCGTCATGTGTTGTGGCCCAGCGCCATTCATGGCTGCTGCCCGCGTGATTGCCGCAGAGCTCGGCGTTCCGTCATCCCATTATATCGAGGAGAGTTTCGACGCTGCCGTCGTCGACGACATCGATCTTCCGGTTGTCCAGGAAGCAGCCACGAGAATGTTCACGGTGGAGTTTGCCAAGCAAGTTCGTAAGATCGAAGTTTCAGGCGAGCAGACCGTTTTGTCCTGCGCGAAAAAAGCCGGCGTGAAACTCCCCTCTTCATGTTCAAACGGGGTGTGTGGCACCTGCAAATCAAAACTGCTGTCCGGATCCGTCGACATGAACCACAATGGCGGGATCCGCCAGCGGGAAATCGACGCCGGGTTATTCCTGCCCTGCTGTTCGAAGCCACTCAGTGACCTCGTGGTCGACCGGTAGGGCTTTAAACATAGCAGGGATGACCGGAGAACTATCGATCGCCTTGCCTCAAGGTTTCCGCTGGTCGGGTAAAAGTGCCCAGAATGCGAAGAGAGGCCCCTCGCCCGAGCGCATCGCGTGCCGGATTCCAGCTGGATTGTAGAAGGAGCCACCCATGCCCGGCGTGAACCAACCGGAATCGCCCTGCAGGAATTCGCCATCCGACAGGACGAGATAGATTTCCTCCGGTGCATGATCGTGGTCCGGATACCGCACGTTCGGCGCCATCAGGGTTGCGCCAAGCCACACGTCCGAACGGTCCTCAAGGCCGCCCGGCCCGACGATCATGGTATTGGCGTGGCCCATCGGAAAATTTGCACTAGCCGAATTGTCATAGGTCGAACGACATTTCCATTCGAGCTGTGTCTCCAGAGCTGCGAAGCGCCGGAGCAACACGTTCAACGGGGGTTCCTCCGACTTTGCAGCCAAGACACCCTCCAAATACAGGCCGCAAACCGGAAGCCGCTTTGCGATATTCACCCGCTCCGGCAGCGATGTTTGCAGGTGCGCAAATATCTGTGTCAGTGACTGCCGGGCCTGTGAATCCTCGGCAAGCTGATCGAACGCGACGAATGCGGTGTTCAGAAAATCCTGCAAGACTTCGCTGCGGGCCATGGTTCAAATATCCTTGGCAAGCCGCAATGCGTCATAGATCGCTGCATGCGTGTTGCGAGCAGCGACCGCGTCGCCAATCCGAAAGAGCTGATAGGTGCCAGCGGGATTGCGCTCGGCCGTTTGCGGCACGCCGGAAATTAGCTGGTCGTAGGAAACTTCACCGAGGTTCTTCGAGCCGGGCTTCATCTCGAAATAAAGGTCGTCCAATGGAATCGTACCGTGATTGATGACGATCTGGTCGATAGTCCGCTGCTTCGTCACGCCGCCGTAATCGCTACCGACATGGGCAATGATCTGGTTGCCGCTTTTCTCGGCTGATTGCAGCCGGTAGGTGACGGTGAAGGTTACGTCGAGTTTCTGCAGCGAGCGCATGTAGGGAACAAGGTTCATCGCCATGACCTCCGGCGCGAAGGAGCGGTCCGGCGTCATGATCTCGACCTTGGCCCCTGTCTTGGCGATGAATTCCGCGGCCTGCAAGCCAGCATGGTCACCGGCATCGTCGAAGATGAGCACATTGGTGCCCGGCTTGACGTCGCCCGAAATGATATCCCAGGAAGAGACGACAAGCTCATTTCCCTTCGACAGAACTTCAGTATGCGGCAATCCACCAGTTGCGATGATGACCACATCGGGGCCTTCAGCGGCGATCATATCGGCGTCCGCCCAGTTGTTGAAATGAAACGTGACACCGAGCTTCTCGCATTGGCTCATCCGCCAGCCGATGATGCTGATCATCTCTCGGCGGCGTTCGCTCTGCGCGGTGAGGCGGATCTGTCCGCCGGGATTGCTGGCCGCCTCGAAAACCACGACCACATGACCCCGCTCGGCCGCCACGCGCGCCGCTTCAAGGCCAGCCGGCCCGGCGCCGACAATGACCACCTTCTTGCGGGTGTCGGCATTTGCAATGGTATGTGGCATGGTCTGTTCGCGACCAGTCGCGGCATTGTGGATACAAAACGCCATCCCGCCCTGGTAGATGCGGTCGAGACAATAATTCGCGCCGACGCAAGGACGTATGTCCTCCTCGCGCTTTTCGATAATTTTGCGAACGATGTGCGGATCCGTCATGTGGGCGCGCGTCATTCCGACCATGTCCACTTTGCCCGCGGCAATCGCGTGCCGTGCCGTCGCCACATCCGGGATTTTTGCCGCATGGAAGACCGGGAAATTGGTTGCCGCGCGGATCTCGCCGGCAAAATCGAGATGGGGCGAGTTCGCCATGCCCTGGATCGGAATGACGTCGGTCAGGCCTGCATCCGTATCGATATGACCTCGGATCACGTTCAGATAGTCGATCAGGCCACTGTCGCGCAGCCGTCGCGAAATCTCCATGCCGTCAGCTTTTCCAGTGCCTCCGGGGAGACATTCGTCGGCCGTGTAGCGAACGCCGAGGATGAAGTCGTCTCCGACGCGCTCGCGCATCGCCTTGAAGACGTCGAAACAGAACCGCATGCGATTTTCGAGCGAGCCCCCATATGGCCCGTCCAGTTCGTTGGTGAGCGGCGAATTGAATTGATCGATCAGGTGACCGTATGCCTCCAACTCGACACCATCCATGCCGCCCGCCTTCATCCGTTCGGCTGCGTCCGCGAAGTCTCTGATAATGCGCTCGATATCCCAATCCTCCATCTTCTTCGGGAAGGAGCGGTGCGACGCTTCACGATGATGGGACGGCGCGACCACCGGCAGCCAATCGCCCTTGTCCCAACGGGTGCGCCGGCCGAGATGCGTCAGCTGGATCATGATAGCTGCGCCCTCTTCGTGCACGGCATCGGTCATTTCCCGGATCCACGGAACGATTTCGTCCTTATAGGCGAGCAAGTTATTAAAGACCGGCGGGCTGTCTTTCGACACCGCAGCCGACCCCGCCGTCATTGTCAGCGCCACGCCGCCCCTCGCTCGCTCGAGGGTATAGGCTCGGTAACGTTCCTTCGGCATGCCATCCTCAGGATAGGCGGGCTCATGCGATGTAACGATGATACGGTTGCGTAGGGTCAGATGCTTCAGTGTGTAGGGCTGAAGGAGGGGATCGTTCGACATGCGACGGCTCCGGTTTATCGCCTTTGCACATAAGGCTAAGCGGGAATGTACATATGTGTCAATATTGAAAACATCGACGTACTTCCAGTCGACATTGATGTACATTTTGCTTGAAGTGCGGTTAGGAGTTTGTTAGGAAGTGTCAATGGAACAGGCGGTAAATGACAGCGGCTGGCGTGGCTCTCAGGAGGGTTGGCTTGAGGCCGCCTATGAAGCGCTGCTCGAATCCGGCGTAGATTCAGTGAAGATCTTGCCGCTTGCCAAGAAGCTGGGCCTATCGCGGACAAGCTTCTATTGGTTCTTCAAGGATCGGGAAGAACTGCTGAGCGCGCTGATACTGCGCTGGAGGGACAAGAACACAGGCAACCTCGTGAAGCAGTCCGAGGCATATGCGGAATCTCTTGCTGAGGCGATGCTCAATGTCTTCGATTGCTGGCTCAACAAAGACCTCTTCGACTCCCAGTTCGAGTTTGCAATTCGCAGTTGGGCATTGCAATCGCCGGAGATTCAGGTTGAGGTTCAGCAGGCTGACCTGGCCCGAATAGGCGCTTTGAGCCGCATGTTCGTGCGGTTCGGCTTTGACGAAGAGCCTGCGGACGTTCGCGCGAGAACAACCTACCTGGTCCAGATCGGCTACATCTCCATGCAGTCCACCGAGGATATCGGACTGCGCATGAAGCGGATTCCCGAATATATCGCAATCTATACCGGTCAGATCCCGCAACAGCGAGAACTCGATCGCTTCTACGCGCGGCACGGCTATAAACAAGGGTGAGAGCAAGGTGGAAGATGGCAGGGGCTGGAGAATTGGCGTGATCGGCGGCAACGGCTGGCTGGGCAGCGCCCTTGCCAGCGCGGTGCTGGACGCCGGCTTCGTGAAGCCTCAGGACCTGTCGCTCTCTTATCGCAGCCAGCGGCCGCATCGTTTCGACGAGGCTTTCTGGACATCGGACAATCAGGCCCTTGCCGACCGCTCGGATGTTGTCGTTCTTTGCGTCCGCCCCGCTGACTGGCGTGACCTCAACGTCGATATGAAAGGCAAGCTGCTGGTCTCCGTCATGGCAGGCATTCCGTTGGACCCGTTGAGCGACCGTCATCGGACCGACTGTGTCGTTCGTTCGTTGCCGCATGCAGCGGTCGAGATCCGCCAATCCTACACGCCATGGATCGCGACGCCTGGGGTCAGCGAAGAAGCACGTATATTTGTCAGAGCCCTGTTCGAGGCCTGCGGTGTTCAGGATGAAGTGCACAGCGAAACCGATATGGACTATTTCACCGGCCTGTCCGGATCCGGCCCCGCCTTTCCGGCGCTTCTTGCCGACGCGATGATGCGAGATGCCCTGTCCCGGGGCATCCCCGTCGCGATTGCCCGGCGCGCCGTGAACACGCTTATCATCGGGGCGGGGCGACTGATGGAAATGCATGAGACCTGTCCCAGCGAGATCGTGCAAACCTTCCTCGATTACCGCGGCACCACGGCGGTTGCGATCGAGGCTATGCGTGCTGCGGGTTTCGAAACAGCGATTGCTTGCGGACTGACGGCAGCGTTCGAGAAATCGATGAGTTTGGGAGACGTTCCCAAGCAATTGTGAATCGGGCATCCGCGGCGCCCCGCATTCCACGTCCAGCCGCTAAAAAAGGGAACGGTACTATGAATAAGCTTTTGGCTTCGGGTTGCGTGCTGATCGGAGTGTTCGCCGGCGCATCGGCGGCAAGTGCTGCCGGATGCGGCCGCGTCACGATCGCGAGCATGAATTGGCAAAGCGCGGAGGTCATCTCCAATCTGGACAAGTTCATTTTAAACGAAGGTTACGGCTGCCAGGCGGAGATCACGGTTGGAGACACCGTGCCGACCATCACCTCCATGGCGGAAAAAGGCCAGCCTGATATCGCTCCGGAGGCCTGGATCGACCTGCTTCCCGACGTGGTTGCGAAGGGCACACAGGAGGGCCGGATCGTCAAGGTTGGATCTCCACTGCCGGACGGTGGCAATCAGGGCTGGTGGATCCCGAAATATGTCTCGGACGCGCATCCGGACATCAAGACCATTCCGGATTTGCTGAAGCATCCCGAACTCTTCCCAGGCGAGGAAGACCCAAGCAAAGGCGCAATCCTCAACGGCCCTCAGGGTTGGGGTGGCACCGTCGTGACAACGCAGCTCTTCAAGGCCTTCGGCGGGGAAAAGGCTAAGTTCACACTGATCGACACCGGATCGGCGGCCGGTTTGGACGGTGCTATCGCAAAGGCATATGAGCGCAAGAAGAGCTTTGCCACCTACTACTGGGCGCCGACGGCGCTACTCGGCAAATACCCGATGGTAAAACTTGAGGCCGGCGTGAAGAACGATCCGGCTGAATGGAAGCGTTGCAACACCGTTGCCGATTGCCCGGATCCGAAGCCGAATGCTTGGCCGATCGACTCGATCGTCACCCTGGTCGCCAAGCCCTTCTCGGAAAAAGCGGGACCCGAGGTGATGACCTATCTTGAAAAGCGGTCCTGGAGCAACCAAACCATCGGCAAACTGATGGCATGGATGACGGACAATCAGGCAAGCGGTGAGGATGGCGCCAAGCATTTCCTGAAGGAAAACAAAGATATCTGGACCAAGTGGGTTTCAAAGGACGCCGCCAAGAAAATCGAGGCAGCGCTCTAACAGGCCCCCGGGGCGATGTGCCCAACACATCGCCCCTTCCGCTTGCCGTTAAAAGAAGAAAAAGACCTCACACGGCTCTTTCCAGAGAAAGGGAACCGAATGGAATGGTTTTATAAGTTTCCCCATATGGATGACGACGCGCTTCGCAACTTGAAGAAAGCGATCGATGAGGGTTTTCGAGCCTTTACTCGCGCCTATGGCGATACGATCGAAAGCGTGTTTTCGCCTCTGCAGAGCTTCCTGCTGGCGGCCGATCGCTTTATGACGCAGACACCGTGGCCGATCATCACCGCGATCATCCTCACGATTGCGTGGTTTGCGAGCCGAAGTGTCAAAATCGTGCTGAGCTGTCTGATCACGCTGCTGCTGATCGGTTATTTCGACATGTGGACCGACACGATGCGTACGGTCGCAATGATCTTTGTCTGCACCGTCCTGTCGATTGCCGTCGGTCTGCCGATAGGCATACTCATGGCACGTTCGAATGGCGTCAAACGGGTCGTCAACCCGATCCTCGACGTGATGCAGACCATGCCGAGTTTCGTTTATCTCATTCCGGTCGTCATGCTGCTGGGTATCGGCCGCGTCCCCGGGCTCATCGCCGTGGTGATCTACGCCATTCCGCCAATGATCCGGCTGACCGATCTTGGTATCCGCCTCGTCGACAAGGATGTTCTGGAGGCTGCCGACGCCTTCGGCACCTCGGAGACCCAGAAGCTTTTCAAGGTGCAACTGCCGCTGGCCCTACCGACGATCATGGCGGGGATCAACCAGACGATCATGATGGCGCTGGCGATGGTGGTGGTCGCCTCGATGATCGGCGTTCAGGGGCTTGGCCAGCCGGTGCTGAAGGCAATCGCCAACCAGTATTTTACCCTCGGCATGTTCAACGGCCTCGCAATCGTTGGAATCGCCATAATCTTCGACCGGGTCAGCCAGGCCTATGGCAAGCGGCTCCAGAAACATCGGGAGATCGTTCATGGCTGAGCAAGGTTTGGGCGGCATCTCAGTCCGCAATCTCTACAAAATCTTCGGCGCCAACCCCGCCGCGTATGTCGATGCCGTCCGCAACGGCCTAACGAAGACGGAGCTCAACGATGCGCATGGCCATGTGCTGGGGCTTTGCGATATCAATCTGGACATCAAGTCGGGTTGTATTCAGGTCATTATGGGCCTGTCCGGTTCCGGCAAGTCCACGCTCATCCGCCATATCAACCGCTTGATCGACCCGACCGCGGGCGAAGTGCTGGTCGACGGGGTGGACGTCGTGAAGATGAACAAGGACGAACTGCGAAACTTTCGGCGTCACCAGACGGCAATGGTCTTCCAGAAGTTCGCCTTGCTGCCGCACCGAAGCGTGCTCGACAACACCGTCTTCGGCCTTGAGGTCCAGGGCATCGGCCGCTCCAAAGCGATCGACGTCGCAATGAGATGGCTGGAGCGCGTTGGGCTGAAGGGGTTCGAGCATAGGTACCCCAACCAACTGTCTGGAGGAATGCAGCAGCGCGTCGGGCTTGCTCGCGCATTGTCGAACGACGCGCCCGTCCTGCTAATGGACGAAGCCTATTCCGCACTCGACCCACTCATCCGCATGGACATGCAGTCCGTTCTTCTCGATATCCAGAACGAGATCAAGAAAACGATCGTGTTCATCACACATGATCTCGACGAGGCTCTCCGGCTGGGGGACCAAATCGCCATCCTGCGCGACGGCGAGGTGATACAGCAAGGTACAAGCCAGGACATCGTCCTGAGGCCGGCGGATCAATATGTGGCCAATTTCGTCAAAGAAGTGAACCGCGGACGGGTCGTGCAGGTCGAAGCGATCATGGCTCCCTTGCGTTCCCGGGCTGGGAGTGACAAGCCCACCATTCCGGCAAATATCACGATCGAAGACGCTATCCGGGCGCTGGTCTCTGCACCTGATGGTGACGTGACCGTTGTGGATCCTTCAGGCAAGCCGGTTGGAACCGTGAGCTTCCGGCAGCTGGCAGGGGCTATGGTCAATTCCCGTGGGGCCGAGCACCGGCCTCTCGACGCCTCAGCGATCGTCGCGTAACGGAAGAAGCCGGAGATCGGATGGGGCTTTGCCAGGATCAGCAGATCTGCCGCATCCGGCGCCAGGCGGCCGGCGTATCGCCGGCAATCTGTCTGAACGCCTTGGTCAAATGGGCCTGGTCGGTAAAGCCCAGCTGGGCGGCTATCTCCGCGACGGCCATATCGCTTTCGACGAGCAGCCTTTTCGCCAGGTCGATGCGCCTGGCGAGTTGCCACTGCAGCGGCGTCTTACCGGTGGTCTGCTTGAATACATTGGCAAACCAGCTTTCCGAAAGGCCGACGGTCGCAGCCATTTCGGCAACCGTCAGGCGGCAGTCCCTCAAGCCGTCGATGCGTGACACCAGCCTGTTCATCTGTGCCTGGGTCAGCCTGCCATTGGCTTTTTCGGTTTCATGGTCGGGTATGTCGAGAAGACCGGCGACGATGCTGCCCACGAGACTTTCGCCATAGACCGCGTGCTTTGACGGGCTGGATATCTCGTCGACCAGCAAACCCGCCAGCGTCTCGATGGCGCCGACATCCTGAAGCTCCACCGGCCGCCGCACCGCGGCCAAGGCGGCGGAGGCCCCAACCGAGGGCGACAGGAACCGGAGCAACCGATCCCTGTGCATATGCAGGTTGAGGTGGGAAAAGCGGTGCTTGGTTTCGCTGCTGGTCCACATGGGAACGCCGGCTGGAACATAGACGGCGCGGGTCATCGGACGATAGTGCTGCAAGCCGTCTCGGTTCGACACGCGAATTCGAGACGATACGTCGTTGAAGAAAATCATGATGCGCGGGTCGTCCGCCAAATAATAGCCCGTGGCGCCAGACTGGCTTTCCGCTTCCCAAAAGACACTGACCATGCCGTCGAAACGACGCCACTTGACCGGCGCGACAACCCTTATTCCCTCCGTATGCCAAGCCATGGAATGCCAATAACTCAACGCCGGATCCTTCACCATCTGCCATTAGAACATCATGCCCGCCACCAAGGCGTCGCGACCAGCTTGCTCAGGTAACCTAACATGACAGTCCGCGTCAGGTATATAAAGGCTCCCGCCAGATAGTAAAGGTCCGCACCGCAAAGCGCGCTGCCCGCCACGGCGGCACCTTCCGTCTTGACAAAGGATATCATTCGACCTTCACCTCACCCGGTCACAGCGGATAGATCTTCACGATCGTGGTCAGCCGGCATCGCCGCCATCTGATCCAGTGCCTTTATCCTCGTCACGATTATCTTATGGATGCCTTTCCCGGTATTCAGGCCATGCGGGAGAAATTTCGATGAACGTCCGACATACATTTTTCGATCTGAGCGGTCGCCACGCCGTCCTCACCGGTTCGAGCCGCGGCCTCGGCCTTGCCATGGCACGCGGACTTGCGTCCGCCGGAGCTCGGGTCACGCTGAACGGACGCGACGAGGCGACGCTTTCCGCAGCGGTGAACCAGTTGAAGACGGAGGGGTACGAGGCCTCCGGGCTGGTCTGCGACATCACCATGGCCGATGAGACGGAGGCAACGTTCGCCGGCCTCGACGGCGTCGATATCCTCGTCAACAATGCCGGCATTCAAATCCGCGCACCGTTCCTCGAGCACAGTGCCGAAACGTGGCGGCGGATGTTCAACACCCACGTGATGGGCGCGGTGTTTCCCTCGCAAGCGGTGCTGCCTGGGATGATCGAGCGCGGTGGCGGCAAGATCATCAACATCTGCTCGCTGATGAGCGAAGTCGGCCGCAAGACCGTCGTGCCCTACACGACAATGAAGGGCGCGCTGAAGATGCTGACCCGCGGCATGGCGACGGAACTGGCTCACCACAACATTCAGGTCAACGGCATCGGCCCTGGCTATTTTGCCACCGAGATGAACCGCGCGCTGATGGACGATCCGGCATTCGACGCCTTCGTGAAGAACCGCACGCCCGCCGCCCGCTGGGGCCAGCCGGAGGAACTTTCCGGTGCAGCGATCTTTCTGGCCTCTCCAGCATCGGATTTCGTCAACGGCCAGGTGCTCTATGTCGATGGTGGCATCCTTGCGGCTCTTTGAGCCGCTTCGCTTCCGCAATGTCCGGTGGGCGTTGAAGCCGCCAGGCGTCAGTTCTTTGCAGGCTGGTAGCCGAGCCCGGCGGAGGCGGTGAGCCCTGCCGTGCGCAGGAGGTCGACATATTCGGATTTCCTGCTTTCATCGAAGCGGAACATCGGAAAGGAAATCGACAGCGCAGCAATCGGTTTTCCGAGGTAGTTGAAGATCGGCGCCGCCATGCATCGCACGCCCGCCTCGCTCTCTTCCACCTCTTCGGCAAAACCACGACTGCGCGCCATCTGCAACTGGGCAAACAATTCCTGCGGATCGGTAATAGTGTGCGGCGCGAGCTTCGTCAGTTCCATCTTGCTGATCCGCTCCCGGATCTCGTCGTCGTCGCGCCATGCAAGAAGCGCCTTCCCAAGCGAGGTGCTGTGCAGCGGATTACGCAGCCCGAGCGTCGATTTCATCGAGAGACTGTAGGCGGAATCGTATTTGTGAATGTAGACGACCTTCTGGTCGCGATCATCGAGAATGCCCAGATTGACGGACTCGCCGGTCACCCTGGAAAGCTTTCCCATGGCCTGATCCGCCACACGCAGCAGATCCGTCTGCTCGGTCAGCGATCGCGCGCCGAGGCTGAACAGCTTCAGCGTCAATCCATATTTTTCCGTCTCCGCATCCTGCTCCACATAGCCGAGTTCAACCATGGTCTGCAGCAACCGATGCGCCGTGGTCTTCGACGTCATGGCTCGTTGAGCGAGATCGGCCAGGCTCACCTTCTTTCCCTCGACCAACGCCTCCATCACGGCGAAGACCTTAAGAACGGCGGCGACATTTTCGGTTTTTGGGTTCAGCTCTGACATAGCATGTTCTATTTTTTTTGAAACCTCATTCTGGAATTTGCAGAAACCCGTGTCAAGATAAAGGATGGGCGTTAGGAGATCCTGCCTCGCCAGAAGAAAACACGGAAAAACACAGTTGAAAAGCCGCATGGAGTGTGATTTCCTAAAATCCGGAATAACGTTCCGAATATTTGGGAGGACGGCGGCATGCATCCGCTGCTGCGGCAAAAGCAACACCTGATCCAGCGCAGCGACGTCTGCGGTCTCATCGATCGGCTGATCGATAACCTTATCCATATCGAGGATCGCACCGGTGAGTTCCTTCTGCGCCTCGATGACGGCCGGGTTATCGACACCAAGGGCTGGGCGGGCTGGGAATGGACCCATGGCGTCGCGCTGTTTGGCCTTCTCAAATATTGGCAGCTGACCGGCAATCAGAAGGTGATGGAGATCATCGTCGACTGGTTCGAAGCCCGGCTTTCCGAAGGTACCCCCACAAAGAACATCAACACGGTCGCCCCGTTCCTGACGCTTGCCCATCTCTATGAACTTACGGGGGATCCTCGGTGGCGGCCCTACCTGGAAACATGGGCCGAATGGGTGATGCACGAGATGCCGCGGACCCGCGAAGGCGGGCTGCAGCACATCGTCTATAACAGCGTCAATGACCAGCAGATGTGGGACGACACGCTGATGATGAGCGTGCTGCCGCTTGCCAAGATCGGCCTCGTGCTCAAACGGCCGGAGTTCGTGGAAGAGGCAAAATACCAGTTCCTGGTCCACGCCCAATATCTCTGCGACACGCAGACCGGCCTCTGGCTCCACGGCTGGACGTTCGACGGCAATCATAATTTTGCCCGCGCCAGATGGGCACGCGGCAATAGCTGGATCACCATCGCCATTCCGGAATTCATCGAACTCCTGGACCTTGCCGAAAACGATCCCCTCCGCCGCCATCTCGTGTCCCTGCTCGGCCGGCAGGCAGCGGCGCTGAAACTCCACCAGCACCCATCGGGCCTGTGGCACACGCTGGTCGATGATAGGTCGAGCTATCTGGAAGCTTCGGCGACCGCCGGCTTCGCCTATGGTTTGATGAAGGGCGTACGCAAGCGGTATCTGGGCATCGAGTATCTGGAAACCGCCGAGCAAGCCATGAAAGGCGTGATCGACAACATCAGCCCCGAGGGAGAGCTCCAGCAGGTCTCTTTCGGCACAGCGATGGGCGGTGATCTCGATTTCTACCGGCAGATCAAGCTGACGTCCATGCCCTACGGGCAGGCGATGGCGATGCTCTGCCTGACCGAGCTTTTGCGCAGCTTCATCTAGCGAGCTGCGCCGAGGAAGAATGGGCGTGTCCGGCAGGAGGAGCCGGCATGCAACAAGCCATGAACAACCGCATCCGGCGCCCACGAGGCGATACGGGTTAGAAGGAGGAGGACGAAATGACCAAACTGACAAGACGAGCATTGTTGGGCACCATGGGAGCGACTGCCGCCGCTGCCACGCTTCCGGCCATGCCGGCGTTTGCTGCCGATCGCTCGATTCGGCACTATTGGTGGGGCAATCCGGAGCGCGACAAGCGCACCTTTGCCGTCATCGACACATTCCAGAAGAAAAACGCCGGCATCGCAGTTTCCGGCGAAACGATCGGTTGGGGCGACTACTGGACCAAAATGGCGACCCAGACCGCCGGCCGGAACATGGCCGACCTCGTGCAGATGGACTACCGGTTCCTGTTCGAATACGTCAATCGCGGAGCGCTGAAGCCCCTCGACGAATTCGTCGGCAAGAGCCTGATGATCGCCGACTTCGACAAGGGGCCTCTTGATGGCGGCAAGGTCGATGGAAAGCTTTATGCTCTCAACATCGGCTCGAACAGCCAGGTCATGGTCCACAATAAGCGCGCCTTCCAGGAAGCGGGCATCGATGCCGACCTGATCAACTGGACCTGGGACGACTTCGCCAAGGCATGCGAAAAGATTACCGCCAAATCCGGCGGCAAGATGAAGGGGTCGGACGATCTGTCCCTGATGATCGAGACCTTCGAATCCTGGGTTCGCCAGAACGGTCGGGAATTCTACAGCCCCGACGGCAAGGTCACGGCGACAGCCGGCGACGTCACCAGCTGGTGGCAGATGTGGGCCGATCTGCGCAAGGCGGGGGTCGTTCGCGACAAGAACAAGACCGTCATTCTCGATCCGCCGATCGCCGAGTCGGGCATTGCCGTCGGCGACACCGCCATGTCTCACTACTGGTCCAACCAATTGGTCGGCATCCAGGCTGTGGCAAAAGACAAGATCGGCGCCGCCATGGTGCCCCACAAGGCGGGCGGCAAGCCTGGCCAGTTCATCAAGCCCTCGATGTTCCTGTCTCTCAGCCGGGACGCCAAGGATACGGAGGCCGCAATTGCCTATATGAATGCCTGGGTCAACGATCCTGAAATTACCGGTATTCTCGGCCTCGAGCGCGGCATTCCTTGTTCGCCGAAAATCCGTGAAGCGCTGGCCCCGAAGCTCACGGAAGTCGAGAAGCTCTCCGTCGACTATTTCACCGCGATCCAAAGCAAGGTCGGCCCGCTGCCGGTCCCCGCCCCCAAGGGAGCGGGAGAGGTGCGAGACGCCTTCATGCGTATCGGCACCGATGTCGTGCTTGGCAAGGTGGAAGTCGCGAAAGCCGCCAGCACCTTCATCGAGGATGCCCAGGCAATCATCGAGCGCGCCCAGTAATCGGCGCGGGAATATCAAGGCCCCGGCGGCACCTGCCGCCGGGGCCTCTCTTCCGACAACAAGGTCGTTTCGATGAAACGTTTTTTTGCCCGCAATGCACCGGCCTATGTGTTTCTTCTTCCATGGCTGATCGGATTTTTCCTGCTCGCGCTTGGGCCTATCCTTGCGTCGCTTTATCTTTCCTTCACCCGTTATGACATGGTGAGCGCGCCGCGATGGATCGGCTGGGGCAATTACGAATACATGTTCACGCGGGACCGGCGCTTCTGGAAAGCGCTGGAAGTGACGTTTACCTATGTTGCGCTGGCCGTGCCCGCCCGCCTGATCATGGCTCTCGGTGTCGCAATGCTGCTCGACAAGGGCCTGCGCACGATCGGCCTTTACCGAGCCATCTTCTATCTGCCGTCCCTGCTGGGCGCTTCCATTGCCATCGCCATCCTGTGGCGCCAGCTTTTCGCTGCCGACGGTGTGGTCAATCAGGTTCTGGCGATGGCGGGAATTCAGGGAGCCTCGTGGATCACCGATCCCGATACCTCGCTTTACACGCTGGTGGTGCTGGCCATGTGGCAGTTCGGCTCGCCGATGCTGATCTTCCTGGCGGGCCTGCGCGGCATACCGCGCGATCTTTACGAGGCAGCGGAAATCGACGGGACGCCGGGCTGGCGGCAATTTACCCGCATCACCTTGCCGCTTCTTGCCCCGGTGATCTTCTTCAATCTGGTGCTGCAGACCATCGATTCCTTCAAGACCTTTTCCAGCGCCTTCATCATCTCCAACGGTACCGGCGCTCCGGCGGACAGCCTCCTGTTTTATACGGTCTACCTGTTCAACGAAGCCTTCAAATTCTTCCGCATGGGTTATGCATCGGCGCTTGCCTGGTTCCTATTGGTCATCATAGCCACCTTCACCGCGATCGCTTTCTTCACTTCCAAATATTGGGTGCACTATGAAAACGAGCGCGACTGATCTGGAGCTCGCCATCCAGATGGACGAGGCCGCGGGCGTAGCTCACGAGCTGCGGCTGAAGCGCGACCGACAAAACCGCAACGGCCGGATCCTCAAGCATATCTTCCTGATCATCGTGTCATGCGTCATGCTCTATCCGCTGTTCTGGCTGCTCGCGTCCTCCTTCAAGCCGGAAAACGAGATCTTCGGCAGCCTGACGCTCTGGCCTTCCGAGTTTCGGTTCGAGAACTACACCAAGGGCTGGTACGCCCTGCCGATCTCTTTCACCGTCTTTTATGTGAATTCGGCGATCGTCACGGGCCTGTCGGTGATCGGAAATCTGGTTTCCTGCTCGTTCGCGGCCTACGCCTTTGCGCGATTGAGTTTCACCGGGCGCAGCTTCTTCTTCGCGCTGATGATGATGACCCTGATGATCCCCTATCACGTGGTTCTCATCCCTCAATATGTTCAGTTCCTGAACCTCGGCTGGGTCGACACCTATCTGCCCTTGGTGGTGCCGCGGTTCCTCGCCTCCGATGCCTTTTTCATCTTTCTGATGGTGCAGTTCTTTCGGCAATTGCCGCGCGAGCTGGATGAAGCGGCCATGATCGACGGCTGCTCGCCCTTCAAGATCTATTGGGCAATTATATTGCCGCTTTCGCTGCCGGCCATGGGCACGGCCGCGATCTTTTCGCTGATCTGGGTTTGGGAGGATTTCCTCGCCCCGCTCATCTACCTCAACGACATCAAGAGCTACACCGTGCCCCTGGCGCTTCGCCTCTTCCTCGATCAGGAAGGCCAGTCCGCCTACGGCCAGATGTTCGCGATGTCGGTTCTTTCACTGGTCCCGGTCGTCATCTTCTTCGTCCTGTTCCAGAAACTCATCGTGCGCGGCATCGCCACCTCCGGAATGAAATAGGGAACAAGACGCATGGCAGGATTGACGCTTCGAAACGTCGGCAAGCGCTATGGGGCGCTGTCCATCATCCAGGGGCTGAATCTGGACATCCACGACGGCGAGTTTCTTGTTCTCGTCGGTCCATCAGGCTGCGGAAAGTCGACGCTCCTTCGGATGATCGCGGGCCTCGAAGACATCAGCGAAGGAACGATCTCGATCGGCGGAAAGGTCGTCAACGATCTGCCCGCCTCGAAGCGCGAGCTTTCCATGGTCTTTCAAAGCTACGCTCTCTATCCCCATATGAGCGTTCGCAAGAACCTGGCCTTCGGTCTTCAGAACTTCAAGGTCTCGCGCACCGAGGTGGAGCGGCGGGTGGCAGAGGCCGCGCGCATCCTGCAAATCGAGCAGCTCATGGACCGCAAGCCCCGCCAGCTTTCCGGTGGCCAGAAGCAGCGGGTGGCAATCGGCAGGTCGATCGTGCGCGAGCCGCAGCTTTTCCTGTTCGACGAGCCGCTTTCCAATCTGGACGCTGAATTGCGCGTGCAGATGCGGGCGGAACTGGCCTCGCTCTACGCCCGCCTCGGCACCACCATGATCTATGTGACCCATGACCAGGTGGAAGCAATGACCATGGCAAGCCGGATCGTGGTCCTGCGGGGTGGCCAGATCGAACAGCTCGGCACACCCCAGGAACTCTATACCCGGCCGCAAAACCTCTTCGTAGCCGGCTTCATCGGCTCTCCGAAGATCAACATGCTGCAGGCGAAAGCAACGCGCCAAGCGGGCAGGACCGTGGTGTCGGTGGCCGGCATGCCCGATTTTGCGATTGCCGAGCTTCCGACCGACGATCAGGCGCTGACTTTATGCGTGCGGCCTTCGTCTCTGCGCGTCGGCAATGGCGATGTCACAGGCGAAGGCACGATCCGGCTGGTGGAATACCTTGGCAGCGAGACCTTGCTGCATATCACCCTGTCTTCAGGCCAGGTCCTGCTGGCCAGCGACAATGGGCGAGTGCCCTACCGGATGGGTGACCCGGTCAGCATCGGGTTCGACCTCTCCGACCTCCACTATTTCGATGGCGCAGGCAAACGCATCGAACCCACTCAGAAGGAAAGCCAGGCAAAGTGAAGATAGCCATTGTTGGATGCGGTTCACGGCATCAGATGTTCCGCAATTCCGTTGTTGAAGATTATGCCGACAAACATGAGATCGTTGCACTTTGCGACAGCAACGCGCATCGCCTCAGCGAAGCGGCGCGAGCGGCTTCAAAGCCCGGAACGAACGGCGTCGCCACCTACCTCGCCGCCGATTTCGACCGGCTGATTGCGGAGCAGAAGCCGGATACGATTGTCGTCGCGACGCCGGATTTCCTGCATGCCGATTATATCGTTCGTGCCTTCGAGGCCGGCTGCGACGTCATTTGCGAAAAGCCGCTGACGATCGATCTCAGCCGTCTCAAGCAGATCGTCGATGCCCAGGCGCGCACGGGCCGGAAGGTGACCGTGACCTTCAACTACCGCTATTCGCCGGCGCGCACCCAGATCAAGGAACTGATTTCGTCCGGGGCGATCGGCATGGTGACGGCGGTCGATTTCCGCTGGCACCTCGACCGGGTTCACGGCGCCGATTATTTCCGCCGCTGGCACCGCCAGAAGGAGAATTCCGGCGGGCTCCTGGTCCATAAATCAACCCACCATTTCGATCTTCTCAACTGGTGGCTGGGGACCGCGCCGACGGAAGTGCTGGCCTCCGGCCGTCGGGTCTTTTATCGACCGGAAACGGCGGTCGAACTTGGTCTCGCGGGCCGTGGGCCACGCTGCAGCGACTGTCCCGTGGCCCACAAGTGCGATTTCCGGCTCGACCTTGCCGCCGACGAAAACCTGCGTAATCTCTACGTCGAGGCTGAACACGAAGACGGCTATTTCCGCGACCTTTGCGTATTCGACGAAGATATCGGCATCGAAGATACGATGCAGGCGCATATCCGCTATGCGTCGGGCGTCACCGCCAATTACACCCTGACGGCCTATTCACCCTGGGAAGGGTTGGAGATCAAGTTCCAGGGCACCAAGGGCGACATCACCCATCGCCATGTCGAGGTCCATGGGGTGTTCGGCGGCAAACGCGCCCATGCAGATGAAGACGCGATCACCACGGAACTTCACCTGGCCGGCGAGCCTCCGCGCCAGCTTGCAGTTCCGAAGGCTGCCGGGGATCACGGCGGCGCGGATCCGGTCATGCTGGGTTATATCTTTGATCCGGAAAGCATGCAGCCCGATCCCTACGGCCGTGCCTCCGATCATGTTGCCGGCGCCTGGTCCATCCTCACCGGCATCGCCGCCAACGCTTCCATAGAGACGGGTTCGCTCGTCAACATCCAATCCATGCTTCGCGCTCGCGGCATCCACCTGAACGGGTAGTTCCCATGGCTTTTAACCTTCGCATCGGCGTCATCGGTATAGACCACGGCCATATCTACGGCATGATCAACGGCATGCTGGACGCCGGCGCCACGCTCGTTGCATGGACGACCGGCGACGAGACGCCGGAGGCGGTCCGCAAGACATTCCAGGAAACCTATCCGGATCTGCCCGCCCGGCCGATGCAGGCCATCCTCGAGGACGAGAGCATTGGCCTTGTCCTGTCGGCCGCAATCAACAGCGAACGCGCCGATATCGCAGTGGCAGCAATGGGCCATGGCAAGGACGTTCTGGTCGATAAACCCGGCTGCACCAGCCTGGAACAGCTGGCAGACATCCAGCGCACCGTCTCGGAAACCGGGCGGCGCTGGGTCGTATCCTTTTCCGAACGCGTCTCCGTCGAGAGCGCCACCCTGGCGGATCAGCTGGTCGCCGAAGGCCGGATCGGCAAGGTCGTTCAGACGGTCGGTCTCGGACCGCATCGCTTGAATGCGCATCTCAGGCCGGATTGGTTCTGGGACAGGACCCGCTGCGGCGGGATTCTTGCCGATATCTGTGCCCATCAGTTCGACCAGTTCCTGCATTATACCGGCTCGACCGACGCACGCGTTGTTTCCGCCCATGTGACCAATGTCGCAAATCCCGACCGGCCCGGATTTCAGGATTTTGGCGAGGTGCTTCTGGAAGGCAATGGCGGCCGGGGTTATGCCCGGGTGGATTGGCTGACGCCCGACGGTCTTCCCGTTTGGGGCGACGGCAGGATGACCATTCTGGGGACGGAAGGTTATATCGAGTTGCGCAAATACATCGATATCGCCGGTCACGACGGCCAAGACCACGTTTTTCTGGTCGATAAAAGGGGCGTGCAGCGTTTCGAGGCGAAAGGCGCCGGAAAACCCTTCTTCGCCCGTCTGGTTGCCGATGTGGAAAGGCGCACCGAGGTAGCCATGCCCCAGTCCCATGCGTTGCTTGCGACGCGGTTGGGACTGCAGGCGCAACTCCTCGCCGAAGAGAAAAAAGACCGATGACGAAGCGCATCCGTGTCGCCGTCATCGGCGCGGGTATAGGCAAGGCCCATATCGCCGCTTATGTGCAATTGGCCGATCTTTTCGAGGTCCGTTACGTCTGTGATCTCAACCGGCCTCGCGCCGAGGACGCGGCGCAACAAGCTCCGGGCAGCCGGGTGGTTGCCGACATCAGCGAGGTCTTCGCCGACCCCTGCGTGGATCTGGTCGACATCTGCCTGCCGCCACAGCTGCATGCGCCGATGACGCTTGCCGCACTGGAGGCAAGAAAGCACGTGGTCTGCGAAAAGCCGCTTGCCGGTTCAATAACCGAGGTGCGCCGGATCGCTGAGCTTGCCGCACGAACGGGGCGGCAGGTCTTTCCCGTATTCCAGTACCGTTATGGCGCCGGCTACCGGGCAGCACACGAATTGAAGGTCCGGGGTCTCCTGGGCCGGCCTTACGTGGTGGCACTGGAGACACACTGGCAACGCGGATCCGATTATTACGCAGAGCGCTGGCGGGGCACCTGGAAAGGCGAGCTCGGCGGCGTGCTCGTCAGTCATGCGTGCCATATCCACAACCTGACGACCCATCTCGCGGGAGACGTCGTGGAGGTTGCCGCCTTCCTCGATACGCGCGTCAATCCCATCGAGACCGAAGATTGCGCCGTGCTTTCGATGCGCACCGCAGCGGGGGCGCTGATCACGTCCTCGGTCACCTTGGGTGCGGCCGGAAACAGTTCGCGGCTGAGGATGTGTTTCGAGCATGTCACGGTCACCTCGGGCACGGAACCCTATCAGATAGGGGCAGGACCGTGGAAGTTCGAAGCCACCGCCCCGTCGCGGCAGCCCGAGATCGATGCGGTAACACGAGATATACCCGACATCCTTCCGCGATTTCCGGGACTATTCGCGGATGTCCATGCACGACTTGCCGGCGAACCTGACCTTTACCTGCCGTCGCTTCAGGAAAGCTATCACTCGATCGAGCTTGTCACGGCGATCTACGCATCGGCAAGGGAAGGCCAGGTCGTACGCCTGCCGCTTTCCGCAGATCACCCCCTCGCCGCGGGCTGGCTGCCGGCCTGAACAGGACAGACAGTCGCGAAGCCCGAAAGGGTCGCTCAGGCGGCCGTCGCCCGCTCAGCCACCGCGCGATGCACTGCCGTCTGAAGTTGCTCTTGAGTGAAGGGCTTCATCATCCGCGGCAGATCTGAAAGCCCGTGATCTTCGTGCAGTTCAACATATCCGGAGGCGAGGATCACCGGCAAACCCGGATAGGAGGCGAGGATCCGGCGCGCCAGTTCCGCGCCTGTCATGCCCGGCATGGCGTGGTCCGTGATGACAAGGTCGAACTTCTGGTCAGAGCCAAGAATTTCGAGCGCCGCGGCGGCCGAGGATGCCTCCGTGGCGACATGGCCAAGATCTTCCAGCATTGCCGACGTTCCCATGCTGACAAGCGTATCGTCGTCGACCACAAGCACCGTCAGCGCATGCGGCACATTGGGAGCAGCGTCTGGCGGTGTAGCCTCCGGTGACACCGCCGCCACCGCAATATTTTCGGCGACCGGCAGCCACAGCGATACCGTCGTTCCCTCTCCTTTCACGCTCGACAGATCCAGGATGCCACCCGATTGAGCCGCCAGGCCGTGCACCATGGAGAGGCCCAGACCTGTCCCCTTTCCAGGCCCTTTCGTTGTAAAAAACGGCTCGGCCGCGCGGGTGACGGTCGCTTCGTCCATGCCCTCTCCGGTGTCGGAAACCGAAATCCGCACGTATCGACCCGCGGCCAGGCGGCCGTGCCTCGATACATCTTTCTCTTCTGCGGACACCATGATCGTGCCGCCCTCGATCATGGCGTCGCGCGCGTTCACGAACAGATTGAGGAGAGCAAGTTCGAGCTGATTGCTATCGACCAACAACTGTGGAAGCCGTGGCGGAATATCTTTTCCGATATCGACCCCAGGTCCCAACGCCTTGCTCAGGAGGTCCTGAATGTTTTCGAAAAGTTCGGCGAAATCGACCGCGTGCGGCTTCAATTCCTGGCGGCGCGCGAAGGCCAGCAGCCGTTGGGTCAAAGCCGCGCCGCGCTCGGCTGCCTGTATCGCATTGGCGATCAGCCGTTCGCTTTTCTCATCGATTGGAAGCCGCTTCTTCAGGAGGTTCAAGCTACCCAGCACCGCCATCAGCAGGTTGTTGAAATCGTGGGCGACGCCGCCGGTCAGCTGGCCGATCGTGTCCAGCTTTTGCGCCTCGAACAATTGCGCAAGCGCTTCTTCGCGCTCGCGCGTCCTCTGGTCGATCCGCTCTTCGAGCTCTTCATTGAGCTGACGGAGCTGGTTCGAGGACGCTTCGAGTTCGGCGGTGCGTTCCCGAACCCTATCCTCGAGTTCGGCATTCAACCGCTCCAGTTCCCTCGTCTTCCGGTACAGGTCGGCGAATACCCGAACCTTGGCCCGCAGAACCTCCGGAACGATGGGTACGGAGACATAGTCGACGGCACCCGCCGCATAGCCCCGCAGCCGGTCCGGTTCCGCCATCATGACGGCCGACACAAAAATGATCGCCGTATGCTGGTATCGGGGATGTTCCCTGATCATGCTGACGAGCTCGAAGCCATCCTGCTCCGGCATGCAGACATCCACGAGAATGACCGCGATATCGTTGCGCAGGAGATGCTCCAGGGCCTCCCTGCCCGACTGGGCCTTGATCAGGTTTTCGCCAAGTTCCTGCAGCACGACTTCATAACTCAGGAGCTTTGCCGGCTGATCGTCCACGAGAAGGATATTGACGGGGTTCATGGCCATATCCCTAACGATGCAGCCACATGCGGAGCGCGGAAAGCAATTGCTCCGTATTGACCGGCTTTGCCAGATAATCCGACGCACCCGCCTCCAGGCACTTTTCGCGGTCTCCCTTCATCGCCTTTGCGGTCAGCGCAAGAATGGGCAGGCGCCGGAACCTGGGGTCTGAACGGATCACCTGCATTGTTTCGTAACCGTCCATTCCAGGCATCATGATGTCCATCAGAACGATCGCAACAGCCGGCTCCCTGTGAATGACGTCGATGGCTTCGCTGCCGGTCGTCGCTGTCAGAACCCTCATTCCGCGCCGCTCCAGAACGCTGCTGAGAGCAAAGATATTGCGGGCGTCGTCGTCCACCAGCAGAACGGTCTCACCAATCAGATCCTCGTCGGAACTGTGAAGTTCTTCCAGCATCGCTTGCTTGGCGGCCGGCATATCGGCAACGACCCGGTGGAGGAACAATGCAGTCTCATCCAGGAGACGCTCGGGCGACTCCACACCTTTCACGACGACGCTGCGCGCCATCGTGTGTAGCTGGGCGTCCTCTTCTAGCGAAAGCTCGCGGCCCGTGAATACCACGACCGGAACCTCGGCAATGTCACTGTCGTCGCGGATTTTTTCGAGAACTTCGAAGCCTGACATGTCCGGTAGGGTAAGATCGAGAACGACGCAGTCGGCCGGGTCCTGCTTGAGCGCAGCCAGCGCTTCGGCGCCCGAGCCTACACTTTCGATGTCGATGTCATCATGGCTGAGCAGGGCAGTCACGCTCAGCCGCTCCGCCTCGCTGTCTTCCACGAGCAGAAGCCGCTTGCGACGAGGTTCGGCATAGTTCTTCAGCCGCAGGAATGCCTTCCCGAGGCTGTCGGTAGTTGTTGGCTTGCTCATGAAGGCGAAGGCGCCGCGCGTCAGGCCATGCTGACGGTCTTCATCAAGGCTGATGATCTGGACCGGAATATGCCGCGTCGCCGCGCTCTGCTTGAGCTGGCTCAGCACCGTCCAGCCGAGCATGTCCGGCAGGAAGATGTCGAGGGATATCGCGGCGGGTTTGTATTCCTGCGCAAAATCCAACGCTTCGCTGCCGCGCGCGGTCACCAGGACCTTGAACCCGCTGTCATGAGCCAGATCGACAAGCACGCGGGCGTAATGAGGATCATCCTCGACGATCAACAAAACCGCGTCCCCGGGGTTTATTGCGCCACGATCGTCTTCGACCTGTTCCATGGATTTGTCGGCACGCCGTGCCGCGGCCGCTTCCGCGAGCTGAACCACGTTGCTTTGTGCCGGCAGGTATTTTGGCGCGGGGGAAGCGCCGACATATGTCAGCGGCAGGAAGAGTACGAACGTGCTGCCGACGCCGGGCGTGCTGCGCAGCTGGATTTCGCCGCCAAGCAGGCTCGCGAGCTCGCGGCTGATCGCAAGACCTAGCCCGGTGCCTCCGTATTTCCGGCTGGTCGAGGCATCCGCCTGTTGGAACGCCTCGAATATGATGCGCTGCTTTTCGGGCGGGATGCCGATACCGGTATCGGAGACTTCGAAGGCAATCACCGACGGGGCATGTTTGAGAGAAGGATGATCCGGAGACCACCCTTCCGTGACCGGAGCGACTTTCAGCGTGACGCCGCCCTGCGCGGTGAACTTGAAGGCGTTGGACAACAGGTTCTTGAGGATCTGCTGCAGCCGCTTGGAGTCGGTGATGATGCTTCTCGGCACCTCTTCGCCGATCTCGACCATGTAGCTGAGATCGCGGTTTTCCGCCTCATGCCTGAACGGCCTCGACATCATCTCCAGCAAGTTGGTGATGAATATCTCCTCCGCATCGACCGAAACGGTCCCCGACTCGATTTTGGAGAGGTCGAGAATATCGCTGATCAGGTTGAGGAGATCGGTGCCCGCCCCATGGATCGTCTTTGCAAACTCCACCTGCTTGGCGGAGAGGTTGCCGTCGGGATTTTCTCCCAGCTGCTGGCCGAGGATCAGAATCGAGTTGAGCGGCGTGCGCAGTTCGTGCGACATGTTGGCGAGGAATTCGGATTTGTATTTCGATGTCAGCGCCAGCTCGGTCGCCTTTTCTTCGAGTGCGCGCCGCGCTTGCTCGATTTCCTGGTTCTTCGCCTCGACCTCGACATTTCGTTCTTCGAGCTGCTGCGCCTTTTGCTCAAGCTGCTCGTTGGTCTGCTGCAATTCCCTCTGCTGCGTCTGAAGCTCGGTCGCAAGCTGTTGAGACTGCTTGAGCAGGCCTTCCGTCTGCATCGTCGCCTCGATCGAGTTGAGCACGATGCCGATCGAGGTCGTCAACTGGTCGAGGAAGGAAAGCTGCAGCTCGGTGAATTCGCCGGCCGAAGCAAGCTCGATCACCGCCTTGACCTGTCCTTCGAAGTGAACCGGCAGAACGATGGCGCTCTTGGGAAGGGCCGAGAAAACCCCCGAGCTGATGGGAACGACGTTGTCGGGAAGATTGGTAACCAGAATGCGACGGGCATCGATCGCGCACTGCCCCACCAGGCCCTGACCGAATTCCAGGCGCCGGGGATGGGCCGCACCGACCCCGTCCGCGTAGCTGGACAGGAGAGACAGGGTTGGCTGGCGATCCTCCGCGTCCACCTGGTAGATCACGCCTTGATGTGCCCCGACGAGGGGTGCCAGTTCCGAAAGCAGCATTTTCCCGACCAGCGTCAGGTCGCGCTGCCCCTGGAGCATGTTGGTGAACCTCGCCAGATTCGTCTTCAGCCAGTCCTGTTCGGTATTCTGCTCCGTCGTCAGGCGCAGGTTGCCGATCATCGTATTGATGTTGTCCTTGAGTTCGGCAACTTCACCGCGCGCTTCCACCTGGATCGACCGCGTCAGGTCGCCCTTGGTCACGGCGGTTGCGACCTCGGCGATAGCCCGGACCTGGGTGGTCAGGTTGGCCGCCAGCAGGTTGACGTTGCCAGTCAGGTCTTTCCATGTACCGGCGGTGCCCGGCACGTTCGCCTGACCGCCAAGGCGGCCTTCCACGCCCACTTCGCGGGCCACCGTGGTGACCTGGTCGGCGAAGGTCGCGAGTGTATTGGTCATGTTGTTGATGGTTTCCGCAAGCGCGGCGACCTCGCCCTTGGATGCGACGGTGAGGTTCTGCTTGAGGTCGCCGTTGGCAACCGCCGTCACCACCTTGACGATGCCGCGCACCTGTTCGGTCAGGTTGGCGGCCATGACGTTGACCGTGTCGGTCAAGTCTTTCCACGTCCCCGCGACGCCCGGCACCTGCGCCTGGCCGCCGAGCTTGCCCTCGGTGCCGACTTCGCGGGCCACGCGCGTGACTTCGCCCGCAAAGGCGTTGAGCTGGTCAACCATCGTGTTGATGGTATTTTTGAGTTCCAGGATTTCGCCCTTCACATCCACCGTGATCTTGCGCGACAGGTCGCCTCGCGCGACGGCAGTCGTCACTTCGGCGATGTTGCGGACCTGTGTGGTGAGATTGGCGGCAAGCAGGTTGACGTTGTCGGTCAGATCCTTCCAGGTTCCCGCGACGCCCGGCACGACCGCCTGGCCGCCAAGGCGCCCGTCGGTGCCGACCTCGCGCGCCACGCGCGTCACTTCACCCGCGAACGACCGTAGCTGGTCGACCATGGTGTTGAGCGTGTCCTTCAGCAGGAGGATTTCGCCGCGAACGTCGACGGTGATCTTGCGCGACAAGTCGCCATTGGCGATCGCGGTGGCGACCTCGGCGATGTTGCGGACCTGGGCGGTCAGGTTGCCGGCCATCGAGTTCACGCTGTCGGTCAGGTCCTTCCATGTGCCGGCGACACCCGACACCTGCGCCTGGCCGCCGAGCTTGCCTTCGGTGCCGACTTCGCGCGCCACGCGCGTCACTTCACCGGCGAAGGCGTTGAGCTGGTCCACCATCGTGTTGATGGTATTCTTCAGTTCGAGGATTTCACCCTTCACGTCGACGGTGATCTTGCGCGACAGGTCTCCTCTTGCGACCGCGGTCGTCACTTCGGCGATGTTGCGCACCTGACCGGTGAGGTTGGAGGCCATCGAGTTGACGTTCTCGGTCAGATCCTTCCAGGTGCCGGCAACGCCCGGCACCTGAGCCTGGCCACCGAGTTTGCCTTCGGTCCCCACTTCGCGCGCCACACGGGTCACTTCCGAGGCGAACCGGTTGAGCTGATCCACCATCGTGTTGAGTGTTTCCTTCAGCTGAAGAATTTCACCCTTCACGTCGACGGTGATCTTGCGTGACAGGTCGCCGTTGGCGATCGCCGTCGAGACCTCGGCGATGTTGCGGACCTGGGCCGTCAGATTGCCCGCCATCGAATTGACCGAATCCGTCAAATCCTTCCAGGTGCCGGCAACACCAAGAACGTTCGCCTGGCCCCCAAGTCGCCCTTCCGTCCCGACCTCGCGCGCGACACGCGTCACCTCGCCGGCGAAGCCGTTGAGCTGATCCACCATCGTGTTGATGGTTTCCTTCAGCTCCAGTATTTCTCCGGATACCGTCACGGTAATCTTCTTCGACAAGTCGCCCTGGGCGACGGCGGTCGCGACTTCGGCGATGTTTCGCACCTGGCCCGTGAGGTTGGAGGCCATCGAGTTGACCGAGTCGGTCAAATCCTTCCAGGTTCCGGCGACACCGCGCACATTCGCCTGGCCACCGAGCCGACCCTCGGTCCCCACTTCGCGCGCGACACGCGTTACTTCCGATGCAAACGCATTGAGCTGGTCGACCATGGTGTTGATGGTCTGCTTCAGCTCCAGGATTTCACCCTTCACATCGACGGTGATTTTCTTTGACAAGTCGCCATTGGCAATTGCCGTAGAGACCTCGGCGATGTTACGGACCTGTGCCGTCAGGTTCCCGGCCATGGAGTTGACGTTCTCCGTCAGGTCCTTCCAGGTGCCGGCGACGCCGCGAACGTTGGCCTGGCCGCCGAGTCGTCCTTCCGTTCCCACTTCGCGGGCGACGCGCGTTACTTCCGAGGCAAATGCGTTGAGCTGATCCACCATCGTGTTGATGGTTTCCTTCAGCTCCAGGATTTCTCCCGAAACCGTGACCGTGATCTTTTTCGACAAGTCGCCATTGGCGATCGCCGTCGACACTTCTGCGATGTTGCGGACCTGGGCCGTAAGATTGGATGCCATGGAGTTGACGTTGTCGGTCAAGTCTTTCCAGGTTCCGGCGACGCCCGGCACCTGGGCCTGGCCGCCCAAGCGGCCTTCAGTGCCGACTTCGCGGGCAACGCGCGTCACCTCGCCGGCAAAACCGTTGAGCTGGTCCACCATCGTATTGATGGTTTCCTTCAATTCAAGGATTTCGCCGGACACATCGACGGTGATCTTGCGTGAAAGGTCGCCGCGGGCGACGGCGGTCGTGACCTGGGCAATATTTCGCACCTGCGCCGTCAGGTTACCGCACATTGCGTTGACCGAGTCGGTCAAATCCTTCCAGGTGCCGGCGACACCCGGCACGAGCGCCTGGCCACCCAACTTTCCTTCCGTACCGACCTCTCGGGCAACGCGCGTCACTTCCGATGCGAAGGAACGGAGCTGGTCGACCATCGTGTTGATGGCTTCCTTCAGCTGCAGAATTTCACCGCGAACGTCGACGGTGATCTTTTTGGAAAGATCGCCGTTGGCGACTGCAATCGTGACGTCTGCGATATTGCGGACCTGAGCGGTCAGGTTGGAGGCCATCGAATTGACGCTCTCGGTCAGGTCTTTCCAAACGCCGGTGACTTCCGGAACCTGAGCCTGCCCACCCAATTTTCCGTCCGTCCCGACTTCGCGGGCGACACGCGTCACTTCGGACGTGAACACGCTCAGCTGCTTGATCATCGTGTTGACGATCTCGGCCGAACGCAGGAACTCCCCTTTCAGCGGGCGCCCATCGACGTCAAGCGGAACCGTTTGCAGCAGGTCGCCTTTGGCGACCGCCGTGATCGTCCGGGTAACCGCCGTCGTCGGCCACAGCAAGTCGTCGATCAGGGTGTTGATCGACCCTTCCATGTCCGCCCAGGCCCCATCGGAAAGGCCAAATCTGACGCGCGTGCTGGTGCGTCCATCCCGCCCGACCACCTGACCGACATTTTCGAGCTGCGCCGCCATCTTCTGGTTGGCCGCGATGATATCGTTCAATGTATCTGCAATTTTTCCGGTGACGCCGGTCATGTCGGACCGCATCCGCACCGAAAAGTCTCCTCGCCTCATCGCCAGGAGGGCTTCAAGCAGGGCGCGGGCGTCTTCGTCCGCCATCACCGCCACATCTACATCCGAAAGGTCATCCGAATCCACGCCGCTGCGCTGAAGGTCATTGCCCTGTCTACTCACCGAAGCCCCCTGCCTTAAAGTGCAATTTAATCTAGCGCAGGATTTCAAAAAGACTACAGGCCGGGCGCACCCCGGCCCCGTTGTCAAACGGGAAATTTCGCACCGTTGAGGGACACCGAGTTGCAGCACGGGAAGACCTCGGGAAATATGGCTTGGCCAACCCATCCCGGCGCGCGAGCCACCGCAAAATTTGTCAGACACTGCAGTTATACAATTGACAATACGAGCAAATTCGGCTCAAAAAGATAACAACAGATTATGTGGTCCATTATGCTGGTTATTCTTGCCGACGATCTGACTGGCGCGCTTGATTGCGCGGCGCCGTTTGCCGGCAGGGGCTTGCATACCGAAATCGCGTTGAGCGTCGAGGCTATCGAGTCGGCCTTGCAACTGAGGCCCGCGGTTCTTTCAGTTAACCTCGGATCTCGGGAAGTCGGGGCGGAGGCTGCGCGACAGGCGACCGCTGCGGCCCTGTCGTCCCTGCCGTCGGACATCGTTCTGTTCAAGAAGATCGATTCCCGCCTCAAGGGCAATATCGCCGCCGAACTCGACGCCACACCTTTTCATCTGGCGCTTGTCGCACCTGCGATACCTGATTTCGGACGGAATGTCCGAACGGGATTTGTTGAAGGTTTCGGCCTGGACAAGCCGCTGAATGTCGCCTACGCGCTTGGCGTTCACGCGGAACGCGCCATCATTCCCGATACCCTTTCACAGGAAGACATGTCTGCGGCTCTGGCAACTGGCCGCGAGGTTGGGGCAGATCTTCTTGTCGGCGCCAGGGGTCTCGCCGAGGCGCTGGCCTTTCACATGACCGGCCGCCAACGCGCCGAACCGGCCCTCCCTGAACCCGGCCCTGCCCTTTTTGTCATCGGCTCGAGAGATCCGATCACGCTGGCGCAAGTCGAGGAATTGCGGCGGGCGATCGTGCCTGACTACATTGCCGCGCCGAACGGGCGCCTGGAAAGGATAGCACGGCCCCAGCATTCCGTGACGCTTATTCAGGCCACGCCGGATGGAAAGGACGATCCGCCGCTTCTGGTATCGGACCGGCTGGCGGCGAGCATAGTCCCGGTCATGACTGCGCCGGTCGCCACTCTGCTTCTGTCAGGCGGCGCGACTGCCGAGGCTGTCCTGAAGGCAATGAATGTCTCGAGATTCCAGCTTCTCGGCGAATGTCTGCCAGGCCTTGGCTTGGCTTATGTCGATGGCCAATGCATCATCGCCAAATCCGGCGGATTCGGCACACCGGGCACATTGTGCGAGATAGCAAGAATAGCCATGGGCGAGAAGGTTTGAACGATGGGGCTTGAGAGCGGCACTGCCCGCAAGGGCCTTCCCGATATCGTCTTTGAGCGGATGTTGCGCGCGATCAAATCGGGGGCGTACAGGCCGGACGAACGGTTGCCGACCGAACATGAACTGGCCAACGAATTCGAAGTGTCTCGGCCGATCATTCGGGAAGCGCTGAGACGGTTGCGCGAGCAGGGACTGATCTATTCGAGACGCGGTGCCGGCAGCTTCGTGCGTGCGCTCGGCCTGCGTGAGCCGCTCGGATTCGGCCAGTTGGAAAACGTTGCCGATCTCCTCAACTGTTATGAGTTTCGCATGACGCTTGAACCTGCGGCTGCGGCAGCAGCGGCAGTGCGTCACGACAAGGAAAGCCTGGCGGCCATAACGCGGGCCCTGGAATTGCTGCGCGATGCCACGAACCGCCAGGCCCATCGCGAAGACGCCGACTACCAGTTCCATCTGGCTATCGCGCGAGCGGCTCAGAACAACTACTTCTCGACGGCGATGGAGGCCCTGAAGGATCACATTGCCGTGGGGATGAAATTCCATGGCGCCTCCGTGAAAAGAGAGGCAACCGGGCTGGCGAAAGTGTTCGGCGAGCACGAGGCGATTGCCGATGCAATCACACGCGGAGACCAGGAAGCGGCGCGGCAGTTGATGCTGGACCACTTGAAAGGTTCACGCGAACGGCTGTTTCAATCGTCGCACCGGTGAAACCCGTAGATGTCATCCGGCAACTCGCAGCCGGATGATCGGCACTTCAAAATGCCGCCTCGTAGATTCCCAGCACATCGCCGACACTCATTTCGGCCGGGTTGTTATCCATCAGCCGACGGATCGCATGCGCCTCCGAAGCGTAGAGGTGAAGCTCCTCCTGCCTGGCGCCATGAGCCGCCAGCGACATCTGGATGCCAAGCGCTCCGCAAAAATCGCATGCTGACGACCGCAATTCGTCGGAGGAGAGATTGTCACCGAGCCCGAGTGCTGCAGCCACTTCCGCAGTCTTCGCGGCAGCGACAGACTGGTTGAAAGCCAGTACATGCGGGAAAACGATGGCATTCGCCAGACCGTGCGGCAGGTTGAGCCGCGTCCCCAGTGGATAGGCGATTGCGTGGCCAGCCGCCGTATTGACCGGACCGAGGCAAATGCCGCCGTAATAGGAAGCAAGCATCAGTCCTTCGCGAGCCTCCGTGTCCTCCCCGTCCTTCACCGCCCGCGCCAGATATCGGCCGACAAGCCCGAATCCCATGCGCGCAAAGCCGTCGATCATTGGGTGGGCGCGGCGGTTGGTAAAGGCTTCGACGCAATGCGCCATGGCATCGACACCCGTCGCGGCGGTCACGGCCGGAGGTACCGAATGGGTCAGCTCAGGGTCGAGCACCGCGAAATCCGCAATCATATGCTGGCTTTCGACCGCGATCTTGGTCCGCTTGACCGGATCGGTGATGAGCGAACGGATGCCCGCCTCCGAGCCGGTACCCGCCGTGGTCGCGACCTGCGCAAGCCGCGTGCGGCGACCGGCGACGCGATTGGGACCGGCAACGTCTTCGAGGGTCTGCTCGGAATCCCACAGCACCGCGACAAGCTTGGCGACGTCCAGCACAGATCCACCGCCGAGGCCGACGATCAGTTGCGGTCGAGCCTTGCGGGCAGCCGCCAGCGCAGCGTCCAGCGTCAAGGTATCCGGCTCGCCCGGAATGGCGTCGAATACGGAAAATCGGCCGGGTAACTGCAGACGGTCGGCGAAACCAGCCGTGATCGGCGTCGCGATGACCAGGGTCGAGGCGACGTCGCCAGCCCAGACGCCAACGTGGCTGATCGTGCCGGCCCCGACGGCGAGGCGCAGCGGCTGGTGGAGTGTGATGGGTGCAATGGCCATGACGCTTTCCTTACCGGGCTCCGGCCACGAGCTTGCGCGCGTAGGCGATGGCAGAATTCATGTTGCCGTGATTGGCGATCCCCTTGCCGGCGATATCGAACGCGGTGCCGTGATCGACGGAGGTGCGGTCGATCGGCAGATCGACAGAAACGTTGACGGCCGTGTCGAAGGCGACAAGCTTGATCGGGATATGGCCCTGATCGTGATACTGCGCGACGACCAGATCGAAGGCGCCGGAATAGGCCCGGTGGAAAACCGTATCGGCGGAAATCGGACCCTGAACCTCGATGCCTTCGGCGCGGGCGGCCGCCACGGCCGGGGCGATCTGATCGTCGTCCTCCGTGCCGAAAAGGCCGTTTTCGCCGCAATGGGGATTGATGCCGGCAACCGCAATGCGCGGACGTTCATAACCGATGCGTTTCAGATGCGCGTCACCGGCGCGGATCGTCGCCAAAACCCGTTCCGTCGTGGCGCGCCGGATAGCCTCCTGCAGGGAAACATGCGTGGAGACATGGATCACCTTCAGACGGTCGGACGCCAGCAGCATGTATGCCGCTGCCGAGCCGGTGAGGCTGCGCAACATGCCCGTATGGCCATCGTAGTGATGACCTGCAAGATTGAGGGCTTCCTTGTTGATCGGCGCCGTGACGATGCAACCGATCGAACCGGCCTCGGCATCGCGTACGGCGCGCTCGATGAAGCGGAACGCCGCATCGCCGGCGACCGCTGACAACTGCCCCCAGGGCAGAGGCGCTCCCTCCACCGGGAGATCGACCACGTAAGGCGTGAGGTCGAGCGCGACCCCGACCGCATCGCGGGCCGCCTCCAGCGTCAGCAGATTGCCATAGACCCGTGTTGCGGAGCGATCGGCGTCGGACATCTCGGCCAGCGCCTTGACTGTTACTTCCGGACCGACGCCACAGGGGTCTCCCATGGTGATACCAATGATATTGCTCATCAAATTCTCCCGTCAGTCGCGTCTGCCCAGCCCGAAGCCAGGCTCACGTATTTGATTGCCCGCCTGTGATAGGTATAGGTGATATGCAGGGTCCCGTCCGGCGCTTCCAGTAGCCACGGATAGGACATTTCCTTGTTGCGGCCATCGGTGGAATCGTTGGACAGGCAGGTGCCTGGTCCATCTTCAATCAGAATGCGGACTGGGAAGCTTAGACCACCATCACTCGAAATACAGACACTGACCGGCGCGCGCGGCACGCCCCAGACGGGCACGCAACCGCCCGTGGGATCGGCATCGGGTCTTTCGTCACTCTCACCGAGTTCATCGTAAAGCGAAGCACGGCGATCGCCGGACTGAGCCGCGCTTACCGGATTGCAGATCATCGCCAGCCGGCCATCGCTCAGGCGAACAACCGCGATCGAGGAATTGTTGTTCGGCACATCCGTTGTCTCGGGCACCGACCAGGATCGGCCGCCATCGGCGCTTTCGCTCCGGTAGACGAAATCCGCCTGCCTCCGGCGAAAAAATGCCGCATGACCGCCTGCCGGCAAGGCGACGGGACTCATGTGGACGCAGCCGGTCGATTGCGGCAATTCTTCGAGGCGCCAGGTTCTCCCGGCATCTGTGGATATCCCGATTGCCGCCGTGTCATGGCTTCCATTCCACTTCTGGCCCGGCCGCTGAACGCAGCGGAAGATCGGCAGAAGCCATGCGCCGTCATCCCGCACCGTCAGCGGAGCCCGGACAAAACATCCTTTCGGCAGGTCGAGATAAGCCCCCGCCTCCGCGGCCAACCGTGTCGGGTGGCTTTGATTGCGCCGGATCTCGGCCATGCGGATACGGCATTCGTCCTGGTTGCCGGAAGGCTGCGACGTGTGGAAAAGCCAGAGCCGGCCGTCGGGCGCGGCAAACAGAACCGGGTTCTGCTCGGAATGCGCGTCATCGAAGCTCAACCTCTGCGGCGAACCCCAGAGGTCCGAGCCCGGCACCAGGACGGACGCGAAAATGGATATGTCGGACTTGCCTTCCAGCGAGCCCCCAAACCAGGCGCAGATCAACGCGCCGTCAGCCAGGAGATGCAGGAAACTTGCATGGTTCTGCACCATGGGGGAAGGCAGGAAGGCTTCGTGCCTGCCGGCGGTCATTCGTACCTTGCCGGTCATTGCTGCCGCTATTTCATCAGGGCTCATAAAGCTCTCCTCTCGGCGCTGAGAATTGCCAGAAACACAAAGTTGTCAAGTTTTATAATATGCATCAGCCGCAGGCTTCGAGCATCTGGACCAACATAACAATCTGGAAAATAACGGTATTTTTACGAATGAATTTTTCTCGAAAAATTACATTGCAAAATAATTTGACAAAGTGTGCGGGACAGAACATGGTTTGGAGGAGAATAGCACAGGAGGAGGAGGCGAACGCGGTGCAGCGAATATATGGCCCTGCCGTCGGGAAAAATTTTCGGTCCAAGGCCCGAACGCCCCACGATAGAGCCTCTAAATCGCCATCGGTCTTCCTTTGCGGGTCGGCTCGCCAGTCACCAAATCAGCCGTTCATCCACCGGGCCACGGCAGGTCGATAGGAACGGTGTCTGATCAATTTATATTCACTTGGGAGGTGAACCACATGAAGAAGATGCTGATGACCGCGCTGATCCTTGGATCTGCGCTCGCGCCGGCTTACGCGGGGTCCGGTCCTATCAAGATCGTGCTGCCCGAAGAAGCCGATCTGCTGGAGCCTTGCATGGCGACCCGTTCCAATATCGGCCGTATCATCATGGAGAATGTCAGCGAAACCCTGACCGAGCTCGATGTGCGCGGCAAGAAGGGCGTCATGCCGCGCCTTGCCGAAAAATGGGAGCAGACCCAGGACGGCAGCTGGCGGTTCCATCTCCGCCAGGGCGTCAAGTTCTCCAACGGGACGACGTTCGACGCCAAGGACGTGAAGCACAGCTTCGATCGCGTGATGAGCGACAAGAACGCCTGCGAATCCCGCCGCTATTTCGGCGGCATGAAGATCAGCGCCAATGTCGTCGATCCCTACACGATCGATTTCAAGGCCGACCCGGCTCAGCCGATCCTGCCTTTGCTGATGTCGCTGGTGACGATCGTTCCGGAAGAAACTCCGCTCGCATTCATTCGCGAGCCGATCGGAACCGGCCCCTATGCGCTGAAGAACTGGACGCCGGGTCAGCAGATCGTGCTGGCCGCCCGCAGCGACTATTGGGGCGCCAAGCCGCAGGTGACCGAGGCGACCTATCTCTTCCGCTCCGATCCGTCCGTGCGTGCGGCGATGGTGAAGGCCGGTGAAGCGGACCTTTCTCCGTCGATCTCGCAGCTGGACGCAACCGATCCGAAGACCGACTTCTCCTATCTCGACAGCGAGACGGTCTATCTGCGTCTCGACCACAACATTCAGCCGCTGAACGACGTGCGGGTTCGCAAGGCGCTCAATCTGGCCATCGATCGTCAGGCGTTCATCGGCACGCTGGTGCCGGATGGTGCCGTGTTGGCGACGGCGCTGGTTCCGCCGACCACGCAAGGCTGGAATCCGGACGTCAAGGTGTTCTCCTATGATCCGGAAGGCGCCAAGAAGCTTCTCGCGGAGGCCAAGGCCGCCGGCGTGAAGGTCGACACGCCGATCACGCTGATCGCCCGCACGGCCAACTTCCCGAACGTCACCGAAATCATGGAAGCGGTTCAGTCACAGCTCCAGGAAGTCGGCTTCAAGGTCGATCTGAAGTTCGTGGAAGTGGCCGAGCACGAGAGCTACTATTCCAAGCCCTTCAAGGAAGGTCGTGGCCCGATCATCGTCGCCGCCATGCACGACAATTCCAAGGGTGATCCGTCCTTCACCATGTTCTTCAAATACGCATCGCAGGGGACGCAGTCGGGCTTTTCCGACCCCAAGGTCGACGACCTGATCAAGCGCGCCTCGGCAGCAGTCGGCGACGAACGTGCGAAGCTCTGGTCGCAGCTGATCGCCTACCTGCATGACGACGTGGTTGCAGACGGCCTTCTCTTCCACATGGTCGGCTTCTCGCGCGTTTCGCCGCGTATCGAGTTCAAACCGACCATCGCTACAAATTCGATGCTGCAATTGTCCGAGATCGGCATCAAATAGTCAGCGGAAACCGCCTGCCGGATTTCCAATCACGACCCAAAGGCGGCGGGTACCCATCCGCCGCCATAATAGTCGAGGGCGACATGCTCAGTTTCATTCGTAAGCGCTCCGTGGCGAGCTTGATTTCACTGGTCGGGCTGCTCGTGCTGGTGTTCTTCCTGTCCCGCCTGACAGGCGATCCGGCCGCTCTTTTCCTGCCCGTCGAGGCTTCGGCCGAAATGAAGCAGCAGTTCCGCGAGCTGCACGGGTTGAACGATCCGCTGATGGTGCAGTTCGGACGTTATGTCGGCGACGTGGTAACCGGGGATCTCGGTGAATCGCTCCGCAAGGCACGGCCAGCGCTGGGTGTGGTGACGGAAGCCTTCGTGTGGACGCTCTGGCTTGCCGTGATCACCATGTCGCTCGTCACCGCGGCGGCCATCATCGTCGGCTCGCTCGCCGCCTTTCGTTCCGGCGGCTTCTTCGACCGGCTCTCCTCGATCATCTCACTCGTTGGCGCGTCGGTCCCGGATTTCTGGCTGGCCATCGTCGCGATCGTCGTCTTCTCCGTGAACCTCGCATGGCTGCCGACCTCCGGAACCGGCTCGATCCTGCACTGGATCCTGCCGATCGGCGTGCTGTTCGTCCGTCCCTTCGGCATCATCGTGCAGGTGGTGCGCGGCTCGATGATCGGCGCGCTTTCCTCCGCCTACGTGAAGACGGCGCGCGCAAAAGGCGTCAAGGCCGGCCCGATCATCTTCATCCACGCCCTGCGCAACGCCATGCTGCCGGTCATCACCGTCATCGGGGACCAGGCGGCGAGCCTCTTGAACGGCGCCGTGGTGGTCGAGACGATCTTCGGTTTTCCCGGTGTCGGCAAGCTGATGATCGACTCGATCCTGCAGCGGGATTTCAACGTCGTCCTTGCCGCGATCCTGGTGACCGCGCTGGCGATCTTCCTCATGAACCTGCTGATCGACCTTGCCTATGCGCTTCTCGATCCGCGCATCCGTCATTGAGGAGCGCAACGATGAGTGTTTCCACCTCCGATACGACGATCACCCACGAGCCCCCCTTCCCGGTCCGCATGGCGCGGATGCTCTGGGCCGACAAATTCGCGCTCTGCGCAGTAATCTTCCTGCTCGCCATCATCGTGCTTGCCCTGATCGGGCCATCCTGGCTCGGCGAGCTCGCCACCAAGCAGAACCTGCGTGGCCGCAACCTCGCGCCGTTCGACTGGAGCCGTGAATGGGTATGGTGGATGGGGGCCGACGCTCTCGGCCGGCCGCTGCTCGCCCGCATCATCGTCGCGACGCAGAATACGATCATGGTCGCCGCCGGCGCGGTGATCCTTTCGTCGGTCACCGGCACACTGCTCGGCCTCGTCGCCGGCTTTTCTTCGCCGCGCGTCGGGCAGGTGATCATGCGTCTGGCGGACGTGATCATGTCCTTTCCCTCGCTGCTGATCGCGGTGATCGTCCTTTATCTTCTGGGTTCCTCGATCCTGAACCTGGTCGCCGTCCTGTCGATCACCCGCATCCCCGTTTATCTGCGCACCACCCGCGCCGAAGTGCTGGAAATCCGTGAGCGGATGTTCGTGCAGGCGGCGCGGGTGATGGGCGCTTCGCAGAACCGCATCCTGTTCCGTCACATCCTGCCGGTGGTTTTCCCGACGCTCACGACGCTGGCGACGCTGGACTTCGCCTATGTCATGCTTTCCGAAAGCGCGTTGTCCTTCCTCGGTATCGGCATCCAGCCGCCCGCGATCACCTGGGGGCTGATGATTTCCCAAGGGCGCCAGTATCTGACCAATGCCTGGTGGCTCTCGTTCTGGCCCGGACTGGCGATCATCATGACCACCCTGTCGCTCAACCTTTTGTCGAACTGGCTGCGCATCGCGCTCGACCCCGTCCAGCGCTGGCGCCTGGAAATGAAAGGCCGAAAGAATGGCTGAGCACCTGCTGGAAGTCCGCAACCTCTCGGTCGAGTTCCACACGGCCGCCGGCGTCGTGCATGCCGTGCGCAACATCTCCTATCATCTCGACCGCGGCGAGACCCTGGCGATCCTCGGCGAAAGCGGATCGGGCAAGTCGGTTTCGTCAGCGGCGATCATGAACCTCATCGACATGCCGCCCGGGCGGATCAGTGCCGGGCAGATCCTGCTTGACGGCAAGGACCTGCTGACCATGCCGCCCCAGGCCCGCCGCGAGGCAAACGGCCGGCGGATCGCGATGATCTTTCAGGACCCGCTCAGCCATCTGAACCCGGTCTATACGGTCGGATGGCAGATCCGCGAGGCGATGACGACCCATGGCATGCCGGCCGAACAGGCCAGGAGCGAAGCGGTGCGCCTGTTGACGCGGGTCGGCATTCCCGATCCGGAAGGCGCCATGGGCAAATATCCGCACGAATTTTCCGGCGGCCAGCGTCAGCGCGTGATGATTGCGATGGCGCTTGCACTGCGCCCCGACCTGCTGATCGCCGACGAGCCGACCACCGCGCTCGACGTGACCGTCCAGGCCGAGGTGCTGGCGCTGTTGAAGGAGCTGCAGCGGGAAACCGGCATGGGCGTGCTGATCATCACCCATGATCTCGGCGTGGTGGCGGAAATCGCCGATCGCGTCGTCGTCATGGAAAAAGGCGAGCTGGTCGAGACCGGTACGGTTCGCGACGTCTACAAGAACCCGACGCATCCCTATACCAAAAAGCTGATCGGCGCCGCCCCTGGAAAGGGCGAGATGCACATCGCGCAGCTTTCGGGCGAACCGCTGCTCAGCGTCCGGGACATACGCAAGCGCTACGGCTCCTTCGATGCGTTGAAAGGCGTCTCGTTCGATCTCAGGGCCGGCGAGACCATGGCGATCGTCGGCGAAAGCGGCTCGGGCAAATCGACGCTCGCCCGCGTTCTCCTGAGGCTGGACGAGCCGGACGCCGGTACGGCGCACTGGAAGGGGCGCGATCTTTTTCAGCTTTCGCCATCGGAACTCTACAAGCTCCGGCGCGACCTTCAGATGGTGTTTCAGGATCCCACCCAGTCGCTCAATCCGCGAATGACGGTGTTCCAGCTCGTATCGGAAGCATGGGCCATCCATCCCGACATTCTGCCGAAGCGCCAATGGCGGGAACGGGTCGCGGAACTGCTGGTGCAGGTAGGCCTTTCGACCGAACACATGAGCCGTTATCCGCACCAGTTCTCAGGCGGCCAGCGGCAGAGGATTGCAATTGCCCGGGCGCTTGCGCTCGAACCGCAGCTGATCGTCTGCGACGAGGCGGTGTCGGCGCTCGACGTGTCGGTGCAGGCCCAGGTCATCGCGCTTCTCGACAAGCTGCGCCGGGACATGGGCATCTCCTTCATCTTCATCGCCCACGACCTGCCCGTCGTTCGCGACTTCGCGGACTACGTCATGGTCATGCAGAAGGGTGAAGTGGTGGAATTGGGAACGGTCCGGGAAATCTTCGAGACGCCCCGCGAAGCCTATACAAGGTCGCTCCTGGCAGCGAGCCTCGATCCGGACCCGGACGTTCAGGCCGAACACCGGGCAGCCCGTCTCAAACGTGCATGACACACCGCCGAGCGGCGGATAAGCGGAGTTGATTGAATGACTAGAAATGCCTTTGTCGCACTCGTGACCTGCTTCAACGAGGACGAGACGATCAATTTCGAGGCGACCCGCGCCCAGGTGCGCCGGCAGGTGGCGGCGGGCAACAACATCATGTGCGCCGGCACCAATGGTGATTTCACGGCTCTCACCCACGAAGAGAAGATCCGCCTGACCGAACACGTGGTCGAAGAGGTTGCGGGTCGCGCCAAAGTCATCGTCAATGCCGGGATGCCTGCCACCTTCGAAACGGTGCAGCTCGCCAAAGAGTTTGACCGGATCGGCGTCGACGGCATCGCCGTCATCACCCCCTTCTTCATCGCCTGCACGCAGGACGGGCTGATCCGCCATTTCTTGACGGTCGCGGATGCGGTCAAGACGCCGGTCTATCTTTATGACATCCCGGCCCGGACCCAGAACCACATCGAGCCGGCGACGGCCGCAAAGCTTGCCGGGCACGGCAATATCACCGGCATCAAGGATTCTGGTGGCGCTCAGGAAACGCTGGCAGCCTACCTCCAGGTCTCGAAAGAAAACCCGGGCTTCGAGGTCTATTCCGGCCCCGACCATCTCGTCTTGTGGTCGCTCCAGAACGGTGCGGCAGGCTGCATATCAGGCCTCGGAAACGCCCTGCCGCACGTGCTCGCCGGCATCCTTGCGGCCTTCAATTCCGGCGACATCGAGGAAGCGGAGCGTCAGCAGGCGATCTATACCGCCTTTCGTACCGAGCTTTATGCGCTGGGCTTTGCGCCCGCCATGGTCAAGCGCTCGCTTTACCTGCAAGACAAATCAGTCGGCGCGAGCAGGCAGCCTGCCCTGCTTCCAGACGAGGCTCAGGACGAAAAAATAAGAGAAATCCTGAAAAGATACGAGCTGCTGTAGGGTTTGCTGACCTAAGGTGTCGCCAAGTTTACGACTCGCTTCGAGTGCAATCTATTTGGTGATCACGAAGACCGCGTCCGGCGCCCAGCTGATACAGCATTCCTCGCCTTCCTTGATGATCACCACATCGGCCCCGAGCACCCTGACGCGCATCGGAATATCCCCTGCCCGTCCGATCACGAGCGCGTTGTCGCCGTAGTTGACGATCGTCTCGACGATCATGCGGGCGTTCTTGCGGCCCTCGATCGGGCTGCGTGACAGCTTGATATGCTCAGGGCGGATCAGAAGCGTCACCTTCTGGCCGTCGGCAAGAGCATTTACTTCCGAGTATTGGAAGGCTCCAAGCGTCGGGTTTTCGGCCGTTTTGCCGGCCCCGCTGGTAATGATTGCCGGGATCAGGTTGCTTTCGCCGATGAAGGCGGCGACGAACGAGGTCTGCGGGCGATGGTAGATATCCAGGGGTGCTGCGACCTGCTCGATGCTCCCCTTCTCGAATACCACGATGCGATCGGACATCGACATGGCTTCCGACTGGTCGTGGGTCACGAAGATGGTCGTGACGCCGAGGCTGCGCTGGATGCGCTTGATCTCGATCTGCATCTGCTCACGCAGGTTCTTGTCGAGCGCGCCGAGCGGCTCGTCGAGCAGAAGCAGCGAAGGCTCGAAAACCAGGGCGCGGGCAAGTGCTACCCGCTGCTGCTGACCGCCGGACAATTCCTTCGGATGGCGATGACCAAAGCCCTTGAGGCCGACGAGAGACAGCATGTCCTCTGCCTGCCTCAAGCCCTGCGAGCGGCTGACGCCACGCATCTGCAGCGGGAAATAGACGTTTTCGACCGCTGTCTTGTGCGGAAACAAGGCATAATTCTGGAACACGATGCCGATATTGCGCTCGTGTGGCGCAAGCTCGGAGATCGATCGGCCACCGACTTCCACCTTGCCGCCGCTCGCCTTTTCGAAACCGGCAATGATCATCAGGGTCGTCGTCTTGCCCGAGCCGCTCGGGCCGAGGAAGGTCACGAACTCCCCTTTTTCGACCGACAGGCTCACGTCGTCGAGCGCCGTGAAATGTCCGTAGGTCTTGGTGATGTTGGAGAGTTGCAGATAGTTCGTCATGGGAAGTCCTTGGGGAAGTCCTTGCGAGGATCAATGTGCGCCGGCCGGCCGGCTCGGCTTGGGGGCGCGGCTGCGCAGCGCGCTGGCGAAATAGGGAGCCGCTATGCCGAGCAGCACGACGAAGAACAGCAGCGTCGAGATGACGGCGATCACCGGATCGGCCTCCTGGCGGATGCTGTCGAACATCTTGCGCGGCAGGGTCTCGGCATCGCGGCCCGAGATGAAGATCGCCACCACGGTCTCGTCGAAGGACTGGATGAAGGCGAAGAGCGAGCTGATGACCAGCCCCGGTCGCAGGATCGGCAGGGTGACGTGCAGGAAGGTCTTCGCCGGGCTGGCGCCGAGGCTCTGCGCGGCCCGTTCAAGGTTTCGGTCGAAACCCTTGAGGTTGGCCGAAAGGACGAGGAAGGCGATCGGGACCGACAGGCAGGTATGCGCCAGGATGACGCCGAGATGGCTGTGCACCAGCCCGAGATCGCCGAAATAGGAATAGTAGCCGACCGCCATGACGATATGCGGCACCGCCATCGGCATCAGCATCATCAGGTCGGCGAACCCCTTGCCTCGAAACTTGTGGCGCACCAGGGCGAAGGTCGCAGGCACGACCAGGGCCATGGTGAGGATGGTCGTCGCGGTCGCGATCAGGATGCTGTTCCAGGTTGGTATCAACCAATCCATGCTGGTGAAATAAGCCCGATAATACCCAAACCAGTAACCCGGCGGCGGGAATTGCAGGGAGCTCGCGTTCGAAAACGACATCGGCACGACGATGACGAGCGGTGCCGCAATGAAGAGCACGACGATGAAACCGGCCCAGCGCATGAACGTGTTCATGTTCGCTCACCCCCAGAGTTTGTCGAGGCCGAAACGGCGGTGATAGATGGTGAGGATGATGAGTGTCACCACGAGCAGGATCATCGCCATGGCGGAGCCCAGACCGAAGGCGAGAAACTCCTCGATCTGGTGTCCGATCAGGCCGGCGACCATTTGCTCGCGCGGGCTGCCGAGCAGAACCGGCGTCACATAGAAACCGAGGCAGATGACGAAGACCAGGACGGAACCGTTGGCGATACCGGGCGCCGTCAGCGGCAGGTAGACATGCCGGAACAGCGACCAGCCTTTGGCGCCGAGACTTTCCGCCGAGCGGATCAGCGCCGGATCGATCTTCTTCATCACCGAATAGACGTTCATGATCATGTAGGGCGCCAGGATATGCACCATGGCGAGCGTCGAGGAGAAACGGGTAAAGAGAAGTTGCGGTGGTTTGTCGACGCCGATCATCTGCAGCAAGGCAATCAGCGGGCCGTTATTGCCGAGCAGAACCATCCAGGAATAGGTGCGGACGAGGAAGCTCGTCCAGAAGCTCATCGTGACGAGCAGCAGGATCAGCATTGCCGTGCGCGGCTTGGAATGCGCCATCAGATAGGCCAGCGGATAACCGACCAGAAGGCAGCAGAGCGTCACGAAGGCGGCCGTCGTGAAGGTGTTCAGAAAGACGCGCTGGTAAAGCGCGCCGGTGACGACCTTCTGGTAGTTCGCAAGCGAGACCTTCGGTTCGGTGAAGCTCATGATCGCCACTTCGGCAAGCGGCACGGCGAAGAAGATAAGCATGTAGATGCCGAGCGGCGCCAGCAGCAGCCAGGGCCAGATGTTCGTCTTTTCCGTCAGTTTTGAAAGGCTGATGCCCATTGCCGTTCCCTTTTTATGGCAGGCAGGGTCGTTGCGGCATCGCGCGGTCGTTCCGCGCGATGCCGGCCAGCGGGTCAAGTTGATCCAGGAGAGCGGATCAGCTCGCGACCCACTCCTCGAAACGTTCGGCGAGCTCCGCCGGGTCTATGCCCAAATTCGCCATGTCCTGCTCGAAGGTCAGCTTGTAGTTGTCTGGCGAGGTCGGCATGCGCTTGGCATCCGCCGGATCGACGAACTGGTTGGATGCCGGGTTCAGCGCGCCGTAGTCCGCAGCCTTGGAGAAGCCGGCGAGCGGCTTGGCACTGGTCGCGAACTCGACGAATTTCCTGGCGTTCTCAAGGTTCGGCGTTTTTTTGGCGACAACCCAATAGGCGCGTTCGATCTCGCCCTGGTTCCAGGTCATGGCAACCGGAGCGCCAGCCTTCTCCGCCTCGAAATAACGGCCGTGCCAGATGCCGATCATGTCGATCTCCCCGTCACGCAGGATCTGCGTCGACTGGGCGCCGGCAGTCCACCAGACGCGGATATGCGGCTTGATCTTGTCGAGCGACTTGAAGGCCCGGTCCACATCAAGGGGATAGAGATCCTTGACCGCGACGCCATCGGCCAGAAGCGCAATCGGGATGACCCGCGACGCATATCGCTGCAGCGACCGTCCGCCGGGAAACTTCTCGACGTTCCAGAAATCGGCCCAGGTCTTCGGAGTGTCCTTATATTTATCCTTGCGCCAGGCCATGACGGTGGCGAACGCGTGCGAAGCGACGCCGTTTTCGAAGAGGCCGCCTTTGTAGGGCTCGGTGAGCTTTTCGATGATGCCGGCCTGGTTGGCGCGCACCAGTTCGCCGCCGCCGAGCGTGGTGACGTCGAATTCGTAGGTGCCGGTCTTCACCTGCTGGGCGAGTTTGGCGAAAGAGACCGGGGAGACGGTCTTGACCTGAATGCCGGTTTCTGCGGTGAACGGATCGATCAGATGCGCCTTTGCCGCAGCCTCCCAGGGACCGCCCCAGGTGTTCACGTAGAGGATCTTTTCCTGCGCGCGAGCAAGATAGGGGGCGGAAAGCGAAGCAGTCACCGCAGCGCCGGCCGTCTTCAGGAAACGGCGGCGGTCAGGCATGAGAAATGTCTTCATTCCAGTCATTGCAGTTCTCCTCTTTATGATTTTCTGAAGGTGGCTTCGTAGAGCCGCAGCCAGTTCTGGTGGGTGATCTTCGCGACTTCTTCCTTCGAGAAGCCCACGGCGCTGAGACCGTCCGGGATTACCCTGATGTCCTCGACCTTCTGGAACCATACCGGCGGCGCGGCCTTCAGCGGCTTGCCCGGAGCGCTGGCACCATAGTCCTCGCCGCGGGTCCAACGGCCTTTACGCATCCACGCATAATCGGGAGCGCTGAAATTGTGGCTCTTGTCGGTGCCGATGGCGACGGAGTCGATGCCGGCAATATCCACCGTGCGCGCAACCATCGTGCACCAGGCCTCGATCGAGGCGCAGAAGTCGTCGCCGGTGATGTTGCGATAGGCGGCGCAGCCGATCACGCCGCCGGTATCCTTCAGCGCCTTGATGACGTCGTCCGACTTGTTACGCTTGTGCATGAAAAGCGATTGGGCGTTGGCATGGGTGACGGCGATCGGCTTTTGGGAGACCTTGATCGCATCGAGCGTCGTGCGGTCGCCGACATGGCTGCAATCGACCAGAATGCCGGCGGCATTCATCTCACGCACCACTTCCTTGCCGAAGCGCGCCAGGCCCGAATCCTCGGCCTCATAACAGGAGCCACCGAGTTCGTTCTGGTTGTTGTAGGTGAGTTGCACGACGCGCACGCCGAGTTCGGCAAACATCTCGACGAAGCGGATCCGCCCTTCGAAGAGGTTGGCGTTCTGGAAACCCATGATGACCGCGACCTTGCCCGCGCTGGAAATGCGGCTGATGTCGTCGGCGGTAAGGGCGATCTCGGCAATGTCGGAGTTTTCGCGCACCAGGTCGCGCCAGCGGCCGATTGAGTCCATGGACTCGATGGTGCCCTCCCAAAATCCGCAGGTATTGACGACCCCGCCGACATCCCCTGCCCTCAGAGATTCAAAGGCGGCTCGATCGAAATGCCCGCATTGCAAACCGTCGATGATCATGATCTCGCGCCCTCTTTCATACGTTCGGAAATGCTGGACGACAGGAAGGAGACGTCGGTCTCGTCGTCATTGTCCTTGCGGCCGATGACGGTGCCGTCCTCGTTGACGATCATCGGGCCGGCATGGCGGCGCGAGACGACGCTGTCGGTCGCGAGTGCCCGCTTCGCCAGGTGGTAGATGCGCCACCAGAGGTCGCTCTCGATCTCGGCGCCATTCTCCAGAAGCGACCAGAGAAGAGGATCGTCCTTGCGAACGTCGCCGGTGACAGCTGCCGGAACAGCCTTCAATACATTGCCGAATACGGAGATCGAGAGCCCCGATCGACCGCCAAAACGCACAGCAAGCGCAAGTTCCTCGGCATCGGTGGCCCCTGTTATGGTCAGCTCCACCGACCCGAACCGGGCCGTCAGCTCACCGAGAAGATCGATCGCCGTCGGCAGCACGAACCATGCGTGTTCGCCGCAAGCATCGAGCGTCATGCGGTTGCCGGCTTCGGCGGCGATCGCGATACGGGCGGGAGCCGCCGACTTGAAGCTCTCGAACCGCTGGTCGAGCAGCTTGAAGCCGCCAAGACCAAGCTTTTGCGAATACATAGGGATGTCGCCGACTGTCAGGAAGAAGCCCTTGGGCAGGCTGCTCAGCGAAAGGATCCGCTCCGACATCAGCCGCATTTCGCGAGGCATGACACGCATGGATGGAGATGAATGCGAGGATGTCATAGAACAGGCTCCGCCGGGTAATACCAGGTGCCGGTGTAGCCGGCGCGAAGGTCGTCGGGGGTCGGTGCGCCGTGATAGAGCACGCCGCGCAGGTTGCGGTTCAGGAAGTCACGGGTCTTGTCGATGCCGTGGATCCCGACATTCATCAGCCGCACGAGATCGATCGGCACAAAAGCCTCCGCGTTGATGTTGGCGCGCGGCGTATGATAGTCCCGCCCGCGCAGGCTCTGAATGCGCGCCACCATGTAGCGGTGTTCGGGATGTTTCATCAGGAAACGGGCGATGCTGAGCGAACCTTTGGCCCTGCCGAGATCGGCAAAAAGGGATTGGATGCCGCCGCAGACATCGAGGCCGAGGTCGAGCGCATCGGGGACCTCCTCGCGGGCGCCTCGGCGCGGTTCCTCCGCCGTCTCCGACTTGTACCAGACATATTTATAGGCCTCGGGGCCGGCCATGTCGGTGTCGAGTGCCCATCGATATTCGTCCTGGACGAGCGCCTTGAGCTGTTCGACGGTCTCGGCCGGCGAGATGCTGAATTCGTCGGGAGCATCAATGGCTGCCAAGAGCCGGTCGGCTTCTTCCGGCACCAATTCGATCAGCAGCGACAGGAAAGTCTCGAAGGCTTCCGGGATGAGGTCCTCTTCGAATTCTGCGGCAAGCACATCAAGCGGGAAATCCGTGGCACGGCCAAACACCGTTCCGCTTCGGCGGAGCTCTTCGAGCGCCGCCACCACCTTCTCGAGGTCGGCTGCCACGTCGGCGCTGGAGGCAAACGTCTCGTAGACCATCTGGTCCTGGTTGCGGAACACGATTGCCTGGCGGAGAAGTCCGAGCAGCCTGGCGATGCGGGAATCCGACCCATCGAGCTTCAGCGCGCGGGCCATGGCAATGGCGGCTTCGCGTGCGGACAGAAGCCCGTCGATCAGGCGCGGATGTTTGTGGACGAAGAAGATAAGGCCGAGCGCCGAACCATTGCCGACGCCGATATAGCGGCGAAGCTGCGGGTCGAGGCGCACGGCGGTCTCCGACTTCTTGGCAGCCAGATGCTCGACGAGGTCGCAGGAGAATTCCCGCATCAGGTAGGCGGTCAGCAACTGGGCCTGCAGGGCACTACCGAGCGCATGGCGGGCACCGAGCGACGGAAAGGAGCGCGTCCCGAACGTGCCGTTGCCGTCGAGGCCGGTATTGCGCATCAGGTAGCAGACCTTGGAAAGATCGGCGACGGAGGGCTGGCGGCCTTCGGCAAGCGCTTCGAGCGTCTGGTCGAAGACCCGCATCGACCGGTTCGAGCGGCACCAGATGAGCGTGCCGGCCGTCGCCCGGCCCGTATAGAGCTTTGGGATTTCCCGCCGCGCCGTTTCGATCTCGACTTCGGTCGCCGGCCCTTCGATCAGCGCGCCCATCATGTCCCAGGCCTGGCCGATGATACGGCCGGTGCGCGCCGTGCGGCTCGGCGGACGGGAAAAGCCGATGAAGGAGAATTCCTGGTCCGGCGCCTTGATGGAATAAACGACGGTTCCTTCGGCGTTTCCGTCCACGTCGAATAGGACATTGGAGATGTCCCAGCGCTCGCGGATCATCGTGTTCATGAAGGCGCGGGTGCCGCTGAGCCGGCTAGGCTGGATTGCCGCCAGCCGTGAGGTCTTCATCACCTCATGGCTCGGGCGCGGTCGGGGCTTTGCCACCTGTTCGGAAGTCGCGGTCATGACCGTCAACGTTCTCCCTGCTGCATTTTCGTGATGGTACGGGCGGTTTCGAGAAGCGGCTCGCGGAAGCTCTCGAGCTCGAAGCGCATTTCCGGCATGACCAGCGAGATCGTCGAGGTGCACTTGCCATGGAGATCGAAGATCGGCGCGGCGATGGCGACGACGCCGCTATGGGTATAGCCGCTCGACAGCGCGTAGCCGTTCGCGCGCGCCTCGCCCAGGAGCTCTTCGGAAGCCAGCGGCTCGCCGCTTTCCTTCAGGCGGGCCAGCGTCAGTTCGTCTGCAAAGGCGGTCAGGATGCGGCCGGATGCGGAACCCTCGAGCGACATGGTCGTGCCGATCTTCTGTTCCGCCCGCAGCACGCTTTGGGACTCGACACGCGAGACGATGCACGGAAGCCCGCGATCGAGCACCGCCAGCGAAGCCGTCTCCTTCACCCGGTGGACCAGCATTTCGATGATCGGCTGAACCCGCGCACCAAGATTGGCCTGCTCCATGGCCGCCGCGGCAAGCCGGCAGGCATGCATCGACAGCCGGTAGCGCATCTCCTGATCCTGCTCGACCCAGCCCGCTTCGATCAGCGTGAGCAGCCGCTGGTAGGCGGTTGGTCGCGACAACGCCATGGCCGACGCGATCTCCGGCAGCTTCATCCCACGAGCGCTGGAGGCCAGCACGTCCAGCACCGCCATGGTCTTCAGGACCGTGGAGAGTGGGCGGACACCGCCGCTGTCTTCTTGTATTCTATTTGAATATGTCGTATCCATGTTGAATATAATCTGACCGTCATTGATGTATGTCAATCGCGCCGGAGGCGAGTGCGCGCGAAAAACCGCACGTTCATCGCTAAGGTGTTCAGGGTGTTCGGAATTTTCTGCGTTGAATTCAGTGCACCACAGGCATCGACACGGCCGAGTGACGTAAGTCCACAGCCGTGACGTGTATCCACGCGCGAGGACGAAATTCCGGCTGCCGGTTGGCTGCCACCCGTCGTTATCGTTGGGAAAAGGGATAGTGGCGCCCCGCACCTGAGCAAAATATTCGCATTTGCCGGCTTTATTTGCGGTTTTCTTTCAATCGCCGCGTCCTATTTTCTGTCATCTAGTCGCCAGCAAGCACTGCTGAAAGGATGACCTAAATGTTCCGGCTGAAAATGATTATCGCGGCGGCCCTTATTCACGCGGCAGCCCTTACGCCGTCTCTCGCCGGCGAAAATCTCGCTGCCATCAAATCCTCCGGGATCTTCAAGATCGGCACGGAGGGGACCTACGCGCCGTTCACCTTCCATGACGCAAGCGGCAATCTCGTCGGTTTCGACGTGGAGATCGGGCAAGCCGTGGCCGCGAAAATCGGCGTCAAGGCAGAATTCCTGGAAGGCAAGTGGGACGGCCTTATCGCGGGCCTCGATGCCAAGCGCTACGATGCCGTCATCAACCAGGTCGGCATCACCGAAGCCCGCAAGCAGAAATACGACTTTTCCGAGCCCTACATCGCTTCCAAGGCGGTGCTGATCGTTCGCCAGGACAACAGCGACATCAAGGGCTTTGCCGATCTCAAAGGCAAGAAATCCGCCCAGTCGCTGAGCAGCAACTTCGGGAAGATCGCTCAGCAGTCGGGCGCCGAGCTTGTGGGTACGGACGGTTTCGACCAGTCGATCCAGCTTGTGCTGACACGCCGCGCCGACGCGACGATCAACGACAGCCTCTCCTTCCTGGATTTTAAGAAGCAGAAGCCCGACGCGCCGGTAAAGATCGCAGCGCAGCAGGATAATGCCGATTATTCCGGCATCATCATCCGCAAGGGTGAACCGGAACTGCTTAGCGCGATCAACAAGGCCCTAGCGGATATCAAGGCCGACGCTACCTACCAGAAAATCTCGGACAAGTATTTCGGGCAGGACGTCTCGAAATAGGCTGCCAGGTCGTTCCTGAATGCATGAATCCAGCGTCCGGCGCCTGCGCCGGACGTGTCATTTTTTGAGGATCACATCGTGCCGCACTGGCTTCAACTGATGTCGGATTCACTTCCGACCCTCCTGTGGGCGGGCATCCGCTTTACGGTTCCGCTGACATTGCTGTCCTTCCTGTTCGGGCTCATCCTCGGCCTGATCACGGCGGTGACGCGGCTCTTCGGCCCGGCACCGCTTGCGCTGATCGCCCGGTTTTACGTCTGGGTGATCCGCGGTACGCCGCTTCTTGTGCAGCTTTTCGTGATCTTCTACGGCCTGCCGAGCATCGGCATCCTGCTCGATGCATTCCCGGCAGCGCTGATCGGCTTTACCCTGAATATCGGCGCCTATAGTTCCGAGATTATCCGCGCCGTCATCTCCTCGGTTCCGAAGGGGCAGTGGGAAGCGGCCTATTCGATCGGCATGTCGTGGCGCCAGGCGATGAGCCGCACCATCCTGCCGCAGGCGGCGCGCGTCGCCGTGCCGCCGCTTTCGAACACCTTCATCTCGCTGGTCAAGGATACGTCGCTTGCCGCGGCGATCACGGTGCCGGAACTCTTCCAGGCGGCCCAGCGGATCGTCGCGACGACCTACGAACCGCTGATCCTCTATATCGAGGCGGCCTTGATCTATCTGGCCTTGAGCTCGGTGCTGTCGTCGTTGCAGAACAGACTTGAAAAGCGTTTCGCCCGTTATGGCGGCATGATGGAGTCAAACCGATGATCGAGCTTTCCAACATCGAAAAGCGGTTCGGCGATGCGGTCATCCTGAAGGATATCAGCCTCGGCATCCCCGAGGGAAGCGTCACTGCGCTCATCGGCCCCTCGGGCGGCGGCAAGAGCACGCTGCTGCGCTGCATCAACCTCCTGGAGATCCCGACCGCCGGCTCCGTCCGCATCGGCGATGAAAAGCTCGACTTCGAGCCCGGCATGAAGATCGGCTGGAAGTCGATCCAGAAAATCCGCCGCCAGACCGGCATGGTCTTCCAGAACTTCCAGCTCTTTCCGCATCGCACAGCAATCGAGAATGTCATGGAAGGGCTGACGACGGTTCTCAAATGGCCGCGCGAAAGAGCCCATAACCGCGCCAGCGAGCTGCTCACCAAGGTGGGAATGGCGCATAAGACCGATGCCTGGCCGTCAGAGCTTTCCGGCGGGCAACAGCAAAGAGTGGCGATCGCCCGGGCGCTCGCACCTTCGCCTCGGGTTCTCCTCTGCGACGAACCGACCTCGGCTCTCGATCCCGAACTTTCCGCCGAGGTCATCGATGTGCTCGGACGGCTCGCTGCCGAAGGAACGACGATGGTGATGGCGACGCACGATCTGCGCCTTGCCTCGCGGATCGCCAATCACGTGGTTTTCCTCGAGAGCGGAAAAGTGGTCGAGTCCGGCAGAGCGCAAGCGATCTTTGGCGATCCGAAACAGGAACGCACGAAGAGCTTCATCTCATCGATCAACGCGGCGCAGACGACACATATCTGAGCGCCGTTCTTCCCGCCGAACGTGGGCGCCGGGCCTGCGCTTCCACGAGCCGACGGAGGCCAAATCCGGGTGGATTTCCGACGTCCGGGTGACCGAGGCCGTTCAAAGGTAAAGCGCGCGACGACATCGGTGCTGTATTTCGTTGGAATGTTCCAAAGTCCCTTTCTTCCGACCGTGACAATGCTAGAGTTCGATCAGCGCTATCGCTCACGTCGACCGGGGGACGAATGAAGGCTTTTATAACAAAGGCCGCGGCGGCGGCGATCGTCGTATTTGCCCGTGCGGTCACGGCGGTTCGCGCTATCTGGCCCGAAGAGGGCCTGCCCTCCCGCCCTTGCGTTTATTTCGCCAACCATTCCAGCCATGGTGACTTCGTTCTGGTCTGGACGGTGTTGCCGCCAAGGCTCCGTCGTCAGGCTCGTCCGGTTGCCGGCGCTGAATATTGGCTGAAATCGCGGCTTAACCGCTTTATCGGCCGTGACGTTTTCAATGCGGTTCTGATCGCCAGGGAGCGAGACCAGAGGACTGAGGATCCCGTCACCCAGATGGCCGCGGCGATCGACGCTGGTTCGTCCCTGATCCTCTTTCCGGAAGGCACGCGCAACCAGTCTGATGCCCCTCTCCTTCCGTTCAAAAGTGGCATTTTTCATCTGGCGGCGGCACGCCCAGACATAGAACTGGTCCCGGTCTGGATCAACAATCTCAACCGGGTCATGCCAAAGGGTGAGATCGTCCCGATACCGCTGATCTGCACTGTCACCTTCGGCAGCGCCCTGCGCTTGGTACCGGATGAGGCCAAGGACACTTTCCTTGAACGCATGCAGACGGCTCTTCTCGCTTTGTCCCCCAAGCCTGCAGGGAGTGGTGAATGAGTGCCGCGAATTCTGATCTCTTGACGCTGGTGGCCGGTATTTTCGGCGTACTTATTCTCGCATCGGCCATTGGTTACGTGCTGCAGCAGCGCCTCTCGCCAAACGGTTCGAACGCGGCGATCGAAAACCTCAACGCCCGGATCAAGGCCTGGTGGATCATGGTTATCCTGATCGGCATCGCTTTCGTGGCGGGCCGTATCGGGGTTCTCGTTCTATTCGGTTTTTGCTCATTTGCCGCGCTCCGGGAGTTTGTGACCCTCATCAATACCCGCAGGGCTGACCATTGGGCACTGGCGGCCGCCTTCTTCGTCGTGGTGCCGGTTCAGTATTATCTGCTCTGGGCTGAACAATACGGCATCTTCTCGATCTTCATTCCGGTCTATGCGTTCCTGCTGATGCCGATCATCTCGGTGCTCAGGGGCGATACGGAGCGTTTCCTGATCCGCATTGCGGAGGTGCAGTGGGCATTGATGATCTGCGTCTTCTGCGCCTCGCACGTCCCGGCGCTGCTGACCTTGAACATACCGGGCTATGACGGTCGCAACGTGCTGCTGATCGCCTTCCTGGTGATCGTCGTCCAGCTGAGCGACGTGCTGCAATATGTCTGGGGCAAGCTGTTCGGGCGCACCAAGATCGCACCGAAACTGTCGCCATCCAAGACCGTCGAGGGCTTTGTCGGCGGCGTGATCAGCGCCACTCTGATCGGCGCTGCCCTCTGGTGGATAACCCCGTTCACGCCTGTTCAGGCAGGGCTCCTCGCTTTCATCATCACGCTGATGGGCTTCTTCGGCGGCCTGGTGATGTCGGCGATCAAAAGGGACCGCGGCATCAAGGACTGGGGCAATCTCATCGAAGGTCATGGCGGCCTGATCGACAGGCTTGATTCCGTCGTGTTCTCGGCCCCGATCTTCTTCCACATCGTGCGCTACTGGTGGTCGCTGTGATGCCGGATGCGCTGAAACGGCTTGCACGCAGCGGAACGGTGCATGTGCTGTTTGCGTTTCTTGCCATGGGCGGCTGGGCCGTCTTTGCCAATCGCGCCTATGCAACGCCAATACCGCTTTATTCCGGTCTGGTGCAGGGCGTGATGTCCGCCTGCCTGACACTTTTCCTGAAATCGGTGATCGACGGACTTTCGAAGCGCTTTGACGGCCTGACACGGTTATGGGCGCCGCCGCTCATTGCCTGCTTTGGCTCGACCGCGGTTCTCGTCACGATCCACTCGGCGAGCGGTACACCAGAAATCCTCAAGACGGTTGCGGTTCCGCTTCTCGTATCGACGAGCTACGCCGCGATCTACAACTATTCGATCTCCGCAAGACGAGGTGCCGGGACATGACCGAGACAGGCGACAGGCGACCGCTGGCAAGCCGCAATACCCGCTGGGCAGGCTCGATCGCGCGATGGATGGCGTCGAAAACCATCACCCCCAACCAGATATCCCAGGCCAGCATAATCGCCGCGGCCCTTGCCGGTGGCGCCTTCTATATGGCGGGACAGACGGTCGGTTGGTCCCGCATTGCCTGCCTGCTGCTGGCCGTGCTTTGCTGCCAGGGCCGGCTGCTTTGCAATCTGTTTGACGGCATGGTCGCCGTCGAAGGCGGAAAGGGAGCGCCGGATGGGCCGTTCTGGAACGAATTCCCGGACCGCATCGCCGATCTTCTGATCTTCGCGGGCGTTGGATACGGGATCGGCATGCCCGGCCTCGGCTGGGCCGCCGGCGCTTTTGCGGTATTGACGGCCTATGTCCGGGAACTCGGCCGGGCCACCGGCAATCCGAGTGATTTTTCCGGCCCGATGGCCAAGCAGCACCGGATGGCATCGATCACTGCAGCAGGATTGATATCCATCATCGAGCCGTTGTGGGGCGGGTATAATCAGGTCCTGATGATTGGTCTCGGCATCATCGCGCTCGGCGGAGCCCTCACCGCATTCCGCCGCTCAAGGACGTTGATCATACGCCTCAAAACCCTCTGAAAAGGCTATCGCGTGAACCGGGATAGCTGTTCAGGTCGTGCTGATCTGCAGCGCCACCGCCGGCTTCGCAAGCCCGGTCTTGCCATTGGTCCTCTGGTATGGTGTCGCGAAATGCCGCTCGAGCTTCGCCCCCAAGGCAGAGATCGACCAGCAGAGCGCGAAATACACCACAAGGATGGAGCCATAGACCAGATAGGCCGGGCTTCCTCCGCGCGCGATGGTCGTCTGCTCGATGAGGATCTGCGCCGAGCGCAGCAGTTCGTTGACACCGAGGACCGCGCCGAGAGAACTCGCCTGGGTAAGGCTGGTGACGAGGCTGACGTAAGGGGGCAGAATGACAGGCATCGCCTGCGGGACGATGACCAGGAACAACCCTTTCCAGCCGCGCAGGCCGGATGACAGGGCGGCTTCGCGCTGGCCGCTCGGCACCGACAGCAGGCCGGCGCGAATAATATGCGCGCCGTTCGCGCCGCCCCAGACCGACACGCTGAGCGCGCTCGACCAGAACGGATTGAACGACAGGCCCGCATGCGGCAACACAAAATAGACCATCAGCACCGTGACCATCAGCGGAATGTCGCGAAGGCATTCGACGAGGCCGTAGACAGGCCCCCTTAACCAAGCCGATTGGGCGGAAAGACCGGCGGCGAAGATCACCGCGAAGAACGTGCCGCCGGCGATCATGACTGAGGAAAGAAACAGGGTATTCAGGAGGCCGTCCAACAGGAAGGACTGGAATTCCAGAAGCAGCATCGTCTACCTCCCGCCGAAAGGTCGGCTGAGACGCCGTTCGACCATGTAGCCGAAGCCAGAAATGGTGAAGACGCAGATCAGATAAATCACGCAAATCGAGGCGAACATCTCGATTGCCCGGAAATCGTAGGCGATCCGGTCGACGGCGACAAAAGTCAGCTCCACCAGGCCGATCGCCTGCAGGTATGCGGAATTCTTCACCGTCGCCACGATCGTATTCATCGCCGACGGCAGAGCGGCGCGGGTCGCCAGAGGCAGGATGACGAATACCGAATGTTGCCATCGCTTGAGACCAAGCGACGCCGAAGCGTCATGCATTCCCCTGCCAACGGCCGCGAGCCCTGCCCGGAAATTTTCGATCTGAAAGGCACTTGCCCAGGCCGTGAGAGCAATGACCCCGGACCAGAAGATGCTGAAGCGCAGCCCCAGGCTCGGAAGGCCATAAAAGATGAAGAATATCTGCACGAGGTAAGGCGTGCCTCGGATGAATTCGACATAGGCCGTGACAGCATATCGCAGCGGCTTGACCCCGCTTGTCCGCAAAACCGCGCCTAACAGGCCGATAAGGCAGGACAGGACTATTGCGACAAAGCTGACGATCAGCGTCATTTTGAGGCCGGTCATCAGGTCCGGCAGGGCGTCGAGAATATAGGCAAAATCCATGGCCGTCATCCTGCTCGAAAATACCGGTGAACATGGGGTCCTGGCGGTCGAAACCGTCAGGACCGGGTTCGCTCACTTTGCGGCCGGCGGATCCGTTTCGAAGGACTTTACCATTTCAGCCGCGACGACCGGATCCTTGACGAAGGTCGGCACCGTCTTTGAGTAAAATTTCTCGTTCTTCAGCTTCTTGACCACACCATTGACGAAAGCCTTGAGTTCGTCCTCACCCTTGCGCACGCCGACGCCATTGAAGCCGAGATCGACGGGCTCTTCCAGCGTGCGGAATTCCGGATAGTTGGCCGCAAGCGTCGCGATCGTGATCGCATCGCCCACATATCCGTCGGCGCGGCCCTGCTGCAGCGCCTGCAGATTGTCTGCATTGGTGTTGAGCTGGACGAATTCCAGGCTCGGAATGCGTTCCTTCAGCCACTTCAGCTGCGACCCACCCTTGATGATGAGCATCGACTTGCCGTCGAGGTCGGCCAGCTTCTGGACCTTGCTGTCCTTCGGTACGATCACCCGGCTGCTGCCCCAGTAGTAGATATCGGAATAGTCGATCACCTGTTCGCGCGACGGCGTCTTGCCGAGCGTCGCAATGATCAGGTCGATCTTTCCGCCCGTCAGGGAGGGAATGCGGGCGTCCGTCGCCACGCAGCTCAATTCCGCCTTTTCCGCGGCCCCTAGGGCGGCAATGCCGATTTGCTTCGCCATTTCGATCTCGATGCCGGCCGGCTTGCCGTCGGTGCCGGATGCCCCGAATGGAGGAGAATCGCATTTGACGCCGATGCGGATCACGCCGGCATCCTTGATCGCCTTGGGTACGGCCTGAGCCGAGGCGGGCAGCGCCGGAAGCGCAAGGACGGCAAGAGCGCCGAAGGCTACGGCCCTGCGGCGAAGCATGCTGATGGATGTGTACATGACAGTCGTTCCCTTCGTTTCATTGTTTTGCCATCGAACGTTTGCCCGTCCGTATGCTTTTTGCCGCAACCAGTCCGGATGCAGAAAATCAGACCCGCTAGTGCAGTATCTGGCTGAGAAACGCCTTCGTCCGGCTTTCCCTCGGATTGCTGAAGAACTCCTCGGGCGGCGCTGTCTCGATGATCCTGCCCGCGTCCATGAACACCACCCTATCCGCCACCTGCCGCGCGAAACCCATTTCATGCGTGACGCACACCATGGTCATGCCGTCGCTCGCCAGCTGCGCCATCGTGTCCAGCACCTCGCGCACGAGTTCCGGATCGAGTGCGGAGGTCGGTTCGTCGAACAGCATGATCTTCGGGCTCATGCAGAGCGATCGGGCGATCGCCGCGCGCTGCTGCTGTCCGCCGGACAACTGGCTTGGATAGAAATCCGCCTTATCGGGAATTCGCACCCGCTCCAGATAGGCGCGCGCCACAGCCTCGGCATCCTTTCTCGCAACGCCCTTTACCCAGCGGGGAGCCAACGTGCAGTTCTCGAGCACAGTGAGATGCGGATAGAGATTGAAGTTCTGAAACACCATGCCGACATCCTGCCGGACCCGGTCGATGACCTTCCTGTTGTCCGTCAGTTCCGTGCCGTTGACGACGATGCGGCCCTTCTGGTGCTTTTCCAGGTAATTGATGCAACGGATCATGGTGGACTTGCCGGAACCCGAGGGACCGCAAACGACCACCTTTTCACCACACCTGACGGTAAGGTTGACGTCGTGCAGCACCTGGAGGATGGAGAACCATTTGTCGACGCCGGACAATTCGACGGCAATTTCCGGATCGACCATCTTTGAATTCTTCTCATTCGCCGTCATCTGCAATCTCCTCCCTGCAGCTCAGCTTACGATGCCAAAGCGCGGCTTTTCTGCGCAAAACGGGCCGGCCGGAAATTCGCAAGCAGAGGGCTCGCCTCCCCGGTCACCATTTCCCGCGCGATGAGTTCACCGGCAATCAGTCCGAGTGTCGCGCCGCTATGGCTGAAGGCGACGAAATAACCCGGAATACCCTCGAGCGGACCGATCACCGGTTCCCCATCACCCGGCACAGGCTTCGGCCCGCAGTGATAGCTTTCCAATTCCAGCGCTGGGTTACCCTCGAGCACGTTCGAGGCTTCCGAAAGAAGACGACGAAGCGTCTCATCTTTCACCTCGTAGGTCCCATCGGACACGCGATTGAGCTCTTCCTCCGACCATGCGGAATCGCAGACGATCGCACCATCCGGCGTCGGGCGCAGCGCCACGTTGGGCGTATTGAGGACGGCGCGCACTGCGGATCTGAAAGGTTTCGATTTGACAAGAAGGGCGATCGGGGTTCCATCGACAATGGCATGGCCCGCCTGTTTTGCCATCGCCGGCACGGCTGCGCCGCTGGCAACGAGAACGGCATCCGCCTTTATATACGTTCCATTTGCAGTCGAGACCCCGGCTGCCCGACCACCCTTGATGTCGACGCTCGCCTTTCCGACATGGGCCACGGCCTGGCCGCCAAGGGCCTTGAATTCCTTGAGAAGGATATCGATCAGGGATGGCAGATCCACCCAGCCCTCACCCGGATTGAAAATCGCGCCCTGGCGCGAAATCGCGGCCGCGTTGATGCCGGGCGTGACCCTCACCACTTCTGCTGCGGCAAGAAGCTGGCAGTCATAACCGATCGATTGCTCGTGAGCGAAGGCTTCCGCAATCCGGTTCGACGCGTCGTCCGCATCCCATGTCAGGCCACCGTCGAAGCGCAGCCACGCAGCGCCTTCATTACGGTTTGCCAGTGTCCGATAACGATCGATGCCGACGACCCGAAGACGGTGATATTCGGCGGAACGGAAACGCGCCGAGTTGAGCCATGCCAGCGACCGGCCGGACGCCCCGCTGGCGAACGCCGCTTCCGTGACTAGGGTGATCTGCACGCCCAGCCGGGCCAGATGAACCGCCGAGGAAACACCGAAAATGCCGCCACCGATGACGGTAATCCGCTGGTTGGAGGATGAGGTTGTCAACTGCATGTTCCTTCGTCTTGGATTATCGTATGGGCGTCGTCGATCCGAGTGCAAAGCACACGTTTTTGCTTGTGAGACCGGTATCAAGCGTATTTGAGACCGGTCTCACATGTCAATGGTGTGATTTTCTTGACGCCGTTTTTTTCTCAGCCTATGTCACGGAGCATGATGAAAAGAACGACGTCAAAGCGGCTTGTCACCATCTCGGACGTTGCGCAGAGCGCAGGTGTATCCAAGGCGACCGCCGCACGCGTTCTCGGCAGCTACGGGACGGCGAGCCCTGTCGTAAAGGAGAAGGTGCGCGAAGCCGCAAGGAAGCTTGGCTATCAGGCCAACGAGCTTGCGCGCAGCATGACGACCGGAAAGTCGAAGACGATCGGGGTCATCGTCGGCGATATCGAAAACCCGTATTTCGGCCAGGCCGTGCGCGGGATCAGCGATGCGGCACACGCTGCCGGCTTCGATGTCATCCTCTCCAATTCCGGCGAGGATGCAGCCAAGGAAAAGGCGGCCGTACGCGTCTTGCTGGGCAAGCGCGTGGATGGATTGATCGTTACTCCGGCCTCCGTATATGAGACACAGCACCTGCACGAGGTCCAGCGATCCGGCCGACCTCTCGTCCTTCTGGACCGGACCATCCCGGATCTCGCGGTCGATGCCGTCGTTACGGACGACCGGCAGGCGGCCGAGGCCGCCACGCGAGCCCTGATCGAGGCCGGCCACCGCCGCATCGCCTACATCTCAGCCACGGAGTCGGACGACCCGATCTACCGGGGACCGCACCAGATCAATCTGAGCACGGTGATGGAGAGAATAGAAGGCGTCGTCGCGGCAAGCCGGTCTGCCGGTATCGAGCATCCGGAGCGCTACATCCGGCTCGGTGCCAACCGCCGCGGCGAGGGTGACAAGATCATTTCCGAGCTGCTTCAGGGCGCCGACAGGCCGACTGCCATACTCGCGTCGGATAACGTGGTGGCGCTTGAAGTGTTCAAAACCCTTCGCAGGCTGGGTATGTCCATCCCTCAAGACCTGTCGCTGATCGCTTTCCACGATGCCGACTGGACGAGCGTGACCAGCCCGCCGATTACGGTGATTGCCCAGCCGGTCTACGATCTCGGCTTCGAAAGCGGGCAAATCCTCGTCCGGCGCATTACCGGCACTGGCGATGCGCCACGCTGCCGGGTCCTTGCGACCACACTCATCAGGCGACAATCGATAGGAGCTCCGCCGGAGCTTAAAGAGAGCGGCGCCGTTCTTCAGAAGAGTGCCGCGAAAATCGGCTGATGCCGGTTGTTTGATTGCCGTTGAGTCTAACCACATCGCCGGGGCCCCAGCGTGTCTCCGTAGATGAAGATTCCACCTTGAGCGAGCTGCAGGGCCGAACTCGCCGAATGTTGGCAGTCACCCAGCGTTAAACGGCCTCGACGCGAGCCCTGCGCCAAGCCTCGAACCGCTGGAGCGTTTCCGCGTTTGGCGGATAGACGCCAAGTGTCGGTTTGCCGGACTCGATCTCCAGCTTCAGGAATTCCTCCTGCTCCTCCATTGCAACGGCCTCGTCAGCGATCTCGTTCACATATTCCCGGGGGATGACGATGACAGCCTCGGTGTCGCCGAAGATGATGTCGTCGGGATAAACCGCGACACCACCGCAGGCGATCGGCTGGTTCATGTCGGACGCATGGTGGGCAACCAGATTGGCCGGAGCCGCCGGTCCCATGCAATAGGTCGGGAGCCCGAGCTGGGCGATATCGGCCGTATCGCGAACGCCGCCATCCAAGACAAGGCCAGCGCATCCGCGGTAGACAAGGCGCCGGGCCAGCATCGCGCCAATCCCGGCAATCTCCGCCAGCGAACGGCAATCGAATACAAGGACGTGCCCCTCGGGTATCGTGTCGATCGCCTTGCGCTGCTGATTGGACGGATCGGAACTGTAGGTCGAACCGTCGATATCCTCCCGGGCGGGAATGTAGCGGACGGTGACCGCCGGCCCGATCATCGGCTTGTCGGCGCCTGCGAGCGGTCGCACGCCGCGAACCGCAGTGTTCCTGAGCCCACGCTTCAGCAGCAAGCTGCTCAGGGTCGCCGAATTTGTCCGCAAAAGCTTTGCGTAAACCGAGGGGTCCAACGCCGTCATGATAACCTCCGTTTGTCCGGCTGCGAGGTCTAGCATAACGACACGATAGTTCAATAAGGAATTTCTACCTTCTTATTTGGACATCGGATGAGCGCCATTGATAGCCCTCATCACCATGGCAGCGGCGTCGAGGACCTCGCGCTTGATTGATCGAGCGCGCTCCGGCGTCGCCTCGCCGATGAACGGCACGCTGACGGTGGCGACCAGGCGACTTGCTGAATCGAATATGGGAGCGGCGAAAGCTCGAAGGCCGAGATTGGATTCCTGATTGTCTTCCGCACTTCCGCTGCGGCGAATTTCCGCAAGCGCTTCCTTTAACGTCTCAGGATCGGTGATCGTATACGGCGTCCGGGCCTCCAGCCCGCCGGCGCAGTAGACCTCGATCTCGTTGTAGTCGGAATAGGCCAGAGCAAGCTTGCCGGCCGCACCGACATGCTTGCGCGAACGGCCGCCGACCTTGATGAACAGGGCGTAGTCGCCAGGGCTGGAAGCCGCAAATATCGTCATCATTTCATTACCTTCGGGCGCCGCCAGCCTGAAGGATTCGTAGATCCTGTCGGCCGCGGCCGCCAAAATCGGCCTCGCCGCCTCGATCAATGTCACCCTATCCGCGCCGGGCGAAATACGCCGCGCAAGCTGCACGAATTTCGGCCCCAACTCGTAGGAAGCTCCGCCATTCACCCGAGCCACAAGTCCATGTGCGGTCAGCGAATTGAGGATGCGATACACGGTCGAACGAGGCACTCCGAGTTGATCGACCAATGCGCCGAGCGAAATTCCGGTCCTCGCATCGGCGACCGCCTCCAGCAGATGCGCCGTCTTTTCCACCACCGGAGACCCGTGTTTTGGTTCAATCATGAACTTCAGATTCCATATGCGAATTGTTGCCTTGACTCCTTGAGATCGAACGAGCATGTTGGCGTCGCAAGTGTCATATTTGACACTACCCGCTTACAGGAGGAAGTAAAGCCATTTGAGCGCGGGCTGTCCCCGCGGACCCGGATGACTTTGAGGAAGAGATCACCGAAGCGCCGTATGCGGTTCGATTGGATTTGGAGGAGGGCTTTTATGAAAAAGATCATGGGTATCCATGCGTTGAGCATGGGGCTTGCAATGTCGCTGGCGGCAAGCGCCGCAATTCCCGCTCGCGCGGCCTCGGACAAACTAACGGTCGTGGTGACGGATGAGCCGAAATCGCTCGACCCCTGCGACACGGACCTTTCGGGCAATTCACGCATTCTGCACAACAACATCACCGAGGCGCTCGTCAATCTCAGCCCCAAGGATGGTTCTGTCGGCCCAAGCCTCGCCACCAGCTGGCGGCAGGTCGATAGCCTGACCTGGGAGTTCAAGCTGCGCCAAGGCGTGACCTTCCATGACGGCAAGGCGTTCGATGCCAATGCGGTTATCGCGGCTCTGAAGCGCGCCCAGGATCCGGCGCTCGCATGCGAAGTGGGACTTGCCACGCTGAAGGGCCTCAAACTCAATGCAGAAGCCGTGAACCCGACCACCCTCCTCATAAAAACGGACGTCGTCGAGCCGATCCTCCCGAACAAGATGTCCGCCCTGGATATCGGTTCGCCGGCAACCCCGGGGGGCACCAAGACGCGCACGCCGGCCGGAACCGGACCTTATAAGCTGGTCGCGTGGACGCCCGGCCAGTCCGTCGGTCTGGCGGCCTATGAAGGCTATTGGGGCGACAAGCCGGCAATTCCCAACGCGACGATCATCTGGCGCGCAGAGTCCGCGGTGCGCGCCGCGATGGTCGATACCGGCGAAGCGCAGATCGCCTATGAAATCGCACCCCAGGACGGCACGACCGGACAGGATCATGCTTTCCCGAACGCCGAGACTTCGCTGTTGAGGATCGATGCGCAGATCGCGCCCCTCAACGACAAGCGCGTTCGCGAAGCACTGAACCTCGCGATCGACAGGGATGGTCTCATCGGAACGATCTTCCACAAGGACGCTCAAAAGGCGATGCAGGTGGTGCCGCCGTCGGTCTTCGGCTTCAATCCGGACATTCCCGTTTGGACCTACGATCCGGAAAAGGCGAGGTCCCTGCTTGCAGCCGCCAAGGCCGATGGCGTGCCGGTCGACAAGGAGATCGTCATCTACGGGCGCATCGGCATCTATCCGAACTCGTCCGAAAGCCTGGAGGCCATCCAGGCCATGCTGGCAGATGCCGGTTTCAACGCCCGGCTTGAAATGCTCGAGACAAGCCCGTGGCTGAAGCGGCTGCTGAAGCCGTGGAGCAAGGATCGCCAGCCCTCCATCCTGCAGACGCAGATCGACAATGCCGAGGGCGATGCCGTGTTCACGCTGCCGAACCGCTTTACCACCGACGGCAACCAGTCGACCATCACGGACGCTGGCCTCGACAAGCTGATCGCCGATGGCTCGAAGGCAACCGGCGAGGAGCGCAAGAGGCTGTTCCAACAGGCGTTCAAGTACATCGCCGTCGATGCGGTCAACATCGCACCGCTCTTTCACATGGTCACGATCGCCCGTGTCGCCAACAACGTGAACTATACGCCTGATGTGCAGGCCGGCAACGAGATCAAGCTGAAGTCGATCAGCTACCGCTGATCTGCCCGGCCGACGGCTTGTATGTCGCTTGAGGAGAGCGGATGTCCTTCACCTATTTCCTGAAACGTGCGGCCTTCGCAGCGCTCGCGCTTGCGGCGCTGATGACATCCGCTTTCTTCCTCGTGAGATTGACGGGCGATCCCGTTAATCTCTACCTTCCTGTCGACGCCTCGGATGCGGCGCGCGAAGCCATGCGCATCCGTCTCGGGCTCGATCGCTCGCTCCTGGCCCAGTTCTTCGATTGGGCTTGGGATATTCTCAGCCTCGATTTTGGAATGTCTCTCTGGCACAATCGCCCGGCCATGGACGTGGTGCTGGAGGCGCTGCCGAACACGCTGGCGCTTGGCGCCATCGCCTTGGCGCTGGCCTTCACCGCCGCGATCGTCATGGGATCCATTGCTGCCGTCAATGCCGGTGGCTGGATCGACCGGGGCGTCAATGTCCTGTCGCAGGCAGCCGCAAGCGTGCCGGATTTCTGGCTCGGCCTGATGGGCGTGCTTCTGTTTGCGGTCACCTTCCGCATTCTGCCGACATCAGGCTTCGGCGGACCGATCTACTGGGTGCTGCCCGTCGCCTGCCTCTTTGCCCGGCCTTTCGGAACTCTGGTGCAGATCGTCCGCGGCTCGATGATTGAAGCGCTGAATGCGACATTCGTCCGCACCGCACGGGCCAAGGGCGCGCGTGATGGACGGGTCACCTTCGTGCACGCGCTTCGCAATGCTCTCCTTCCCGCAGTCACGGTGACCGGCGACCTTGCCGCCCAGTTCGCCGGCGGTGGCGGCGTCGTCGAGGTGGTCTTCGGCTTTCCCGGCATCGGCAAACTCCTGATCGACGGCATTCTGAAACGCGATTTCGCGATCGTTCAGGCATCGATCTTTGCCGTCGCGGTCGTGATCTTCGTCATCAATATCCTGGTCGACATGCTCTATGCCTCGATCGATCCGCGCGTGAGGGTCGAATGACCGACACGTCCGCCGAATTCCTCCCGGCCCGCGAGCGCCGCAGCCGCCGCATCCTCTGGCTCCTGCGTGCGCTCGCGGGTGACCCGATGGCCGTCGCCGCGGCGATCTGGCTGCTGATCGTCGTGCTGGCCATCTTCACCGATTCCCTGTCGCTCCTGGGCGACAACCGCATTTCGCTGAAGGCGCGCAACCTGCCACCGTTCGACTTCGGCCAGTCCTGGACCTTGTGGCTGGGTGCCGACGCACTCGGACGGCCGCTGCTCGTCCGCCTCATCCAGGCGGCTTCGACGACGATCGGTATCGCCGTGGTGACCGTGCTGACAAGCCTGATCGGCGGAACGCTGCTGGGCGTGATCGCCGGTTATTTCGGCGGCATCGTCGGAAACGTCATCATGCGGATCTGCGATATCATCCTCGGTTTCCCGACCCTGCTGGTGGCACTCTTCGGCCTCTATCTGTTCGGTCCGAGCGTCAGCAACCTGGTGATCGTGCTCGCCGTCACCCGCATGCCAGCCTATATCCGCGTCGCAAGAGCCGAAACGCTCGAGGTCCGCGAACGACTTTTCGTCGATGCGGCGCGCGTCTTCGGCGGGGGACCGACCTGGATCCTGCGCACCCACATTCTCCCCAGCGTCGCACCCACCATGCTGACGCTCGCCTCGGTCAATCTTGCCATGGTCATGTTGTTCGAATCCGGCCTGAGCTATCTCGGTCTCGGCATCCAGCCGCCTTCGGTAAGCTGGGGTCTGATGGTCGCCCAGGGCCAGGGCTATCTGTCGTCCGCCTGGTGGCTCGGCTTTTTCCCCGGTCTCGCCGTCATGCTCACCACCATGTCCTTCAACCTGCTCGCCAACTGGTTCCGGATCGTCAACGATCCGTCGCAGCACTGGCGTCTTGTGAGCCGGAGACGCTGATGGCTCTTCTCGAAGTCAAGGACCTGCAAGTCAGTTTCGATACGGCGTCCGGCCGCATATTCGCACTCAATGGCGTCTCCTTTTCGCTGGAGCGCGGTGAAGTCCTGGCACTTCTTGGCGAAAGCGGCTCCGGCAAGTCCGTGACTGCGTCTGCCATCATGGACCTCGTTCCCAATCCTCCGGGCGCGATCGACCGGGGGTCGATCCGGTTCGACGGGGCGGAATTGCTGCAGCTTTCGCGCAACGAGCGGCGGGATCTGTGCGGCAGCCGGATCGCCCTCATCTTTCAGGATGCGCTTGCGGCGCTCAATCCCGTCTATCCCGTCGGCTGGCAGATCGCGGAGATGTACCACATCCACGGCCGCAACCCCGAAGGCGGCGTCGAGAAGGCCGTGATCGACCTCCTGACCGCAATCGGCATTCCCGATCCTGAACGTCGGGCGCGGCAATATCCGCATGAATTTTCCGGTGGCATGCGCCAGCGCATCATGATCGCCATGGCCGTAGCACTCGAACCGGATGTCATCATCGCCGACGAGCCGACGACGGCGCTCGACGTCACGATCCAGGCGCAGGTGATTGATCTTCTGGCGACAATCCGTAAACGCAGCGATGCCGGAATGATCTTCATCACCCACGACCTCGGTGTGGTCGCCGAACTCGCGGACCGCGTGGCCGTCATGTATGCCGGCCGGATCGTCGAGACCGCAAATGTCTTCGAACTTTTCGAAGATGCGCGACATCCCTACAGCGTCGGCCTGCTCGCCTCGCAGCCGCGCCTGGATACCGATGACGACGAACTGGTGCCGATTCCCGGTTCGGCGCCCAATCCCGTCGCCCTTCCTTCAGGCTGCGCGTTCAGGACGCGCTGTCCGCGCGCCGAAGGGCTCTGCGCCGAGGTAATCCCTCCCCTTGAAACCGTGGGGCCGGGCCGCCAGGCCGCCTGCCATTTCCCGGTATCGCCAGCATGAACCAGCCTCTTCTCAAAGTCGAAAACCTTTCTCGGCACTTCGGCAGCGGCGCGACGCCGGTGCGCGCAGTCGATGACGTCAGCTTCGAGATCGCCCGCGGAGAGACGCTCGGCCTTGTCGGCGAAAGCGGCTGCGGCAAGACTTCCCTGGTCAGGACGCTCCTGAAGCTGGGGCCGGCGACCAGCGGCAGCGCCGTTCTCGATGGCGTGGAAATCACCAAAGCGAGCGGAAGGGAGCTGCACGAATTGCGCCGCAAGATGCAGGTCGTCTTCCAGGACCCCTACCAGTCGCTTAATCCGCGCATGCGGGTTGACCGGCTGATCTGCGAACCATGGGCGCTGCATCCGGGCGCCGTGCCGAAGGCCCGCTGGCGGGAAGAGACGGTCAAGCTGCTTGAATCCGTTGGGCTGCGTGCGGAACATGCGGACCGCTATCCTTCGGAATTTTCAGGCGGCCAGCGGCAGCGGCTTGGAATCGCGCGCGCCCTGACACTCAACCCGACACTCCTCGTCTGCGACGAACCGGTCTCCGCCCTCGACGTCTCGGTTCAGGCACAGGTCGTCAATCTGCTCGCCAAGCTGAGGCGCGAGCGCAATCTGGCGATGCTTTTCGTCGCTCACGACCTTGCCGTGGTGCGTCACGTCTCGGATCGTGTGATGGTCATGTATCTCGGCAAGATCATCGAGACCGGGCCGAAGCAATCGATCTTCAGCGCACCGGCACATCCCTATACGCAGGCCCTGATGTCGGCCGTTCCGACGCCGGACCCAAGGCTTCGCGGTCATCGCACGCGCATCGTCCTGCAAGGCGATCTTCCAAGCCCTGCCAATCCGCCGAGCGGATGCCGATTTCGGACGCGTTGCTGGAAGGCCACTTCGATCTGCGCGGAACAGGAGCCCGGGCTGACGGCAAGAACCGCTGCCCCGGGATTGCTGACCGCCTGCCACCATGCAGATGCCGAAACCGGACGCTGACGATGGCGGCTGATGTGGCTTTCCGCCTCGGTATCGCATGCGGGCCGACATAGGCTGCTTGCGGCCTGGAGGTCTATCGGGCCGGCTTGACACCCTGGTCGAAGGAGGCACGGTCGATCCCGTGCCGTTGGAGCTTGTCGTAAAAGGTTTTTCGCGGAATTCCGAGCGCCTCGATCGTACGGCGGACATCGCCTGCGTTGCTGGCCAGCGTCTCCCGGAGGATTTCCGCTTCATGCCGGTTGAGACGCTGGGGTAGCGTCAGGGTGGCCGTCTCCGATGGCACCAACGCCCCGTCGTCCTCCCCTGCAAGCCCGAGGACGAAACGCTCTGCAAAGTGAGACAGTTCGCGAACGTTGCCGGGCCAATGATGGGTTTCGAGGTGATGGCGGGTAGAAGATGACAGGGCTGGCGTTTGGCGGTTGAACCGCTTGGCGGCCCGTTCGCAAAAGAAGCCGAAGAGAAGAAGGATGTCGTCGCGCCGTTCACGCAGCGGCGGAATGGAGATGGTGACGACGTTGAGGCGGTAATAGAGGTCTTCGCGAAACGCGCCGCGTTGCGAGGGATCGCCAAGATCGACCTTGGCAGCCGCCACGACCCTCAGGTCGATCGGCCGTGTCTCATTGGTGCCGAGAGGCGCTACTTCACGCGCTTCCAGGACGCGCAGCATATGGATCTGCGTGGCGGGGGGCATGCTTTCGATTTCGTCGAGGAAGAGGGTGCCGCCGCTCGAATATTCGATCCTGCCGACACGCTTTTTCTGCGCGCCGGTAAAGGCGCCGGGCTCGTGGCCGAACAATTCGCTTTCGATGATGGTTTCGGGAAGCGCGCCGCAATTGAGCGCGACGAAACTGCCCTTCGACCGCCGGCTCCATCGATGGATCAGATTGGCGACGACCTCCTTGCCGCTGCCGGTCTCTCCGGTCACCAGAACGTCGACGTCGGTATCGGCGATCTGGCGGAGCGTTCTCCGCAGCCGCTCCATGGCCGCGGTCTGACCAATGAGCGGCAGGTCGTCGCGTGCCTGTTCGGCCACTTCGCGGAGCGTTCTATTCTCCAGTATCAGCCGCCGTTTTTCGGCAGCCCGGCGAATAGCCTGCACCAGACGGTCCGCGGCGAAAGGTTTGGTGATGAAGTCGTAGGCCCCATCCTGCATCGCCTTGACGGCCATCGGTATGTCACCATGGCCGGTCATCAGGATGACGGGAAGGTCCGGATCGAGCTTGCGGACGCGGTCGAAGAGCTGCAGCCCGTCGATCTCGGGCATGCGGATGTCGGAAACGACGACGCCAGCGAAACCATCGTCGATCCGGACGAGCGCGTCGGACGCCCTCGAAAATCGGGAGACCGCAAAGCCCGCAAGCTCGATCGTCTGGGCGGTAGCCTTGAGAAGGTCGGCATCGTCGTCAACCAGAACGACAGGTGTTGGATTGCTCATGATACCGCCTTGCGCAGATAGACAATAAAAGTCGTGCCGGTTTCGCCGCTTTCGACCTCGATGCGACCGCCATAGTCCGTGACGATATCCTTCGAGATGACCAGACCGAGGCCCAGGCCTCTTTCCTTGGACGTGTTGAAGGGCGAAAAGAGCGAACTTCTAACCGATGGATCGATACCGGGACCATTGTCGGAGACCCGGATCACGATCTCATCCGCAAACGTCTCTACGGAGACATTCACACTTGCCTCGGTTCTGCCCTCCAGCGCTTCCAAGGCATTCTGGAACAGATTGATCAGCACCTGTTCGAGGCGGACGCGATTGCCGGTGACGGCAAGGCCGGGTGGGGGCAGATCGATCCGGAGTATATCAAGCCTCCCGGCAAAGCGGCTCCTCAAAAGAACGACCGCGCCTTCAATAGCGCCCCGCAGATCGACGGCTTCGGGCGGCGTTCGCCCCTTGCGTCCGAAGGCCTTGAGTTCCTCGGTGATCATGCCGATCCGCTCGGTGAGGGCGGCGATCTCGCCGAGATTTTCCTCCGCCGATTCCTTCCGGTTCCGTTGCAGGAAGACACGTGCATTGTCGGCATAGGCCCGGATCGTCGCGACCGGCTGGTTGATTTCATGGGCAACCCCGGCCGCAACCTGACCAAGGATCGCAAGGCGATTTGCCTGCACGAGCTCCTGCTGCACGACCTGCAGTTTCGACTCGGTGCTGCGATGGTCGGCGATCTCTTCCTGCAGGAGGTCCCTCGCGCGGCTTAAATCCACGGTCCTTTCCGCGACACGGCGCTCCAGTTCCACGCGCAGGTTTTTCTCCGCGGCGATGCGAATGGTGATCATCTGCCGCCGCCTCAAAAGGAATGCGATCAGTGCCAGGATCGGAACGAGCACCGCAAGTGCAACCAGCCGCGCTTCGCGGACCGCAGCGGCGACGGAAGGCTCGGTCGGCACGAGATATTCAAGCCGCCACGATGTCGAAGGGACCGGCGTCAGAAGGCGAAGATATTCTCCCGTGCTCGTTCCCGGCAAAACCGCCGAAACGATCGACGCCTCCTCCGAAAGCGGTTCCTGCCGCACGATCGGAAGAGGCGCCAATGGCGCATTGCCGAATTGCAGGCTTTTGCGGATGGCACCCAGCCGGTTCGCAGGCAGCGGCGCGGCGGCCATGAAACGCCAGGACGGAATGCTAGTGATCAGGACGACACCATCGGCGTCGGTGACATAGACGGGACGATTGGCGTCGTGCCAATCGCCTTCGAGCTGATCGAATTCCATCTTCACCACAACGACGCCGAGCGCACCGGCCTGATTTTCGGCGCGCCGGGAGATGTACAGGCCAGGTCGCTTGCTGACGCTGCCCAGGGCGAAGTGCTCTGCCGTTCCGTTCTCCATCGCCCGTTGGAAATATTCCCGGAAGGAATAGTCGTTGCCGACGAAACTCAAGGGTTCGCGCCAGTTGCTGGATGCGACCGCAATGCCATCCCTGCCCGTGACGTAGAGAACGGAGGCATGGGTGCCGGCCACGAGCCTTTCCAATTTTCGGTCCAGGGCACCGACGGTCTGTGTGTTTCTCGACGCCAGCGCGCCGACCACCTGTTGATCCTCGGCCAGAAGCAGGGGAAGCGCTCGCGGTCTTTCCAGCACCGCACGCAGCAGCGCAACCTTGAGATTGGCATCGGCGCGGCCCTGGTCGAGGAGCGCCCCGATTGCGGAACCGCGGCCGTAAAGACCGGCGGCATAAAGAGCGGATATCAGGATTGCGGCAGCTGCGAAGGCAAAGACAGGCCATGGTGTCCACGCGAAGGCGGGATCCTTGACCGATTTCTCTCGACGGCGCTGCTCAAGCATCGCCGGATGTGTGCATAAATCCGCATAAAAAGCAAAGGTCAATGGCGGAAATCCGCACGTCAGGTTTTCAGGACCCACTCCCGTCGCTCAGTCTGAACATGGAATATCAATGGGTTAGGCATCAGCCGCCTCTCTGGCACGCATGTTGCTCCAGCAAAGCCAGCAGCACACCTGCAGCAACCGTAACGCCACTGCCCCGGGAGGCCAATTGGTTGGGGCGCCATGGAGGACATGATGAACGCAACGATCTCCGACGTGCCAACGCACGACAAACTTCCTTTCTACCGCCACCTTTATTTTCAGGTTCTCGGGGCAATTGCCGCCGGCATCCTGCTCGGTCATTTCTACCCGGATGTCGGCGCTTCGCTGAAGCCGCTCGGCGATGCCTTCATCAAGCTGGTGAAGATGATCATCGCGCCGGTGATCTTCCTGACGGTGGCAACCGGTATCGCCGGCATGGCCGACCTGCAGAAGGTCGGGCGTGTCGCGGGCAAGGCGATGATCTACTTCCTGGCCTTTTCGACGCTTGCGCTCGCCGTTGGCCTCCTCGTCTCGAATATCGTCCAACCCGGCGCCGGCATGCACATAGATCCGGCCACGCTCGACGCCAAGGCGGTGGCGACTTACACGGCGAAGGCCCATGACGCCACGATCACCGGCTTTCTGATGAACATCATCCCGGATACGATCGTCGGCGCCTTCGCACAGGGTGATATCCTGCAGGTGTTGTTCTTCTCGGTTCTGTTCGGCATAGCCCTTGGCATGGTCGGCGAACGCGGCCGTCCGGTTCTCGATTTCCTGCAGGCATTGACCGCGCCGATCTTCCGTCTGGTGACCATCCTGATGAAGGCTGCCCCGATCGGCGCTTTCGGCGCCATGGCTTTTACGATCGGCAAATACGGCATCGGTTCAATTGCCAACCTCGCCATGCTGATCGGCACTTTTTATCTCACCGCGCTCCTTTTCGTCCTGGTCGTCCTCGGCGCCGTCGCCCGATACAACGGCTTCTCGATCATCTCGCTTATCCGCTACATCAAGGAAGAACTGCTGCTTGTGCTTGGCACTTCCTCGTCGGAAGCGGCCTTGCCCGGCCTGATGGCAAAGATGGAACGCGCCGGCTGCACGCGCTCGGTGGTCGGTCTGGTTATTCCGACCGGCTATTCCTTCAATCTCGACGGCACGAACATCTATATGACGCTTGCCGCGCTCTTCATCGCCCAGGCAACCGACACGCCGATCACGCTCGGCGACCAGGTCCTGCTGCTGCTGGTCGCGATGCTGAGCTCGAAAGGAGCCGCGGGCATTACCGGCGCCGGCTTCATCACCCTGGCGGCGACCCTTTCGGTCGTTCCATCCGTGCCCGTCGCCGGCATGGCGCTGATCCTCGGCATCGATCGCTTCATGTCGGAATGCCGGGCGCTCACGAACCTGATCGGCAATGCGGTCGCGACCGTCGTTGTCGCGCGCTGGGAAAACGAGCTGGACCAGACGCAGTTTTCAGCCGCCATGGCAGGCGGCGGCGACGGCGAAAACGCGGTATTGATTCCGTCGGGCCAGCCTGCCGAATAATCGCCTGCTCTATCGCAGCCGAAGAAAGGTCGCCGACCAGCCGGCGGCCTTTCCCGTTTCCGTAGAACACACGTGCTTTTGCCTCGGAATAAGCGGGCTCTACTCTTCAGGCACGCCTTCGAGCAGACCATCATACACCTCGATGAGTGCATTGGTGATCGCCTGCCCCAGCGCATTGCCGGCGACGCGTAGCTCGTCCTCCGTGCCGCTCCGCGAAGCGTTGGCCAGGTCGAAACCCTGTTCGCTGACGATCTGCTTGGCCACCTCGATGGCCCAGAGCCCGAAATCGCCGCGGTTGTCTATCTTGATCGAGTCATCCATCGCGATCTGCCTGTTGCTGAATGGCTTCTATATCGCCTCCGCGATGATGGCCAGCATCCATCAGCATAGTATTCAAGCTGCCCGAAAGAAACGGGCGAAGGATCATCAGCTGGTTAGATATTCTGAACAGCCGGCCAAATCGCCCCGTTTCCGCAGCTCATCAATGAAAAAGGTCAAATATTGAAGGCACCGACGCTGGAGTGCAGGCGTGTTCGTTCATTGAAGGCTAGAGCGACAGTCGAACGCCATCAATGCGCAGGGTGACAAGCAGTCCTTCCGCCGACCATACGTGCTCAAGGCTGCCGCCAAGACGACCAGCCAGCGTGCGGCGGAGAAGCTCGCTTCCATATCCACCAGGCCCCTCAGGGGCGCTGACTTCAGGCCCCCCTCTTTCCGTCCAGCGAATTTCGACGTCATTGCCAACCATCGTCCCCGATACATCGAGCGTGCCTTCCGGCACCGATAGTGCGCCATACTTCAAGGCGTTGGTTGCCAGTTCGTGGACGACGAGCGCCAGACCCGTCGCCGCCGCCTCGCCGACGCCGAGACGCGGAACGGCTACTCTGATTCTTCCGGCAAATGCTCCGTCGTCATCATAGGGAGCGAGTAAAACGGTAAAGATGTCTCCGAGAAGTGCGGCGTCGCCTTGGCCACTCGGCAGCGGCCGAACAAGATCGTGCGCCCGTCCGAGTGCGGTCAGCCGGTTGGTCAGCTGCTTCGTCATGTCTTCGATGGACGCAGAGGATCGTGAGGTAATCAGAGTGAGACCCGACGCGATGGCAAGCAGGTTTTTGACGCGGTGGCTCATTTCGCCCGCAAGGAGTTCATGGCTTTCTTCGGCCTGCTTGCGCCCCGTAACGTCCAGAAAGATCCCCGTCATCGCCCGGTTCTTGATGCCCGCATCACTGCCCTGTCCCCGTGCCGATACCCATCGCACGTCCGATCCGACGAGGATGCGGAAGTCGATCTCGTAAGGGCCGATCACGGCGCGTGTCGCGACAAAAGCCGCCCTCACCCGATCCCTGTCGGCGGGGTGTATTTTCTCGGACAGGTGCTCGAAAGTCAGGGTAACATCGTGTGTGACGTTCCAGAGAGTAAAGCCGTGACCGTCCATTACGAAACGGTCAGTGTCCACGTTCCAGGACCATAGGGCCACGCCCGCCGCATGGATCGCGCCGCGCAATTGCTCCAGTCCCCATTCGGGATGTCCGGCGGGGCGGCTCTCGGTCACGGCGTTGCTACACCTGCCTCTGTTTCGCGCGCTTCGCGAGAGCGATGGCGAGCGCTGCATTCCGATCACGCTCCTCCCTGGCAAGGCGGGCTTCACGAAGACGCAGCGTCTTCGCCTCCCGTACCTGCGCGACATAATCCAGCTCTTCGACCGCGTGGTCGCGCGCGAAGAACTGCGATTGAACCTGGTCGAAGGCCATCTCGGCCTGCTGCCGGGTCTTGCTGTGCGTCATGATTGCTCCTGTTTGCAAACTATGCAGGATCGAAAACCAAAAAGGCCGGACATAATGCCCGGCCTTAAAAAATCAGCTTCCAGCGGTGCCAGTACATCCGTGGTCAAAGCGGAAGCCGCTTTTGGTTAGGCAGCCTGCAGGTTGCAAGCCGACATCTTGCCGGACTTTGCGTCGCGCTCGAGTTCGTAGCCGATTTTCTGGCCCTCGACGATTTCCCGCATTCCGGCGCGCTCGACGGCAGAAATGTGTACGAACGCATCAGCGCCGCCATTGTCAGGCTGGATAAAGCCGAAGCCCTTGGTGGAATTGAACCATTTAACTGTGCCTGTGGTCATGATGATGAACCCTTTCAAAGCAAGATTGAGTGACTGACCCCAGAGCGAAAGCCCTGCGGATGGTGATAGCGATTGATTTTGAAAGGGAAGTTCGTCAGGCGCGGTGCCAATCGCGCGGTAACCAAAGTTCAGCAAGCAAAAGATCGATAAACCGTAAATAGAGGTTACCCGCCCATATGTCAACTTTTAGTTTTGAGGTCCCGGTGGATTTGCATTCCTAGCCCAGCAACTTAGCGAAAAGGCTCTCACGGGTGACCTCGGCCCGTTCGGCTGAGAGCGGAACTGTGGCACAACGGACTGGTCTGCGGTTGACCCGTCCATAATCCTTGCCTGCTGACGCAGTACCGCCATATAAGGCGCGATGACGTCTGATTCAAAGATATTTGTCGGCCTACGGTCGATCCGCAAAAAACCGGCTCCGCACCACGAACCCAACCATCCGAAATGCCAATGGGACGGATGCGAAAAGGGTGGCACTCATCGCGCACCTGTCGGGCGGGATGCCGAAGGGCTTTATCTGCTGTTCTGTCCTGAGCACGTAAAGGAATACAGCAAAGGTTATAACTTTGCGCCAAATCTCTCCGACCCTTTGATCGCGCGCTATCAGAGGGAAGCGGCAAGCGGCAGCCGCCCGACCTGGGGCACCGGCATCAAAAAAGCCTCGGAGATGCCGCTCCCCTCCATGGCCCGCTCCGGTTCCGCAAAGGCGACGAACGCACGCAAAAGCGCTGCACAACGCCAGGCCGCAAACGTGGATCTTCAGCGACGCAAGCTCAAGGTGCTGGAAGCCAAGGCTTTCGAGACGCTTGGCCTTTCGCCGGATGCAACGCCGGAGGAGATCAGAAGCCGCTATAAGCAAAGGCTCAAGATGCATCATCCGGATGCGAACCACGGCGAGCGCAACTCGGAGGATCAGCTTCAGGCGTCGATCGACGCCCATAAGATCCTCAAGCTCAATGGCTTCTGCTAGACGTGCGGCAGTGACCCGCTGGCGGTCCTCGATGTCGGCCGCCCATCCTCAGGCGAAGAGAGCCAGCGTCGCCGCGGAGGCACGAATGGTGCTAGCACTCTCAGCATAAGAGTGCTAAGGATATCCGATCGGGAACCCGCCATTGGGCTGCGCTCTCGCTAAGGAACCCAAAATGAACAATACCAATTTTCGGCCGTTGCACGACCGCGTCGTCGTGCGTCGTATCGAGGCTGAAGCCAAAACCAAGGGCGGCATCATCATTCCCGACACCGCCAAGGAAAAGCCGCAGGAAGGCGAGATCGTCGCCGTCGGCACCGGCACCCGCGACGAGAGCGGCAAGATCGTTCCCCTCGATGTCAAGGCAGGCGATCGCATCCTGTTCGGCAAGTGGTCCGGCACCGAGATCAAGTTCAATGGCGAAGACCTGTTGATCATGAAGGAAGCAGACGTCATGGGCGTCATCGCCTGATCTTCGGCCGCTTCCTTATTTCCTTTTGACGAAGACCATGGGGCCAACGGCCCGGGAGTTTTTCCATGTCTGCCAAACAGATCAAATTCGGCCGTGATGCACGCGAAAAGCTGCTGCGCGGCGTCGATATTCTTGCCGACGCAGTGAAGGTGACGCTCGGTCCGAAGGGCCGCAACGTCGTGATCGACAAATCGTACGGCGCACCGCGGATCACCAAGGACGGCGTCACCGTCGCCAAGGAAATCGAACTTGACGACAAGTTCGAGAACATGGGCGCCCAGATGGTCCGCGAAGTCGCGTCGAAGACCAACGACATCGCCGGCGACGGCACCACGACCGCGACCGTTCTTGCCCAGGCTATCGTTCGCGAGGGCGGCAAGGCCGTTGCAGCCGGCATGAACCCGATGGACCTGAAGCGCGGCATCGACCTCGCCGTTACCGCCGTCGTGAAAGACCTGCTTGCCAAGGCCAAGAAGATCAACACATCGGAAGAGATTGCCCAGGTCGGCACCATCTCGGCCAATGGCGAGAAGGAAATCGGCCAGTATATCGCCGACGCGATGCAGAAGGTCGGCAACGAAGGCGTCATCACGGTTGAAGAAGCCAAGACCGCCGAAACCGAACTCGAAGTCGTCGAAGGCATGCAGTTCGACCGCGGTTACCTGTCGCCCTACTTCGTCACCAATGCCGAAAAAATGGTGGCTGAGCTGGAAGATGCCTACGTGCTGCTGCACGAAAAGAAACTCTCCAACCTGCAGGCCATGCTTCCTATCCTGGAAGCCGTCGTCCAGAGCGGCAAGCCGCTGCTGATCATTTCCGAGGACGTCGAAGGCGAAGCTCTTGCGACGCTCGTCGTCAACAAGCTGCGTGGCGGCCTCAAGATCGCTGCCGTCAAGGCTCCGGGCTTCGGCGACCGCCGCAAGGCCATGCTGGAGGATCTGGCGATCCTGACCGGCGGCACTGTCATCTCCGAAGACCTCGGCATCAAGCTCGAGAACGTCACGCTCGAGATGCTCGGCCGCGCCAAGAAGGTCTCGATCACCAAGGAGAACACCACCGTCGTCGACGGTGCGGGCACCAAGGCGGATATTGACGGACGCATCGGCCAGATCAAGGCTCAGATCGAGGAAACCACCTCGGATTACGACCGCGAAAAGCTGCAGGAACGTCTGGCCAAGCTGGCCGGCGGCGTTGCCGTGATCCGCGTCGGCGGCTCGACGGAAATCGAAGTCAAGGAAAAGAAGGACCGTATCGACGACGCTCTCAACGCGACGCGTGCAGCAGTCGAAGAAGGCATCGTGCCTGGCGGCGGCACAGCGCTGCTTCGCGCCTCGATCGTTCTCGACATCAAGGGCGAGAATGACGATCAGAATGCCGGGATCAGCATCATCCGCAAGGCCTTGCAGTCCCTGGTTCGCCAGATTGCCGAAAATGCCGGTAGCGAAGGCTCGATCGTGGTCGGCAAGATCCTGGAAAGCGATACCGACAACTTCGGTTATAACGCTCAGACCGGCGAATTCGGCGACATGATCACCATGGGCATCGTCGATCCGGTCAAGGTCGTTCGCACGGCTCTGCAGAACGCGGCTTCGGTTGCCGGCCTGCTGGTGACGACGGAAGCCATGATTGCCGACCTGCCCAAGAAGGATGCTGCCGGCGGCGGCATGCCTGACATGGGCGGTATGGGCGGCATGATGTAAACGGTTCCCATCGGGAACTCGATCACGTCTTCTGCTATGAAGGGCTCCGATCGATCGGGGCCCTTCGTTCGTATATGCAGGAAATCGATCGGCAGCCCTGGTGGCGGCGGACGCGGTCTGGGCCGCAGTTATCTGCCAACCGTTCAGGCTGCACCATAAGATGAGGGTGAAATGGTTGTATTGAACAGGCCGCGCAGTTCCGAACCCTATCCGGACAGGGATATCGGTTGCCAGGAAGCCCTGGAGCAAGTCTTTCTTCAGCTTGCAAAGGGACTGACGCCGGACGATATCGTGGCGACGGCCGGCGGCAATCTGCCGCCCGTGTTGGCCGGCCTTGCAAAACGCGCCGAGAACGTCGGCTGGAGCCTGGAAGAAGCGGAAACCGCCATCAGCGAACTGGCTCAAAACCTGCTGGATGACATGTCGCAGATGTAGCCTTTTGGCGGTCCATGAGCGATCCGTATCCCTACGCCTCGGGAAATTGGCCGGCGAGAAACCTGAGATGGCGATGAAAACCTGCATCCGATCGCCGGGGACGGGATAGAAATGTCGGCGAACTCTAGGCGGAATTCAATGCGAAAGCGTCACGCGCCATCAAGCAGGCATCGTCTCCCGGAAGGCATTCGCGACAAACGTCAGGCCTGATATCGTAGACCATGCAGGATGTGCCGACACCGACCTGCCCTGACAATGCGGAACAGCGGGATCCTTCACAACGCATTCCTCCTTCGTCCGCGGCGACGAAACGTGCCGGCAACAGATCGAGGGCGGCTTCGCTTTCCATGGAGAATCGTGGCCAATCGGCGGAAAACGAACAGCACGCACCGCATGACTGGCAATCAAAATCGTTCGATAAGGTCATAGCCGTCTCATATCACGGTGCCGACCGAAACTCCACAAAGGTGCGCCACACGTGATGATCCCCGACCACGATCCAGTAAACCTGGCGGTCGGCGTCGCATAGTCACAAAAGGGTCGTGAGATTGCGGGTATCACATCGCAAGGCATGCCCGTAAGGGCGCCGCATGATCATGGTAATCCAGGAGGCTGCATGAGCGTCGCCGCATCTTTTCTCTATCGCGACGGCCGGCGAGTTGAAGCCGTGCCGTTCGACGAGGCGGCGATCCCCGCAATGGACAACGAGTTCGTGTGGATCGGGCTGCACAAGCCCACCCGCGACGACCTTTTGATGCTGCAAAGCCGTTTTGGCCTTCACGAACTCTCGATCGCCGACGCGCTCAGTCCGCTGCAGATGCCGAAGCTCAGCGTCTATGACGATCAGTTGTTCGTCATCGCGAAGACGGCGCAGCTGGAAGCCGACCATATCACCTATGGTGAAACAGCGATTTTCGTCGGCAAGCGCTATATCATAACGGTCCGCAATGGCTCGGAGCGCGGACATCAAGAGCTGCGCGGCAGGCTGGAAACATCGCCGCAGACATTGTGCCATGGTACCGACTACATCCTGCACGCCATTCTCGATTTCATTATCGACGGCTATCTTCCCATTGTGCGCACGATCGAGGATTCCGTGCTCGACATGGAAAGAAAGATGCTCGATGCGTTTCTGGACCGCAACCAGATCAAGCGCATTTTCAAGCTGCGGCGGGAAATCATCCTGTTCCAGCGGGTGCTGGACGCAATGCTCGACCTTTGCGGAAAACTCTATCACCTCGATTTGCCGTCGCTTGACAGGGAAGCCAAGCCCTATTTCCGGGACGCACTGCAGCACATGCACCGCGTCGAAACGATGGTCGCAAGCTTGCGTGACGTGATCACGTCGGTTTTCGAGGCGAGCAATCTGCTGGAACAGCAAAGACAAGGCACAATCACGCGGCAACTGGCGGCATGGGCCGCCATTCTCGCCGTTCCGACAGCGATCGCCGGCATATACGGCATGAATTTCGACAATATGCCGGAGCTGAAAACCAGCTACGGCTATTTTGTCGTTTTGGCAGTTATCGCCGTCATGTGCATCGCGCTTTTCATTCGGTTCAAGCGCGCTCGCTGGATCTGACGCCTTCAACGATGCCCCGCCATCCGCCCATCGATCATTGCTGCCGATGGACCCAGCCTCATTTCTTCTCGTCCGCCAATGCCTGCTTGCGCCGGCGACGCGGCAGGAGTGATTTGAAATATCGCCAGGTCGGCGAGATGACGTAGCTTGCGACCGGGATCGTGACAAAGCCGAGGACAATACCGACGATGCCCGCTCCTGCCGCTTCGACGATCCAGCGCAGCACGGAGGGCAGAACGGGGATCGCATGCGCGGTCACCTCCCCGGCATCATGGATCAGATGCGCAAGACCACCGAGACCATAAGCCTCCAGCCCGTGAACGATGATGCCGGCGCCGACCCAAATCATCGCGGCCGTTCCCACGATACCCAGCATTTTCAGGAAATAAGGCATGCCGGTGACAAGCCCTCTTCCGATGCCGCGCACGAGCGACCCTATCGGAGGCGCCGTCTGTGCACGCGCCATCATCACGCCCAGATCGTCGGCCTTCACAATCAACCCCACGCCACCATAAACCATGGCCGTTATGCTCAATCCGACGGCCGCAAGGATAAAGGCCTGCGTGATGACGCTACCTGACGGCACCGCCGCGAGCGTAATGGCCATGATTTCGGCCGACAGGATGAAGTCCGTCTTGATCGCGCCGGCAACCTTCTCGTCTTCGAGCGACTGGGCGCCGAGACTTGCCGTTTCAAGGGCTGTTTCGTGCGTGTGTGCGGCATGCGGCAGCAGCATTTCGTAGATTTTCTCCACACCCTCGTAACAGAGGTAGAGTCCACCGATCATCAGCAGCGGCGTGATGGCCTGGGGTGCCGCCAGGCTTAAGACGAGCGCGGCGGGAAGCAGGATCAGAAGCTTGTTCTTCAGCGAACCGAGCGCGATCTTGCCGATGATCGGCAATTCGCGTTCGGCCGAAAATCCGGTGACGTAGCGGGGCGTGACCGCCGCATCGTCGATGACGACGCCTGCCGCTTTCGCACCGGCCTTGGCCGCCTGTCCGGCGATATCGTCGAGCGAGGCGGCAGCCACTTTCGCCAAGGCCGCGACATCGTCAAGAAGGGCGATCAAGCCAACGCTCATTCGAGCCTCCGTGGGTTAAGAGATTGCGCAGCGGCAACGGGTAGCCGTCATCCCTTAACGCGAGGACGTGGCATCTTCTATCGCGAAGATGCCACGTGCGGATCTTAACGGCAATGTCCGTTACTCAGCAGGCATTGGACTGAACCCGCCCTCGTTGCTGACGGGTCGAGCCTGTTCGTCGCGCTGGCGCGGCACGCGCGACAGGATTCTTTGCCGGTTCACAGACTTGCGCTCCGCATCGATCCGGTGGATTAGGATCTGCGCCCGTTCGATCGAACCGAGCAGTGCAAGGATGGTGCCGCGTTCCGCAGCGCCGGCATTGGGCCCGAGTGCCAGCGTGCGGGTACGCAGTTCCTCGACTTCGGGAAGGCTGACATGGCCGGCCGGCATATCCGGGCGGGCGACGCCGTGATCGGGCATGATTTCCTGTAGGGCAGTGCCCAGCTTGTTCAACGCGACATCGACGATCGCCTGGGCCTGGCTGCTAAACTTTTCACGCCTTACCCGCCGGGCCACCTGATGCATCGATTCCGTCAGGGCCGCGGTAAAATCCGCCTCCTCGATCAGGCTTGCTACGAGATCGAGCTGCTCGTAGGGCAAGTCTTCTTTCATCAGCGACGCTGTATAGTCGCGAATATCGCGGCTGAGGATATCGGTGGCGAGATAGTGTTCACCCGGATCGGAGGGTGCCGACTTGGCGGAACGGGCGATGTCCAGAAACATGGCGCCGGCCTGAAGATGCCGAGCGGTTTCCTTCTGCACGGCCGGAACCGCAAGGGCAAAGTTGCCGGCAAGCTTGCGGTCGAGAAATTTCGGTGTCGAATAATCCTCCGCATCCTCGGAATCCGTGCGCCCGATCCGCGACAGGACCCGGTCGAACACGCCGACGAAGGGAAACAGCAGCGCCGTGTTGAAGACGTTGAAGAACGTGGAGTAGAGACCGACGGCCACGGGAACCAGCGGAAACGTTTCCTTGCCCTCGATCACGACGGCGACACCCGGATCGCCACCGAACCATTGCATCGCCCATGCCAGCACGTCGATCGAGACGAAGAACAACGGCACGGTGATGCAGACGCCGATAATGTTGAAGGACATATGGGCGTAGGCGGCGCGTTTGGCATTCTTCGAAAGATTGAGGGAGGCGATCCACGAGGTGATCGTGGTTCCCAGATCGGCACCCAGCGAGAAGGCAACCGCCGTCGTCCAATCGAGGACACCGGCCGCGCCGAGACCCATGACGATGCCGATCGTCGCGGACGAGGAATGGATCATCGCGGTGACGCCGGCGGCGATCAGCACGCATTTGATCAGGTTATAATAGGAGTCCGCCGTCAACGTCGACAGAACGGCCATGACCTCGGGTATGTTGCGCAGCGGGCGAAGGCCTCCCGTCATCAGATTGAGGCCATAAAAGATCAGCGCGAAACCCATGCAGGCCAGTGCGATGTTGCGCACCTTCTCGCTCTTGGCAAAACAATAGACCAGCGAGAACGTGCCGGCGAAGATCAGACCGAGGGGACCAAGCGGCAGGGCGATCAGGCCGTTTCCAAGGGTCGTGCCGATGTTGGCACCCATGATGACGCTGATGGCCGGCCGCAGGCCGACGACGCCCGCGTTGACCAGGCCGACGACCATGACGGTCATGGCCGTGGAGGATTGGATGACGCCGGTGATGACCGTACCAGCAATTACGCCCTTGATCGGCGTACCCGCAGCCTTGGCGAGGAACGCCCGCATCTTGTTGACGGAGAGTGCCTGGATGCCGTTCGACATGAACTCGAGACCAAGCATGAAAATACCGAGGCCGCCGATGACGGGAACCAGGATATCCTTAAAGATATCAATATTCATAACGCCTAACCCCTTTTGACGCCGTGGCGGCACGATCCAATGAGGCCTTTCGCAACCGGCCGGAGCCCGGAGTGAAAAACCTGGCTACGAAAGCACCAGCCTACTGGCTGGCGGCAGTGTCCTTCTTCAGCCAGTACTTGACGATCTGGCTGACCATTTGCGGCGTCACGGGCACGTAGCCCAGCGCCTCGGCGTCCTTGCCACCGTTTTCGAATGCGAGGCGGAAGAAGTCTTGAACCCGCCCGAACCTGTGCGGTCCTATCTTCCTGGAAACGACTGCGAAGGTCGCCCCGACGATCGGATAGGCGCCCTCCGCCGGCTGGTCGGTCAACGACACTGCGAAATCTTTCGCGTCATCCCAGGAGGCCGCGCTTGCAGCGGCGCGCACACCTTCCGGCCCCGGCTCGACGAACTTACCCGCCTTGTTACCGATCGCCGCGTAGGGAAGATTTGCCCGTTTCACCTGGCCGAAATCGGCATAAGCGATGGCGCCTTTGGTCGCCTGCACGGCGCGTATGAGATCCTGGGTGCCCTCCACGGAGGCTCCGACGGGCCAATTGATCAGGGTATCTGCACCATGGGTCGCCTTCCACTCCGGGCTGGCGGACGACAGATACTCCGTGAAGATGAAGGTGGTACCCGAGCCGTCCTTGCGCGTGACGGCGCTAATCGCCAAGTCGGGGAGCGCGATATTGGGGTTTACGGCCTTGATCGCAGGATCGGCCCAGGACCTGATCTTTCCCAAATATATGTCGGCAAGAACAGGTCCGGTAAGGTTGATCCCGATTTTTTCGACCCCGTCGAGATTGACGGCGACAGCCACGCTGCCGAGCACGATCGGAAACTGCTGACGATCATGCTTTGCCAGTTCCTCATGCGAAACGGGCACATCTGATGCAGCAAAGTCGAGCTCCGGCTGGTCGAGGCGCATCAGACCCGCCAGGGAGCCCACCAGCTCGTAGTCGACGGCCCAGTCCGGCGAGCTGAAATCGCCGTCGTCCATGCGCGCCTTCTCGTAGTTCTCGGCCCATCTGGCGATGATTGGCGCAGCAAAGGTCGATCCAGCCCCTCGGATCGGATCGGCCGTGACCACTGTCGGGCAAAACACCAGAGCGAGGGCGATGAGCCCGCAAAGATGGGCGGTGGCCGCACTCAGTCCCCGCATCTGTCGGAGGAAACGTTCCATCGGTTATTTCCCTCATGGCCGTTATCTGTATCCGACCGAATGGCCAGACGGCCGGACATAGTTATTCCGCAGCGAGTTGCCCCGCCCTCTGCACCATCTGAACAGATATTCCGGGGATTTAGGTATTTACCTTTGTTAACATCCTGATGACGGCTTACATCCGACAAGCTCGGCCTAGCCGCGAAGCGCCCAGCAAAGCCACTCTACTTAACAACGAGGGCGCTCACGCCTTGAAAGCGGGAAGAATGCGCTATAGGCTCCCGCTTGCGGCAACGGCCGTGCAAAAAATCAGGAGCCTTCATGCCTACCGGTACTGTCAAATTTTTCAACGAAGACAAAGGGTTTGGCTTCATCACGCCCGAGAATGGTGGAGCGGATGTGTTTGTGCATGTCTCTGCACTGGAACGAGGCGGATCTTTGAGAGAGGGACAAAAGGTAAGCTATGAGCTAGGCCAGGACCGCAAGACCGGAAAGTCAAAAGCCGAAAACGTCAGCGCCCTTTAATCGGCAATGCGCGTTTAGACTAAAAAACGGGGCGAGCTGAAAAGGCGAAGCCAGTGAGATGCCGGCGCATCAATTGACAGCCGCCGGCCTCTCCCACCGTTTGTCGTGAATGCCTTCCCCTCATCTTCGGTTCGATTGCGCCCGCGTTTCTCCCTGATCGGGTCGACCGGGGCATGTAGAACGACGTTCCTCGCCAACCGCGGCGATGATGGGATGGCTGTCGGCCAGCCCCGCAAGTTCCTCGATGGTCATCGCTAGTTTGGGTTTCCAGTTCGGGTAAGTGTCACTGGTCCCTGGCACGTTGGTGGGCTGTTTTTCGTCCGTCACATCAGCCAATCGGGCTGCCACCAGCAACGAAGGCGTCTTCGCGATGAAGCGGTGCGCCATGACAGCCAGTGCCGCAATGTCATTCTCGCGTGCCGTCGCTTCGCTCATTGCGGTGACAGGGAGACCGGCCGTCTTGAATGCCCGCAGAACCTGTCGCCGCTCCCTCTTCCGGTCCCTGATCTGCTGGCGGCCAGCGTCGCCGGAAACGAGGCCGTGGCTGATGCGCATCTCGACGTCTGCCGCCTTCCACCATCCGGCAAATGTCTGGTGATCATGGGTCGACACACAGGCAAGCGCGAGGGACGGATAATCCTCCGGCAGCTTAAACCCACTCTTGGTCTGCTCGTAGGATATTATCCGATAGGAGAGGATATTCGCCGCTGCCAATTGGGCTTGCAGGCCCTTCGGCAGGTTACCGAGGTCCTCTCCGATCACCACGCAGCGGTATCTCTTAGACAGCGCCGCCAGCGTGGCGATCAACGACCGCTGAGGGTAACTGACATAGGCTCCCTGGTCGGGTCCATTCTCGGCGGGGACCAGAAATAGCCGGCGCAGGGCGGCGGCATGATCGATACGGACAGCGCCGGCATATCGCATGACCGCAGACATCAACTTTTCGAACGGTGATGGCTCGCCTTCGGCAATCGCCGACGGGTGAAACGCCGCCAGCCGCCAGTCCTGCCCGCCGGCGGCCATCGGGTCCGGCGGGCTACCGATGCTCGCTCCCTGGACATAAATCTCGCGATTGCTCCAGGTCCCGGAGCCGTCGAGAGCTTCGCCAACCGCGACATCGAGGTATAGTCCTATACGCATCCCCAATTGCCGCGCGTGATCGGCAGCCTCCGAGAGCTGCCGATGCGCCAGCCATTGAAGCCATATATGAAACTCGACCTCATCGGCGTGTTCTTCTTCGAAGCGCGAGACGGCCGTGCTTTTCGGATCACGGTATTGTTCCGGCCACCCGTGCCAGCCCGCCTCTCCGCCCGAAACGACCTGGGCCTCGGAAATGGCTTCGAACAGCGCGTGAAGGCGAAGATCGTCGCCGCCACCGCGACGGAACTCGGAGAATTCGCCGTCGGCGCCGCTCTCTTCCCTTCGCGGTTCTCGCGAACTCCGCCAGATTTTCCGCAGCACGTCGAGCTTCATGCGCGCCACCCGTGGGTAATCCACCAAGGGCAGGAGCCGTAATTGCTCGATCTCGTCCTGCACCTGCCGGGAGGCGGTAAAACCCTCGACCCTGTCGATGGCGATATAGAGCGGATTGAGGAACTGGCGGTTGGAAGGCTCGTAGGGGCTGCATCGGTCGGGTGCGGCAAGGAAAGGGGCGTGGAGAGGATTGAGGCCGATAAAGTCGGCTCCCCAGGCCTTTGCCAGACCGATGACCGACCGGAGATCGGTGAAATCGCCGATACCCCAGTTCCGTCCCGACCTCAGTTCGTAAAGCTGGCACGACAATCCCCAGACGCGATCGGTGCTTGCGAAATCCGGAAGGAAGCACTTCGGGAGGTTGGAAGCGAGCTGCCGGGTCTGGGCAGGCGGAAGCGCCTTCAATGCCGCCAGTATTTTGTGCCGGCCGACTTCCGAGACAGGCACCTCCTCGCCGTTTGGCGAGGGCCGTCTCGCCTCCACCCCGTATTGGTTCGCGAGCTCATCCTGTTCATTCGGGGCCTTCGATCCGCCTCTTCTCATCGAACCGACTTCCAACGAAATGATCCATCGATCTGATGCATCGCGATCCCTTTCTCCCCGCTCTCGTGCAGATCACGAAGCAAGAGCCATGGAACTATCACGGCGGCCAAGTGTTCCGGCGGGCGAGCGAATAACGGGATGACCCGCGCCGCAGAACTGGAAAACGCCGATGCGTGAGTGCATGAGCGCCTTTGATGTTTTATGATTGCGCGGTCATCGGTGGCGGTCCGGCGGGGCTAACCGCCGCCATTTATCTTGCCCGTTTCCATCTCAAGGTGATCGTGCTGGATGATCGGCGCGGACGAGCGGTCACGATCCCGATGACCCGCAACCACGCCGGTTACCCGGAGGGTATATCTGGATACGAGCTGGTCGAACGGATGCGAAGTCAGGCTACGCGCTTTGGCGCGGAGTTTCGCTTGGCGGAAGTCGTCGCTTTGGAGAAGGGCACAGACGGCTTTGTCGTCTCAAGCAAAAGCCACGTCATCCAGGCCAAGACGGTGCTTCTGGCAACAGGCGTCGTCAATCACAGGCCACCTATGCCCGTTCAGATCCACGATGAGGCCTTAGCCAAAGGCCTCATTCGTTATTGCCCCGTTTGCGATGGGTTTGAGGTCACGGATCAGGCCGTCGGGGTTATCGGAACCGGCGAGCACGGTTTCAGGGAGGCGCTATTTCTCCGGAGCTATACCGCGGATGTTTCCCTGATCTCGCTTGATGGTCGTCATAACCTGTCGGAAGACCAGACGGAGCCCCTGATGCGGCACGGCATCGAGATAGTGACCGGGCCCGTTACAGGCTTTGCTCTACACGCCGACGCAATCACTGTCGAAGTCCCGGCCGGAGCGCTGAGCTATTCGACTATCTATCCGGCATTGGGCACCGAGGTGCGCTCGCGCCTTGCAAGGTCGCTTGGGGCGGACTGTACCGAAGAAGGGTGTGTGGAAGTGGACCGCCATCAGCGAACCACCGTAAGCGGCCTCTACGCAGCCGGCGACGTCGTGCCGGGCCTGGACCAGATCAGTCATGCCATGGGTCAGGCTTCCGTCGCTGCGACAGCTATCCGGAACGATCTGTCGGGCCAAAATCCGATACTGCGTTTCTGAGCGGCGCAACTAGCCCAATGCCGCGCCGTTGGTCGCCACGAATACGGAATAGAGTGATTTGGTGGCGGTGATGAAAAGCCTATTCCTGCGTGGGCCGCCGAAGGTGAGGTTCGCAACCGTCTGCGGCACGAGAATCTTGCCGAGCAACACTCCGTCGGGCGAGAAGCAATGGACGCCGTCGCCGGCGCTCGTCCAGATATTTCCCTTTACATCGACACGGAAACCATCCGGCAGGCCGTTGTCCAGGCTGCAGAAAATCCGGTCATTGGAAAGACGCCTGCCGTCGATGACATCGAACACCCGGATGTGCCGCGGCGCCTTGATGTCGTGGCTGGAGGCGGAGTCGGCGACGTAGAGTCTTGTTTCGTCCGGTGAGAAGGCAAGGCCGTTCGGCTGTCCGAAATCGGTGACGGCCGCCTCAAGGTCACCGCTCACCGGATCGAGGCGGTAGACGTTGCGTGTATCCTGTTCCGGCTCGGCCCGGTAACCTTCGTAGTCGGACTTGATGCCGTAGGTCGGATCGGTGAACCAGACGCTGCCGTCCGAGCGCACCACGACGTCGTTTGGCGAATTGAGGCGCTTGCCCTGGTAGCGGTCGGCCAGAATGGTGATCGAACCGTCGATCTCGGTACGCGTCACGCGTCTGCCGCCGTGCTCACAGGAAACCAGCCGGCCCTGCCGGTCGCGCGTATTGCCGTTGACGAAATTCGATGGCGAGCGGAACACCGAAACACCGCCCTCCGGTGCCCAGCGCATCATGCGCTGGTTCGGGATGTCGCTCCAGATCAGGCAATTCAGGTCCGCGAACCAGGCCGGTCCCTCGGCCCAGCGGCAGTCGGAATAAAGCTCCTCGAGTGCTGCACTGCCGACGATCAGCTGCCGGAAGGCTTCGTCGTGGATCTCGTAGATGGAGGTTTTCTGCGGCATGGAAATATGTCCGATTGGAGTTGTTCATCGGTTGGCTTGACGGCCGCCGGCGAGGAGAATGACGGCGATGATGATGAGGCCCGTGAGGATGAGGCGGAACCCGGCGCCGAAGCCATAGGTGTTGAGCATCGACACGACAAGGAACATGAACAGCGAGGCGCCCCATATGCCCGGAATGTTGGAATTGCCGCCCGCGACGGCGGTACCGCCGATCACGACGACGGCGATCGACATCAGCAGGTATTCGGAACCCATATTGAGCGCCGCGCCGCCGGAGAAGCTCGCAAGCAGGTAGCCGCAGATCGAGGCGAGGACGGCGCAAAGAATGTAGGTGACGAGCCGCGTGCCATCGACCGGGATGCCAGTCATGCGGGCGGCAAACGTGCTCTGTCCGATCGCCGAGATCCACCGACCATAGATTGTCTTTTCGAGCACGACCCAGGCGATGACGGAGAGGATGAGCGCGACGATGGCGATATTGGGGACGCCGAACAGGTTGGATGTGGTGAAGCTCGCCAATATCTCCGGCGGCTTGATGCGCAGGCCGCGGTTCGTCCAGATCGCCGTCGACTGGATGATGAAGCTCATGGATAGCGTGGCGATGATCGGCGGGATGCGCAGCAGCTTGATAAGCACGTAATTGCCGATACCGATCCCGAAGCCCAGCAGGATCGCAACCACCAGGCCGACGACGATCATGCCATCCTCAACGTCCATCAGCTTCAGCACCAGCGTGCCGGAAAGCGTCATCGTAGCGGGCACGGAGAGGTCGATATTGCCCGGGCCGAGCGTGATGACGAACATCTGGCCAAGCCCGACGATGACGGAGAACGCTGCGAATGTAAGCGCCGCCTGCGACAGACCGAGCGAGCTTGCTCCGCCGGTGAAGAGGACGGTGACGATCCAGACGGCAATCGTGGCCGCGAAAGACCAGATCCAGGGTTTGGAGAAGAAAAGGCGCGCGCCGTTCATCGGCTCTTCTCCCGCTTTTCCAGCCGGTTGAGGAGAAGGCGCAGCCCCAAAACGACGATGAGGATTGCGCCCTGAGCGCCGATCTGCCAGTCGGGTGAAATGCGCATGAAGGACAGGAACGAACCGGCGAGCGTCAAGGTCAGCGCCCCGATGACGGCGCCGATCGGCGAGACCTTGCCGCCGACGAACTCGCCGCCGCCGAGGATGACACCCGCGATCGACAGCAACGTATAGCGCAGAGCGATATTGGCATCCGCCGAAGTCGTGAGGCCGACGAGCGCAATCCCGGACAGAACGGCGAAGAAACCGGCCAGTGCATAGGTTCCCGCACGGATGCGGATGACCGACCAACCGGCGCGTTCAACCGAGCGGACATTTCCGCCGACGCCGCGGATCAGCACGCCGACGGAGGAGCGCATGATGACGAAATGGGTGACCAGCGCGATGACGATGCTGGCGACGATCGCCATCGGCACGAAGGGTGGCCGGGAGGTCATCAGCCAGCGGGCCCAGCCCGGAGCTTCGCCGCCCGGAGATGGCAGCATGAGAACCGCAAGCCCGCCCCAGACGAAGCTCATGCCGAGGGTCACGACGATCGAGGGCAGTTCTCGAACGTGGATGACAACGCCGATCACAGCGTAGGCCGCAATAGCACCAAGGAAAATCAGCACCCCAACCGCCGGAGAAGCCTGCACGAACGTCGCCGTCACGCAGGCGCAGAAGCTGACGAAGGCCCCCATCGACAGGTCGAGGTCGTTGACCGCCATGATAAGCATCTGCGCCACCGTCGCCAGTGCGATCGGCACGGCGAGATTGAAGAGCAGGTTCAGGCCGGTATAGCTCATGGCGCGCGGCTGCATGTAAAAGACGGCGGTGAGCAGCAGTGCCAGCGACGCGGCAGGGATGACAAGGCGGATCGAGCCGGTGGATATCCTCATGCCGCTTCGCCTCCGCTGAAGGAGGCTTCAAGCACATTCTTCTCGGTGATCTCGTCACCTGCGAGTTCGGCGACGATCGCTCCTTCCCGGAAGACATAGACCCGGTCGCAAAGGCGTATCTCGTCCATTTCGGTCGAATACCAGATGAAGGTGCGGCCGCCTGCCGCTTCAGAGCGGAGGATGTCATACACTTCCTGCTTGGTGCCGACATCGACGCCGCGCATCGGGTCGTCCATCAGCACGATCCTCGCGCTCGTCGCCAAAGCGCGGGCGAACAGCACTTTCTGCTGGTTGCCGCCGGAAAGCGACAGGATGCGGTTTTCCAAATCCGGCGTGCGGATCTCGATGCGCTTCTTCCAGCCGTTGCCGAGCGCGCCTTCGCGGTCATGGTCCACGATGGTCCGGGAGGAAAAATCGCCGAGCGAGGCGATGCTGAGATTCTTCAGGATGCTCCAGAGCGGAAATATCCCGTTCAGGCTGCGGTCGCCGGCGACGAAAGCGATCTCTTCGCGGCGGGCCGGCCACCAGTTGCTGTTGCTGGAAAGATAGAGATCGAGAAGCGTTTCGGTCTGGCCATGACCTCCGAGCCCGGCAAGGCCGATCATCTCGCCACGATGGGCTTGAAAGGCAAGGCCGTGCCCCCGTCGCGGTGGCATGGCAAGCACCGGCGCTCCGTTGCGCTTGTCGCCCGTGCGCTGCCATTCCTTTTCGCGCGCCACGTTACCCATGGCTTCGACGAGGCTGCGTTTGCTGAACTCCGATGCGGAGCGGTCGGCGACGACCCGGCCGTCCTTCATCACCACGATGCGGTCCGAGGTGGAGAGGATTTCGCCCAGAATGTGCGAGATCAGCAGGACCGCGCCCCCCTCGCCGACGAACTTCCGGATATAGGCCATCAGCTGCGCCGCCAGCCCTGCGTCGAGCGACGATGTCGGCTCATCGAGAATGACGAGTTTCGGCTTCTGGTTCAGGCCGGCGAAGCTGACGGCGATCTCGACCATCTGTCGCTCGGCGATCGAAAGGTCGTCGATCGTGCTGTCGCAGTCGATGCCGTGGCCGGGGAAAATATCCTGCAATTGCAGTCTGACGAGGGCGCCCGCCCTGCTGCGCCAGTTCCAGCCGGCGAGTTCCGCGAGCATGATGCGGGCGTTCTCATTGACGGTCAGATTGGGGCAAAGCGACAGCTCCTGGAAGACGCAGCGAACGCCATTGGCTCGTGCGGTCGAGATGCCGTGCTGGGTGCTGACACCGCCATAGCTGATTTCGCCTGCATGAGGGTTCAGGCCGCCGTTGATGACGTTGACGATCGTGGATTTGCCGGCGCCGTTATGCCCGACCAATCCGACGCATTCGCCGGCATGGATGACAAGGTCGGCGCCGTCCAGTGCCTTGACGGCGCCGAAGGTGACCTTGATGCCGCGGGCGGCAACGACCTCTTGTCTTGTTGTCACTTCATTCATGCGAAACACGTCGTCGACAGTTCGGGAGGCGGCCGGGCACAGATCGGGACACGGCGCGCAACGGCGCCGCATCCTGTCTTGGGGAGGATCAGCTTACTTGGCTGCGCTGATGACTTTCTGGGCGTCTTCCAGCGAATACTCGACGTTGGCGACGCCACCCTTCTGGGTGCCGGCGAGATTGGTTTCGAGATTGCCCTGGTCGATGCGCAGGAAGGGCACCACGAGATCCTTCTTCACCTGCTTGCCGTCGAGGATCTGCTGCGCCACCCAGAAGGCGAGCGTCGAAACGCCGGGAGCGATGGAGACGGACATCGTCTCGTAGCCGTTCTTGTCCTTCTGCTGCTTCCACCAGACGAGTTCGTCCTCGCGGTTGCCCATGACGATGGTTGGAGTGGGACGATTGGCGGCGGCGAATGCCTGGGCCGCACCGTAACCGTCACCGCCCTGGGTTACGACGGCGGTGATTTCCGGCAGGCTCGGAAGGATGCCGGCGACGGCGCGCTGCGCGACGTCCTGTGCCCAGTCGCCGTTGACGGCACCGACGATCTTGAACTGCGGGTTTTTCCGAACACCAGCCTGGATGCCCGCATGGATTTCGTCATCGACCGAAACCCCTGCGAGACCGCGGATCTCAAGAAGATTCCCACCTTTCGGCAGCTTCTTGGCGAGATATTCGACCTGGCTTTCGCCCATCGTCTTGAAATCCACCGCGATGCGCCAGGCACACGGCTCGGTCACGATGCCGTCGAAGGACACGACGGTGATGCCGGCGTTACAGGCTTCCTTGACGGCGCCATTGAGCGCGGTCGGCGATGCTGCATTGATGACGATCGCGTCATAGCCCTGCAGGATCATGTTCTGGATCTGGGCGGCCTGCTCGGTCGCCTGGTTCTCGGCCGTCGTGAACGGATCGGCGGCAGCGACGATCTTCTTGGAGACAGCCTCCTTGGTGATCTTGTCCCAGCTTGTGAGCATGGCCTGACGCCAGGAATTGCCGGCATAATTGTTGGAAAGGGCGATCTTTTTGCCCGAAGTGTCGGCCAGGGCCGAGACCGGCCCGGCAACGCAAGCGATAGCGACAGATGCGAAAAGCATCTTCCTGATGATCATGATTTCCTCCCTAGAGTTCTCGACGGGTTCTTTGGGCCGCTCCTCAACGGTTATCCGAAGATAGTGATTGCGCTGAGCCCCGTTTGCTCAGTAAAGCGAGCATGGAGGAGAAATCAGATGTTGTATAGGCGCATACAAGCAACCTCTCTGCGGGTATTCGCGCAAAATTTGCGGGTTCCCGCAAGACAAGAGCAGCAGCGAGGCGTCTAATAATTGGAGGACTGGAGGATGTCCGTCATGCTCAATCCGGCGCCAAATGCATTATTTGATCGCTATCTCGGAATTTCCAGGCTGCTGGCAGGCCAGCTCGATTTCAACGCGATCATCCAGGCGGTGGCAGCTGAGATCAGCCATATCATTCCGCACGATCATCTCGACGTGTGCATCAAGATGCTGGACGGGAAATACCACATCGCCTACGAGAGCGGGCTTGCAACCGCCTGGAGCCAGCAGCCCCCGGCGCTGCTGACCGGCAGCCCGATCCGTACGCTCCTGTCCGGCGAGGTGGATTTCCTGCTTTCGCCGGATGCTTGTGCCGATCCGCGCTTTCATTTCGACGGCGCGTTTTCGAGCCCGATAATCGAACTGTCCCTGAGAAGCCGGCTACATGTGCCGCTCAAGGTCCAGGGCGATATCATCGGTGCCCTGAGCTGCTCCAGCCATGAGCACGACAGGTACTCGATGGACGATGTCGAGAACGCCCGCTCGATCGCCGACCTTTTGGCACCTTATTTCTTTGCGCTGAGGGCTGCCGAACAGGCCAAACGCTCGGCGATCGTCGAGACGGAGGCCCGCGCCCGCGAAGAGGGGTTGCGGCTGGGCGCGCTGAAACTGACCGAGGCGCTGGAGGCCGAACGGCAGCGAATCGGCATGGACCTTCACGACCAGACGCTCGCCGACCTGACACGGCTCGCGCGCCGCATGGAGCGGCTTTCAGGACTACCGGACTTGCATGGAGATGCGCTCGAACCGCTCTGCCGCACCCTCCAGCAATGCATGCACGACCTTCGCCAGATCATCGAGGAGGCCAAGCCGACCGTTCTGCAGCTTTTCGGCGTGGCAGAGGCGATCGAGAACCACCTGGAACGCTCGGTACGCGAAAGCGGTCTGCCCGTCGCCTGGCGGATGGTCGACGAGACGGGTGGAGCATTGCTCGACCTCGACAGGACCGTGGCGACCGCGCTGTTCCGCATTGTCCAGGAAGCCGTCAACAACGCGATCCGTCATGGGCAACCGAAGACCATCCTGGTGCATCTGCGTATCCAGGGCGACGCGCTGTCGATCGAGATCAGCGACGACGGGAGCGGCCTGCGCAACGCCCGCGACAAGGCGGGGCACGGGATAGGCAATATGAAGACGCGAGCGAGGCTGATCTCGGCAAAATTCGAGATCGGCCCCAATCCCGGCGGGCGCGGCACGACGGCCAAGGTCATGCTGTCGATGGAACGCCGACATGTTGCGGAGAGGTTGGCATGAAAGTCTTGATCATCGAGGACGATCCGCTGCACCGGTCCTACCTGCATGAGGCGGTGCGGGCAGCATTGCCGGAATGCGACACGGTCCTGGAGGCGGAAAACGGCCATGTCGGTGAGGTGCAGGCGCGCCAATCCCGGGCCGAGCACGTGGTCATGGACTTGCAGATGAGCGAGCGCAACGGGATCGAGGCCGCCCGCACCATCTGGCGCGAACGGCCGGATACCAAGATTCTGTTCTGGTCGAACTATTCCGATGAGGCCTATGTGCGTGGCGTGGCGCGTATCGTTCCGGAAGGTGCGACATACGGATACGTGCTGAAATCCACCTCCGACGAGCGGTTGAAGCTCGCATTGCGCGGCGTCTTCATTGAATCGCAATGCGTTATCGACCGCGAGGTCCGGGGCATCCAGCAGAAAAGCCTCGGTACGGCGCACGGCCTGAGCGACGCGGAATACGAAATCCTGGTGGATGTGGCGCTCGGCCTGACCGACAAGGCGATAGCCCAGCGGAAAAAGCTCTCGTTGCGAAGCGTCCAGAACCGCCTTCAGCAACTCTATGAAAAACTGGACCTCTACGAGGAGCCCGGCAATGGCCCGGAGGGCTGGTACAATCTTCGCATGCGCGCCGTCGCCGTCGCCCTTCTCCGCAAGGTACTGAATGCCAGCGCGCTCGAAAGAGGCGAGCGTGAATTGCGCAGCGCGCGCGGGAATTAGGCATCAGGGCTGAATTGCCTATCGCAGCACAGCGTTTCGGTGCCGGTGGCAGTTCTGCGATCAACAGGTTTCGGTTTTCCTCCAAGCGTGACGTCACTACATGGTGAACCGCCTCGAGAGAAAAATCAGGAGCACAAGCGGTCCTCCAAGAAGGGCCGCCAGCATGATCGCGGATAGAAGGAACCTGCCGAAGAGGCGGAGAATAGTTTTACGGATCATGGCTGTGCCGATTTCGGCGAGTGAAGTTCGTCTTCGCTGGCCGAATGCGTCCGCACCCTCCCCGCAATCCAAAGTGTCAGACTGTCGATGTAGGAGAGGATGACGGGCACCACGATCAAGGTCAGAAGGGTAGAACTGACAAGGCCGCCGATGACGGCATGCGCCATCGGCGCCCGTTGCGCGCCGCCGCCACCGGCCGCCAGCGCGAGCGGGATCATCCCGGCGATCATCGCGAGCGATGTCATGATGATCGGGCGGAACCGTACCGCGCCTGCATTGACGAGCGCCTCGCTGAGGCTCGAACCCTGCCGGCGCTCCCGGTTGGCGAAGTCGACCAGCAGGATGCCGTTCTTGGTAACGAGCCCCATCAGCATGATGAAGCCGATCATCGAGAACATGTTGATGGTACTTCCCGCGACCATCAGACCAAGGACCACGCCGATCAGCGACAGGGGAAGTGCAGCCATGATGGCGATCGGCTGGGCGAAGCTTCCAAACTGGGACGCCAACACGACATAGATGAAGATCACCGCCATCGTCAGCGCCTTGAAGATGCCGCCTGTCGCTTCTTCGATGTCCTCGGAATCGCCACCGAATTTTATGCGGTAGCCCGTCGGAAGATCTTGCTTGGCTACCATGGCCTCCAGTTCGGCTGTGACATCCCCCGCGGCTCGGCCAGATATATCCGCCGAAATCAGGATCTCCCTGGACATGTCGAGACGACGGATCTCGGAAGCCGCCGGGACGACTGCGATGTCCGCGACCTGATCCAGCCGGACCATGCGCGGGCTGCCGCTTGCGTCATCGCCCGGGACTTTGATCATCAACTCCCCGAGGGCTACAGCGTTGGTGCGCTGGTCGCGGGGAAGCCGGACGACAACGTCGTAGGTTTCTCCGCGCCTATCGGTCCAGGTGGAAACGTCTTCGCCGCCGATCAGCGGCGAGAGCATTCCGGCCAGTTCGGCGATACCGATGCCCAGATCGCTCGCATGCTCGCGCTTGAGCCGGACGGAAAGGATGGAGTTTTCCTCGCCAGCGCTTGAATTGATGTCCACCATGCCGGGCATCCCGCGCATGCCCGTGGTCAGATCCGCGGCGATCTTTTCCAGTACCCGCTGATCGTCACCTAGGACGCTCAGTTGGATCGGACTGGCGCCTCCGCCCAGGCCCTCCTGGATGACGGCGATCTTGATCCCCGGTATGACGGAAAGACGCTTTCGGACGGGACCCGCAATGGTGGCGGGCGTCCGTTTGCGCTGCTCCAACGGCACGAGGCTGACGAGAATGGCGGCTTTGTGTTTGCCCATGGCGCTGCCGGTATTGATCGTCGAGTAGATCGAAGCAACCTCCGGAAACTCATGCAGCGCCTTCTCGATCTGCCCGACCTTGGTGCGCGTGTAGTCCAACGAAGAACCGGCCGGCGTCGTCACGTTGATCTGGAATCGACCTTCGTCCGCATTGGGAACGAATTCGACACCCACCAGAGGAACCATCAAAATGCTGCCGACGAAGATGCCGCCGGTCAGGCCGAGCGTGACCAAACGATGTCGCAGCGTCCAGCGAATGATCCCTCGATAGCGCTCGGCGAGCCTTTCGAACCCGGCATCGAAGCGCGAAATCAGCCGTCCGACCGGTCCGCGCCTTGCGCCGGGCTCAGCATCGGGATCATGCCAGACACTGGAAAGCATCGGGTCGAGGGTGAAGGCGACGAACAGCGAGATCAGCACGGCAGCGGAAACTGTGACCCCGAATTCGTAGAAGAAACGGCCAACCATGCCTTCCATGAACGCGACGGGCAGGAAGACGGCGACGATCGTGGCGGTCGTCGCAGTCACGGCGAGCCCGATTTCGTTGGTGCCATCGAGAGCCGCCTTCAAATGCGACTTGCCCATGTGCAGGTGGCGCATGATGTTCTCGCGCACCACGATCGCGTCATCGACAAGGATGCCGATCGAGAGCGTCAACGCCAGTAAGCTGAGCATATTGAGGGTGAAGCCGAGAAGGTCGATGACAGCGAGCGTGCCGATCATGGCGATCGGAAGCGTCAGCCCGGTGATCACCGTGCTTCGCCATGAGTTGAGGAACAGGAAAACGATGGCGACCGCCAATGCCGCTCCCTCGATCAGTGTCGATTGCACCTGGCCGAGCGATTCCTGAATGGGGGCCGAGGCATCCGTGATGATATGAAGCCGCACGTTTCGTGCGCCCAGTTCGGCGTTCAGCTGATCGAGCCGCTTTCGCACATCGCTCACCACCTGCACGGTATTGGCATCCCGGACCTTGACGATGGCGAGCGCGAGCGCTGTTTCGCCGTTATAGATCGCCAGGCTTCCCAGATCCGCCGCGCCATCCTTTACGGTGGCAACATCCCGGAGATAGACAGCCCCGTCGCCGCGGCGGGCAACGATCATATCCAGAAAGTCTTTCGGCTCCGCAATCCGTCCCTGCACCTGAATGGTACGGTCCGTGATACCGCCGATCACGTTTCCGGCGGACCTGTTCTGGTTGGTGGTCCGAAGGGCCTCGATGATCTCGTCGATGCCGATGCCCAACGCGCGCATTCGCGTCTCGTCGATGCTGATGTCCACCTGCCGTTTCTGACCGCCGATCAGCGTTGCCTGCCCCACCCCGGCTATCCTCGTCAGTTGGCGCAACACGCGCTGGTCGGCGATGGTGGTGAGTTCCGGCATTTCGAGAGAGGGCGAACTGATCGCCACCGAAAGTATCGGTTCGTCCGATGGATTGAACCGCGCCACGACAGGCTTGTCGGTTTCTTCGGGAAGGTCTGCTTCGAAGGCCGCTATCTTGTCGCGGACGTCCTGCGCTGCCGTCGTGCTCTCCACTTCCAGCTTGAACTGGGCGATGACGACCGACCGTCCTTCGTAGGAGGTCGACGTGATCTCATCGAGCCCACTGATCGTATTGAGCGCCTCCTCGATGGGGCTGGTCACCTCAGTCTCGACGGTTTCGGGCGTCGCACCCGGGTAGGTCGTCGTGACCACGACAACCGGAACGTCGACATTCGGAAACTGGTCGACGCCGAGGTGCTGGTGGGAAAACGCGCCAAGCACAAGCAGCACCACCATCATCATGGTGGCGAAGACGGGATGAGCGATCGAAATGCGGGCGAGAAACATGTCAGCCCGCCTTCGAGATCGTGACGGTGACGTCCGGTCGCAGCTCGGGCAGCGGTACGGTCACGATCGTGTCGCCGTAAGCCAGGCCTTCGGAAATCTCGAGGCTGTCACTCCCGCCCCATCCCGATCCCACGGTCACGGGCTGGCGGACGAGACGGCCTTTTTTCAGTTTGAGGACATAGTCTCCCGTCTCGTCCTTGCGCAGCGAGATGGCCGGTATGATGATCGCGTCTTCGTTTTGCCGGATCAGGATCGTGCCTGTCGCGAACGATCCGCCCCGCAGACGGGCGCCACCGTTGGAGAGCTGGATATAGACGGGAATGAAGCGCGTGCCCTGGTCGGCGACCGGACTGATACGATCCACGCGTCCGACAACGGTTTGCCCATCAAGCCCGTCGATATGCAATTCTGCCCGCTGGGCGATCGCAACGCGGTGCACGTCGCGCGTGGAGACCAGGACTTTTGCTTCCAGAATGCGCGTATCGACGATCGTGAAAAGTTCTGCGCCGGCGCTGACGCGGGAGCCGTGATTGATCGCCCGGTTTGAGATCACCCCGTCGAACGGCGCCAGAACTTCGGCGTCCCGCAACGCAGTCCGTGCGATATCCGCCTGGGCTGAAAGGCTTTTTAGTCTGGCGGTCGCGGCGGCAACCTCGCTTCGCGCCTTGTCGAGCTGCTCCTGGCTCGCGATGTTCTTATCCGCAAGTTGTTCGATCCTGTTGAGCGACTGCATGGCGAGCAGCATCTCCGCCGCCGCGACATCGCGATCCCCTTCACGCTGCTTGAGGTTCGATTGGAGATCGTCCGTCTCGAAACGTGCCAGCACGTCCCCTGCCTTGACCGCCTGTCCCGCAACGGCGCGAACCTCGATGATCTTGCCCCCATCCTTGGCGTGCAGGACGGCCCGATTGATCGGCTCGAGGTCCCCGCTGACGCGCAACCGCTCCGCCATCGACGTGGGCCTGATATCAGCAATCTCCGAGAGGGCCAGTTCCAGCGGTCTATGGAGCTGGTTCGCCGCGACCGCCGCGACGACCTCTTTCACCCGCTCATTCGCATCGACCGTTTCGCGTGCGGGATCGATAAACACGACAGCGAGGTAGACGCCTCCCAGAAGCATCCCTGCCTTCATCAATCTCATCGTCCATTTTAAAGCCATAGCGACATCCCCTGGATTTAAAGCACGGCCACCTGCGGGCGGCGCCTCGCATTTCGCGACTGGATGGCTCCGGTTGCTAGGCTTCGACAATTGCAGCAGCATTACCTGATGGTTCCTTTGTCCCCCGTAATGCTGCCGCAATCTTCGCGGCGGAGAAGGACGGGACAGGAGAGCCAAGGGACGATGAGACTTCTATTAATAGAGGACGAGAGAGAGCTGGCCGACGCTCTGTCGGGGGCGCTGAGCAAACACGGCATCGTCACTGATCACACCACGCATCTTGCGGACGCTTTCGAATTGACCCGCCAGAATAGCTACGACGCGATTCTCCTGGATCGGCGTCTGCCTGATGGCGAAGGACTGACCTTCATTCCGATGCTGAGGCGGACGGGCACCGACACGCCGATCATCGTGCTGACGGCGCGCAACGAGCCGTTGGAGCGGGTCGAAGGGTTGGATCTCGGTGCGGACGATTATCTGGGCAAGCCGTTTCTTGTCGACGAGCTGATGGCCCGGTTGCGGGCGGTTCTGCGACGGCCGCCAAGTCTGACGGAACTTCAAATCACGGTGGGCCGAATGGTGATCGATCCCCTGCATTTGAGCGTGACCGTCGAATCGATCCCGCTCGATCTGCCGAGGCGCGAACTTCTCGTCCTGGCGGCGCTGGCCAAGCGGAAAGACAAAACTGTTCTTCGATCGACCCTCGAGGCTGCGGTCTACAATTATGAAGAAGAAATCCAGTCGAACGCGCTCGATGCGCATATATCAAGATTACGCAGACGACTGCTGGATGCCGGCGCCGGTATCACGATCCACAATATCCGCGGCGTCGGATATCTCCTGAAGGAAGAATGATGCACGACAAGGCTACCCCTTCGCTTTGGTGGAAGCTGAGTTGGCAACTCAGCCTGGTCATCGTCGCAGTTATTGCTGCGGTGATCCTCGGGCTTTGCGTATGGGCTGCTACGATCATGTCGCCTAACATTGCCATGGAGGAGAAGATCGGTTCTGCGATGGCCGCGGCCACAACACGCGACAGCCAAGGGGGATTGGAGCTAAGAGATACGCCGGGGCTGACGGCGCTCAAGGAGCAGAATAGCTCCCTTTGGTATGTGGTGGCCACGATAGATGGTGCGTCGGTGTCCTATGGCACCATCCCTCCACCTTATGCTGAGCTCGCCCATCTGGTCCATCTGTTCGACGACGCGGACATACGGGGATCCACTGCGACAAAGGAGGTCGCGACGATTGACAGTGCCGAGGCGGCCGTCGGCGAGATTCGGATTCTGTTTGGCGGCGTGGCCGACAAAGGCTCGCGAGTCTTCACCCTTCTGGCAAGGGCTTACCCGATCTACGTCTCTTTGCTGGCGGTCGCTCTGCCTGCGATCTTCCTCGCCGTCCCGCGAATTGTGCGGCGCGCCCTTGCACGGGTGAGCGATGTCGCTGACAAAGCATCGCAGATCCAGCCACGCCAGCATGGAGCACGCCTGCCGGTGGCAGGTATTCCCAAAGAAGTCGCCCCGCTGGTGATTGCATTCAACGGTACGCTCGAGCGGCTTGAGAGTGAGTTGAAGAAACGCCAGCGCTTCCTGATCGACGCGGCGCATGAGCTCAGAACACCGATCGCCATCATGCAGACGCGGATCGATGGGACGTCCGAGGGCCAGGAACGCAGGAGATTGTTGAACGACGTTGCGCGTTTGGCCGAGACCGCCGAACAGCTCCTCGATTTTGAGCGAAACGACCAGGCGACCGAGCTCCATGAACCGGTCGATCTCGTCGAGATCGCACGGACGGTGGTTGCCAACCTCGCGCCCCAAGCGATCGCCGCGGGCTACCAGATCTCCTTCCAGAGCGAGGTGGAAAGCGTTGAGCGGCGCGGCAGCCCTTCCGCTCTGCCAAGAGCGATCAGCAACCTGGTTCGCAATGCGATCGATCACGGCGGCAATAGAGGAATGATTACCATTTCGGTCTCGGCCGGCGGGCGGATCACCGTGGCCGATGAAGGGTCAGGCATACCGGCCGAACATCAGGAGCTGGTTTTCGAACCCTTCTATCGCGTCGCCCCCAAAAGCAGAGGCGCGGGCCTTGGTTTGAGCCTGGTGAAACAGATCGTCGCAAACCACCGGGGGCAAGTCAGTCTCCAAAGCGGCTCGACCGGAACGCAGGTTGCAATCGAACTCTGACAGACGGCACCGTGCTCGCCCCGTGGCGATCCTCTGTAATGCTGCGGCAATCCTTGCCCCGCACTGTCACCCCAGTACATCCGTGACGGAGACCCGAAGGCGTGCGCAGCAATCCATCCATTGAACCATTTCCCCGATTTGCCGGATCTCCATCCAAATCAGCTTTCAGATCTCTATGTTTCGCTTTGCCCCTGACGCTGGCGGTAACGGGATGCACCTCGGTGCCGCTGAAGGAGGCGGGCACACTGTCTTCCTACAGCAATCTTGGTGCGCCGAAGGGAACGCTGGCCAAGAAACGCCTCTACGTCGATGGGCGACATCTGGCCACGGTCAAGACGGTCAGCATCGTGCCGACAACCTTCTCTTTCAGCGCCGCATCCCGCATCAGAACGGAAGCCGACCGCTCGCTGGTGTCTAACGTTCTGGACCGAGCGCTCTGCGTCGCCCTCAGCGACAAGTACCAGATCGTCCCGGCCGGCCAACCGGCGGATCTTACAATACGATCCGTCGTCACCAATATCGTACCGACGAACAAGACCGTGGCCGGGGTCGCAACCGCCGTCACCGTCGGCACCGGTTTTGTCCTGCCGGTCAGCGTGCCGCGCCTGCCCATCGGCCTCGGAGGATTGGCCGTCGAAGCGGAGGCCGTCGACGGCAGCGGCATTCAGAGCGCGGCAATGGTGTGGGCCCGCGGCGCAAATTCGATCCAGGACAAACCCCGCGTTTCCGAAGTGGGGGACGCCTATGGCCTCGCCTCCAAGTTCGCGTCCGACTTTTCGCGAATGCTCATTTCCGGCAAGGAGCCGAAAGGATTGGACATCTCCCTTCCTTCAGGGCAGCGGATGCGATCCTGGCTCGGCGGAAAACCCAAATACCCGGCCTGCGACGCCTTCGGGCGGGCGCCTGGATTGGTGGGAGCCGTGGCGGCCAAATACGGCGCGCCGCCGGAATGGGCCGACAGGAAGCCGAAACCGGCCATTACACACTGACATATTATCCGAGTGGACCGGCACACGCGTCAGGCGAAGCCGTTGCACTTTTACGGAGGAACGGCGGTCGGACCCTCCAGCGACCGGCCGGCTCCGTAAGTCGGCACGGACGGACGGAACACTGGCCGGCACCCCCAAAGCCTTGCTCCGTTCGTCCGCTGCTCGCCGGCATTGGCAGCAGGATTGGCCGCTATCGCTTCGCCTTGCCGCACCGACATTGCCGGCTGGTTTTCATCTCGACTTGTAATGCTGCGGCAATTCTTCAACCGCAACTTCTCCCCGAAACCAGACCCCGGTTTCTTAAGCTTTTATAATCAGGAGTTAATTTGGTGAGCCAGCACGATCAACATCATCCGGAAGACCGGCACCGCTACACGGTCTTAAGCGGAGTTGGGGCTTCCGACATCATTCAGCGACGGTGGACGATAAAAATCTCGATTGCGGCATTGGCCGCAGCCTCGGCACTCTTGCCGGTCACGGCACTCGCGGCTGACCTTGAAGCAACCGACGCGGCGATTGCCCCTCCCCAGCAGTTCGATACCGCACGCTACGGCGGCATTCGCGGCAAACTGCATGACTGGAAGGTAACGATCGGCGTCGGGGCAGTTTACCTGCCCGAATACGAAGGATCCGACGAATTCGAGGTGCAGCCGTTTCCGCTTATCTCCGCCCAGTTCGGGGAGCGCGTGCATCTCGATACCAGTGGCCTCACCGTCGATCTTTTCGAAACAAACGGCTTCAGGATCGGCGTGACCGGTGGCGTCGAGATGGGTCGCAAGGAGGACGACTCGGACTATCTGCGTGGTCTGGGCGACATCGACATGGGCGGCGTCATCGGAGGGATCGTCATCTATGAGGTCGGTCCATTCGGCGTCTACGCCAAGCTGGACAAGACCATAGGCGGCAGCGAGGGACTGACCGGCACGTTCGGCGCGAAGGTTTCCCATCGCTACGAACGGTTCATCTTCTCCGCCGACGTGTCCGGCACATGGGCCGACGACAAGCACATGGAGTCATATTTCGGGGTGACTTCGATCCAATCAGATCGGTCCGGCCTGGGGGTGTACGAAGCGAAGGCGGGGGTCAAGCGCGTCGATCTCAAGGGCTCCATCACCTACATGATGACCGAGAACTGGAGCGTCACAGGCGCCGGCGGCGCCGGCTTCCTGCTCGGCGATGCCAAGGACAGCCCGATCGTCAAGGACGACGTTCAACCCTTCGCAATGCTGGGAGTAGGATACAGGTTCTAGAAAACGAGTGAGATCGTGCGGCAGCTGTTATGGCTGCCGCTATTCCGTAGTGGGGTTACCGCCTAACGAAACCCACCGGGCTGCTTGCAGACTTGAAATTACTGGGCCAGCGCCACCAACCGGCCGTTTGAGGGCTGGCATATGATATCCATCCGGACGTCGTAGATGCGAACCAGTTCCTCGGTCGTCATGACCTCTCGCGGGGTGCCATGGGCAATCAGCCGGCCGGAATGCAGTGCGACGATCTCATCGCAGAAGCGGGCGGCCATGTTGACGTCGTGCAGCACGGTGATGATGGTGATGCCCTTTTCGCGGCAAAGATCGTGCGTCAAGGACAGGACTTCAAGCTGATGGCCGATATCGAGCGCGGAGATGGGTTCGTCGAGCAGAAGGCAGGCGGCATCCTGTGCCACGAGCATGGCAAGCCAGGCACGCTGGCGTTCGCCGCCCGACAGGCTGTCCACCATCCGTTCTGCAAAAGAGCCGATACCGGTGAGCTCGATTGCCTCCTCCACCTTCTGCTTGTCGATGGCGCTGAACCGGCCGAATGCGCCGTGCCATGGATACCGGCCGAGCGCCACCAGTTCCTTGACCAACATGCCGGGCGCGGCTGGCGTCCGCTGCGGCAGATAGGCGAGCCGGCGGGCGAATTCGCGCGCACTCCAGTCTTCAAGCGGTTTGCCCTCGAACCGGATAGTGCCCCCGCTCAACGCCTGCTGCCGGCCCATCAATTTCAACATTGTCGATTTGCCGGAGCCATTGTGACCGATCAAAGCAATCGACCTGCCTGCCCGAAGATCGAGCGTCAGCGGATGTAAGAGGACGCGGCCTTCGATGGCAAAGCTCGCCTCCTTCAATGACAGGAGAGGGAGATTTGCCTTGGCGATCTCACGCTCGTTTGGGTTCAGCGGCATCGTTACCATCCGTACGTCGTGTTTCAAACCGGAAAATTGGACTCATGTTTCTCCGAATCTGACGCTCCGGTCAACCGACGTCCTTTGCCGTGCCGGTGGTCGCGTTGCCGCCGACCAAGCCCCATGCCGAAGCGCCTGCCACTGTGTGTATTTGCCCCTGCGTGCCGCGCAGATCGGGATGATGCTGCATCCGCAACGCCCGCGGGATTGATACACCGAATTAAAGTTGATAAAAACATGCAAGTTTATTTATTCGGATAGCTGCATGATCTTTCAACCGCGGATGCAGAACAGGATCGAGGGTTTTTCGGTCATCGGGGGGCTGAGGCGCCGTTACTGGAACGGCATCACCGCCGACCTCTGGGAGGTGGAATGCGCCGCCTATGCGGGCGGCCATTACGTGGCGCGGGACCCGCGACTGTTCATCCTGCTCGACCAGCGCGGCCGGGGGCGCCCTGTCGTAAAGCTTTCCCCGAGATCCCGCGGCACGCCACAGGACAGCAATCAGAGCCCGATCTCCTACATTCCCGCCGAGATGGACCTTTGGCTGGACATTGCCGACGTGCAGTATGTGCGCCACCTCGATATCCATTTCGACGCGGACATCCTCGGCCGCCGGCTGATGGAAGACATCAACCCCAAAAAGCTCAAGGATCCCCAATTGCTGTTCTCCGACCAGCGCGTCATGGCGCTGGCCGGACTGATCGCCGCCGAGATTTCGAACCCCGAGCCGTTGCATGATCTCTATGGGGACGGGCTCGCCCTGGCGCTCGTCATCGATGTCCTGAAGATGGTAAAGGTACCACCTCGGCGGCGTGGAACGCTGGCCGTGGCGCAGCTGCGGTGCGCCACGGATTTCATCACCGAAAACTGCATGCGCAATATCCGCCTGCAGGAACTTGCCGCCCTGACGGGACTGTCGCCATCGCATTTCAGCCATTCGTTCAAGGCATCGACCGGAATGGCCCCCCACGACTGGCAGATGAATGCCCGGCTGGAACGCGCAAAAGCCTTGTTGGCGTCGGACGCCTGTGCCTTGACCGAAGTTGCCGCCGAAACCGGTTTCTCGGACCAGGCGCATTTTACCAAAGTCTTCCGCAAACATGTGGGGACCACCCCAGCCCGCTGGCGGAAGGCCAGGCAGTCGTGATGCACCTCGCAAATATTTGCACATTCCTTCAGAAATTGCCCAAAAACGTCCAATTGCCGCCGATCGAACCAAGCCGAAACTTTAAATATGAGTTAACTGCTCACCTTATTGTCGCGCCTCTTCCGGAGAGCGGCGAAAAGTTCGCGTGAGTGGGGCATAGAATGAACAAGAGAAAAACAGCCTTGAGGGCAAGGCTCGGCCTGGGTGCAGGCGTGGCTGTTATCGCCCTTTGCAGCGGGTGGGCGGCTTATGCCCAGGACGCCGATACGACATTGGCGCCGATCGTCATTCGCGGCGAAGGCGAAGGCGACGGAACCGGCCCGGTCAAAGGTTATGTCGCGCGGCAGTCGACCACCGGTTCCAAGACCGATACGCCGCTCAGGGAAATCCCGCAGTCCGTGTCGGTCATCGGCCGGGAAGAAATGGACGACCGCGGCGCCGTCAGCAAGATCGACCAGGTGCTCCTCTATACGCCGGGCGTGTTCGGCCAGCCCTACGGTTCGGACCCTGACACCGACTGGATCTATGTCCGCGGATTCAATGCGTCGCAGACGGGCGTTTTCTTCGATAGCCTCGCGCTCACCAGTCATGCCTATGGCGGCTTCCAGATCGATCCGTTCATGCTGGAGCGCGTCGAGGTCCTCAAGGGCCCCGCCTCCGTCCTGCTCGGCGGCGCCAATGCCGGCGGCGTCGTCAACCTGATCCGCAAGCGCCCGACCGACGAGCCCTACTCCTACACCGAGACCGGCATCAACACGAATGGCAACGCCTTCTTCGGTTTCGATATTTCCGACAAGGTCACCCCGGACGGCAGCTTCAGCTATCGCCTGACCGGCAAGATCGCCGGTGGCGATAACTATACCGACTACAGCGAGGACCTGCGCGGTTTCATCATGCCGCAATTCACCTTCTCGCCGGACGCCGGCACCAGCCTGACGGTCTGGGCCTATTTAAGTGGCCTCGACCAGGTCCATACGACCAACGGCCTGCTGCCTTACGGCGGCACGGTCGTCAGCGCCGGTTACGGCAAGATCCCGCGCGACCTGTTCCTCGGCGAGCCCGACTTTGACAACGGCCGTGTAGTACAGAAAATGGTCGGCTACGAGTTCGAGCATGAGTTCGAAGGCGGTTGGAAGTTCACCCAGAACCTGCGTTACGGGCATCTCTTCAAGCGCGAACAGTATGTCTATCCGTTCGACCTCAACCAGGCAGATGCGGTGGTCGGCCGCTACAGCGAGGATATCACCTCGACCGCGGATGCCTTCAACGTGGACAACCGGATCGAAAACGAATTCGATTTCGGCGGCGCATCGCACAAGATCATGGCGGGCCTGGATTATCGGTATTATCGCCTCCACAGCGATCAGTTCGCAAGCGCTTTCGGATCGGTCCCCGCCTTCGATCCCGCCAACCCTGGCTATGGTGTGGTTCTGCCGCCGCTCAACCGTAACCTCAACCAAGTCTATACGATCAACCAGGTCGGCATTTACGCCCAGGACCAGATCAAGTTTGGCGACGGCTGGATCGCCACGTTCAACGGACGCTACGACTATGTCCACAACGAGATCGAGAACCTGTTCGCGGGAACAGCGAATTATTCCAGCAACGACCGTGCCTGGAGCGGCCGCGCGGGCCTGGCATATGAGTTCGACAACGGCCTGACGCCCTATGTCAGCGCCGCTACCTTCTTCAGCCCGATCGTCGGCCTGACGGGCGGCGCGGCGCCGAAACCCGAGGAAGGCCACCAGTTCGAGGCAGGCGTCAAATACGAGCCTACCTGGCTCGACGGCAGCCTGACGGCCTCCGTCTTCGACATTACCAAGAAGAACTACACGATCACCACCGGCGGGGTAACCAGCCAGCTTGGCGAAGTCCGCTCGAGGGGCGTCGAAGTGGAAGGCAAGTTCAATCTGAACGAGAACTGGAAGGTCATCGCGGCAGCGTCGTATACGGACATCGAGATCACCAAGGACGATCCCACGCTGGTCGGAAATACGCCAAACGTCGTGCCTGACGTTCTGGGTTCTCTCTGGCTCGACTACACCATCACGGAAGGTCCGCTTGAAGGGGCTCAGCTTCGGCGCCGGCGCCCGCTATCGCGGCAAATCCTGGGCGAACAATGCGAACACCCTGCGCGTTCCGGAGGCGACGGTCTTCGATGCGGCTATCCGCTACGAGAAGAACGACTGGAAGGCGTCCCTGAACGTCACCAACCTGCTCGACAAGGACTATGTCGCAGGCTGCAATACGGAGTATTTCTGCGGCTACGGCGAGGCCCGCACCGTCAACTTCAAGATCAGCAAGGTCTGGTAGTTCGACGATCTGAAACACGTTCTGCAGGAAGGCCCGGCTGGGGCCTTCCTATCCCTTTGGAGACATGCCGAGAGTGCAGCAATTTACCCGCAGAACCATGCTTTCAGCCGCAGCCACCTTGGCGGCGGCGCGCACTCTGCGGGCGCAGGAAACAGGGCCGCGGGTTGCAACGCTCGACTGGGCACTTCTCGAAACGCTGCTTGCGATCGGCGCCAATGTCGTGGCGGCGACCGAGCTTCGCCAGTTCCGCCAGGTTGCGATCAGGCCCGATGTCCCTGAGAGCGTTGCCGATCTCGGCCTGCGCGGCACGCCTAATTTCGAGGTGCTGCGCTTTGCCCGGCCGGACCTTATCCTCAACTCGAATTTCTATGCCTGGGCCGATCCGCTGATGAGCTGGATCGCGCCGGTCGAAACCCATTCGATCTACAAGCCGAGTGAAAACCCGTACATCCTTGCAGAACGGGCAACGCTGGCGATCGGCGAGCGCTTGCGGCGGCCGGCGGCCCGCAGGATGGTCGAAGAACTCGCTGCCCGGCTCGATCGCTACAAGAACCTCCTTGCCAGGGGTGACGGCCGACCTATCCTGCCGATCAACCTCGGCGATGCGCGCCATTACCGCGTCTTCGGTTCCGACAGCATGTTCGGCGAAGTGTTGAAACGCGTCGGGCTGGTCAATGCCTGGACGGGCGCCACCAGTTATTCGGCCATGGCGCCGATGGGCATCGAGACGCTAGCCTCCATGCCCGAGGCCTGGATCGTCCTCATTCCTCCGCATCCGGAGGAGGCCTTTGCGACGCTGACCGAAAGCGCTTTCTGGAAGGCCCTGCCTGCGGTGCGGGAAAACCGCGTACTGACGGTCGAATCGATCAACCCCTATGGGGCACTGCCGGCCGCCAGCCGTTTTGCCGATTTCCTGGCGGAAGGGTTTTCCCATGCCCGCAACGGCTAGTCTCCCGATGCCCATGGGCGCAGGCCTGCCCCACGTTCTTCCTGCAGCCGTGCTCGGCATCGCCTGCGTTGTCTCCTTCACTCTGCTTCTGGCATTTCGCCCGCACGTTCCCGGGGCAGCGGCGACTGCGGCTGCGCTCGATGCGATCCTGCTGTGGAACAGCCTTCTGCCTCGTGCCGTGATTGCGCTGATCGCCGGTGCAGCGCTCGGTCTTTCCGGTGCGCTGCTGCAACGGGTATTGCGCAATCCGATCGCCGATGCGTCAACTCTTGGCATCGCCTCGGGAGCACAACTGGCGCTGACGCTCGGCCTTGGTTTTCTGCCGCTTCTGACCGGCCTCTCCCGCGAGCTGCTCGCCTTTGCCGGCGGCTTTGCCGCGGTGGCGATCGTGCTGGCGCTGAGCTGGCGGCGCGGGCTCGATCCGGTCACGGTGGCGCTCTCCGGCATGATCGTCAGCCTGATCGCAGCCTCGCTCAGCGTGATGCTGATTCTGGCGCGCGGCGAATATGCCATGTCGATCCATATCTGGGGTGCGGGCGCGCTCAACCAGCAGGATTGGAGTGGTGTCGTCTCGCTGGCGCCACGGCTTGCGGCGGGCATCCTCGCCGGGGCACTGCTGCTGCGGCCCCTGAATGTGCTGGCGCTTGACGATTCCAGTGCCAAAAGCCTCGGTGTCGCGATGCATGGTATCCGGTTTTCGATCCTCGTCCTCGCCGTCTGGCTGTCCGCCTCGGTCACGGCGACAGTCGGCATCGTCGGCTTCCTGGGGCTCGCTGCACCCGCTATGGCCAGGTTCTGCGGGGCACGAACCACCGGACAGGTGATGATGGCCGCGCCTCTCACGGGAGCTGCGGTGCTTTTCCTGTCCGATTGCCTGACTCAATTGCTTGGACCGGGTTTCTCCGATCTGGTGCCGGCGGGTGCCGCAACCGCGCTGCTCGGCGGGCCTTTACTTCTCCTGCTCCTGCCGCGCGTCCACGGATTTTCTGCCGTGACCGCAACGGCCGACGCCGCCGATCGACAGCTTCGAAATCCTGCTGGCGCATTGTCGCTACTTGCCTTGGCGCTTTTCACCATCTTCGTCCTCGTACTCGCGCTAGGTCGGACGGATCACGGCTGGAGCGTCGCAATCGGCCCGCTCTTTTCCGAGCTTCTGCCGTTTCGTCTGCCGCGTATCCTGGCGGCCGGCGGTGCCGGCGCCATGCTCGGAGCAGCCGGCTTCATCATGCAACGCGTGACCGGCAATCCGATCGCCAGTCCCGAAGTGCTCGGTGTTTCGAGCGGCGGTGGTGCCGGGCTGACGGTTGCTCTCTTCCTGTTCAGCATCCCATCGCCGGCCATCATGCTTCTCGGCATGGCGATCGGCTCGCTCGCCGCCTTCCTGGTGATGATCGCGATTGCTGGCCGCTCCGGTTTTTCGGCCGAACGACTGCTGCTCGCCGGCATCGCCATCAGCGCTTTCTGCATGGCGATCGTCAGCATGGTGCTCGCCCAGGGCGATATGCGCAGCTATATTCTGCTCACCTGGATGGCCGGATCGACCAATCGCGCCGGCATCTTCGAAGCCTCGACGGCGATGATCGCTCTCGTGGTGTTGACCGCGCCGCTCTTCTTCATGATCCGCTGGCTCACCATCCTGCCGCTCGGGACTAGCCTTTCCCGCAGCGTCGGCCTTCGCGTCCTGCCGTCACGCCTTGTGCTCGCCGTCCTTGCGGCATTGATGACCGCTATCTCGTCTTTCCTCGTTGGCCCGTTGAGTCTGACGGGCCTGATCGCGCCGCATCTCGCTCGGCTCATCGGTTTCCAGAAGCTGCATCACCAGCTTGCCGCGGCAATCCTGATCGGCGCCGGCGTGCTCATGGTGGCCGACTGGCTGTCGCGGGTCGTCATCTATCCCTATCAGGTCCCGGTCGGCCTCTTTGCGGCGCTGATCGGCGGACCTTATCTTCTCTGGCTGCTTGGGCTAAAGGAACGTTCCCCGTAGTGGCCTAACGCTTCGCCCTATCCGGCCGCGTCGATGTGTGGCCCTGGGCCCTCGGCCATCTTTGATACTCGCCCGGGTGAAGGTTTGTACGGCACCGCACAGAAGGCGGCAGGACGTCATTATCGGTGGAAAAAGCGCTTCCCGGGGATTAGAATCCGCCGCTTCAAGGAGGCCGATATGACGTATCACAATCCTTTTCCAGCGCGTGCAATGACGATGGGAGACATTTCCCTCCTCCGGGACGCTGTCATTGTTGCAGCCGAAAAATCGGAACGCAGCGCCGATTCAGTCGCACCTATCGTGTACGACCTTTACTGCCGCGGCCTCAAGGATCCTGAAAAACTCGCCGAGGCGGCCGGCTTGCTTGCCACGTCTCGTTCCTTCTGAACAGCAGCTAGCCTATTCGCCAAACGGATAGGTTTCCGGCACGCCTCGATGGTGCTCCGGTCCGAGCGGCGTCACCGCCTGGGTCTCGTCGAACCACACATAGGCATCGAATTGCTCGGGAAGGATTGCCTGGCTGTAGTGGCTCCACAGCTCCGTGTCGGGCCGGTAGATGACGCCGATGAAGCGCTCAAGCCGAGGCTCCGAGAGGCGGCGTCTCAGCGGCTCGTGCTGGGCAGGCGAAAGATCAAGCAGGAACCGGTTTTTACCCGCCTCATGGCACAGCCGCTCATAGCTATCAGGGCGGGAGGGATTGACGCGCATGACCTGCATGTCTCCGTCCCAGTCGTGCGCGGCGGCCACCGTGCCGGTATGCGTGCCAAAACCGACAAGTGCTGCCTCGCTTGCGAAAGCTTCCCGGCAGAGCTGTCCGATATTGAGCTCGTTACGGATCGCGCCCATATCGGTGGACCGGGCATCGCCGATGTGACTGTTATGGGCCCAGACGATCGCCTTGGCATCCGGCCCCTTGGCATCAAGAAGATGCCGTAGCGTTTCGAACATATGGGTATCCCGCAGGTTCCAGCTTTCCGCCCCGCCATAATACATGATCCGATAGTAGCGCTCCGCGGACGCGATCAGCCGGGCGTTCTGGGCGGCATCGAAAAAGGCGTCGCCGTCGTTGTTTGCATAGTCGAGCCGCCTGCGCAGCAGCGCCTGGCATTGCTCGATGACCGCCTGCTCGCATTCGGCATAACCGCGGCTGAGCGCCGCCCGCCCATAGGTCGCGGGGTTCTGCTGCCAGGGCGTCAGGCAGCCGTAGCGCTCGCGCGCCACAGCCGCCGCCTGCGGATCGACCCGATCCAGATAGTCAAGCACGGCCCCGATCGAGCCGGACATGTTGTAGATGTCGAGCCCGTAGAAGCCCGCCCGCTCCTCCATGGCATCGAGACCTGCATTATGCTCCCGCATCCATTCGGTCAGTGCCCGAACTTCCGTGTTGCGCCACATCCAGGTCGGGAAGCGTTGGAACGGAGGCTCTTCACGTTCGGACGCGGGTCGGTGTCGGACGTATCGATCAACTTTCGCCGCATCCGGCCAATCTGCCTCGACCGCGACAATCGTGTATCCCCGATGGACGATCAGGTGACGCGTGATCGCGGCACGGGCTCGATAGAATTCGGCGGTCCCGTGGCTCGCTTCCCCCAGCAAGACCACGCGTCGGTCGCCGAAGCGGTCGAACAGGCGGCCGAATGCTGGATCGTCGAAATCCGGCAGGTCTTCGGCCGCCTCGGCAATCATTGCCGGCAGGCTCTGCTTGCGACAAATGCCCGGCTTGTGGTTGCTCGCGGAACGCCGGCCATCCTCGGCCCAGCCCTGCTCCCCAATAAGCGGCACGAACATCACCGCCCCGAGATTCGATTCCTCATAGCTGGTCGCCGTGTGCCGGATAACCTTGCAGAGCGTCTGGCTAAATTCCCCGCCCACGGGGATCACGAGCCGCCCGCCGATTGCGAGCTGCTCCTTCAGCGCTTCCGGCACCGCCGGACCGCCCGCGGCCACCACAATTGCGTCGAACGGCGCTTGATCGGGAAGTCCTCGAGTGCCGTCGCCAGCAAGAACCTCGACATTGTCATAGCCGAGATCAGCCAGGCGCTGCCTTGCCGACGCGGCCAAGGGCTCGTGGCGCTCGATCGCATAGACACGCTCCGCGATCTGGCCCATCACCGCTGCCGCATAGCCGGAACCGGCTCCGACCTCGAGCACACGATCGCCCGCACGCAGCTCCGCCGCCTCGATCATCGCCGCGACGATGTAGGGCTGCGAAATAGTCTGCCCCTCCTCTATGCGCAGAGGCGCATCCTCGTAGGCGAATTCGGCCATGCCTTCGGCGACAAAGCGCTCTCGCGGCACGGCACGCATCGCATTGAGGACATGCTCATCCCTTATTCCACGTCGCCTTATGTGAATCTCGGCCATGTGATCGCGCATGCGCTGGTAGTCGACCATCAAGGCCTCCTTCCCTTCTGCTCACCTCTCGATCGTTCCCGCCAGGCAACGGTGCCGCATTCAGTAAGGGCGTGACGATCGAGGCGCGCCCGGAGCGTCGCGCGAAGATCGTCTCTCGTCCTGCAGCATCTTCTCCGTCGCTCGGACAGCCTTTTCCATTGCCGCCTCCCGTTCCCTGCGGCTCCGCTCCGTGTCCGCGCACCTTGCGTCATCCGTCCCCGGCTCAGGCGGTACACGCTGCTCCTGCTTCTCTTCCATAACTGATCTCCTCAGGCGGCACTGCCGGTTGGTTCGGCTAGCGGACAATCCCGCGCCGCATCCATTCACGATATGGCGCCAGAACTTGCCCCGGATAGCGCCGCTCAATCTCACTCTCTACCAGGGCAATTCTGGCAAGGATGTTGTCGCGGTCCTCTTCCCGCGCTGCCTCGCTCGCAAATTCCAGCTGACGCATGGTGATGAAAATCTCCTCCTCGGTCATGGTCTCCATCCTGGCTACCAAATTTCCGATCGGCTCGTTTCCAATATTCTCAACGGAGGCCATGGCTTACCCCATAGTTTGTAAGTCCGCCGTCAACGGCTAAAGCGAATGGCTGTCGCCGGCATGGCTGCGATGCGGAATCGTTGAAGTGCTTGCGGTCTCAGTAACCGCTGAGGCCGCGTCCGTTGGTCATGGACGTGAACCCGAATCCACGCGTGTTGTATTGCTCGCGAGCATCGTCGAGGCATCGAGCCTGCCCGGCGACGGCCGGAAAGAACTCAGCATCGATCGACGTAGCGGTTCCCATCGCGATCGCGGTAGTAGCAGCGGCCGGGCTGTCCCGCGACATTCCCGATCAAGGCGCCGGACACGCCACCCACGGCCGCACCAACCGCGGCGCCGCGCACGTTACCGGTTGCCACGCCGCCGACGACGGCACCCGTGGCAGCGCCGATTCCCGCCCCACGTTCAGTCGACGTGCAAGCCGTGAGGCACAATCCTACACACCCGATGACGAAAAACTTTTTCATCTGAACCTCCGTTCGGCGCGACACGCCGAGTGTCGGCTTTGGCTGGAACGTCGCGCTAGGCTCCTCGAACCAAGCCCGATGCAGAAAGTTCCAACGTAAAAGTTCCAGAGCAATTGAGGGAGGCTCCGCCGGCGAAGGCTGCTGCTTCTTCAAGGCTGACAAAGGCCGTTATCTGCCCCGTCCACAATGGTTGGCAGGACTCTACGCCCGAAAAGACTTCCGTTTCAACGGTGCGACCTCGGAACGGAACCATCCCTGCCTCCGCGGGTTGAATGGCATATTTTGCGCTCTTGCCCCTGGGAGCATGCCATGGCTGTACTTTCCTCCAATGATCGAGACGCGGCCGCCTATCCGATGCAGTCGCTTTTCGTCCCATTCCCTTTCGTCTGCTTCACGCTTGCGCTGGCAACCGATATCGCCTTCTGGCAGAGCAACAACCTCATGTGGCAGAACTTCTCGGCATGGCTGTTGTGCGCCGGCCTGGCGTTCGGCGTGATTGCCGTCCTGGCTGGCCTCATCGACCTCGCGCGGCCCCGCACCCGTCCGTTGCGGCCGGCTTTCCCGTCGGCGCTTCTCTACCTGATGATCCTCGCCCTTGCGGTCCTCAACAGCCTCGTCCATGCCGGCGACGGATGGACCGCCGTGGTTCCTTATGGGCTGGCGCTCTCCGCCGTCACATTCGCGCTTTGCCTGGTGGCTGCCGCCGTTTCCGCCCGCAAATATGCCAGATTGGCTTGGAGAATATGATCATGAGGTCCGTTATTCTCAGCACCTCGGTTCTGTCGCTTTCCCTCGGGTTCGGCGCGTTGGCGCAGGAAATCACATTTGATCTGTCCCAGCAGATCGGCCCGAATCCGGTTCTGCCTGACCCGTCTCCTTCCCTGATACCTGATCTGAAGGTCGCGGAAGTGATCGGCTGGAAGGACGGCGAGGCGCCTGCCATTCCCGATGGCCTGAAGGTCACGGCCTATGCCAAGGATCTTGCCAATCCCCGCACCGTCCATACCCTGCCAAATGGCGACGTGCTCGTCGTCCAGTCCCGCGGTCCCGCCGGCGAGCCGACCTCGCGGCCAAAGGACTTCATCCGCGACTGGATCATGTCGATCGCCCACGGCGGCGGCGGTGAACAAAATGAAAGCAATATCATCACCCTGCTACGTGACACCAATCGCGACGGCACGGTTGATGAACGCCGTGACCTCCTGAAGAAGCTCGATTCTCCCTTCGGCCTCGCCTGGATAGACAACACGCTTTATGTCGCCACGACGAGCGCCATCCTTGCCTACCCCTACGAACTCGGCCAGAACGAGATCACCGCGCAGCCGAAAACGCTGACGCCCCTGCCCGGCGGCCCGATCAATCATCATTGGACAAAAGATCTGGCCCTCAGCCCCGACGGCCGGGCGCTTTATGTTTCGGTCGGGTCGAATTCCAACATCGTCGAGAACGGGCTCGAAGCAGAAAAGGGTCGTGCTGCGATCTGGCAGGTCGACCGGCAGACCGGCGCCGCCCGCGTTTTCGCCTCGGGTCTGCGCAATCCGAACGGCCTCGCCTTCAACCCCGAAACCGGTGCGCTCTGGACCGTCGTCAACGAGCGCGACGAGCTCGGCCCGAACCTCGTTCCCGACTACATGACCTCGGTTGAGGACGGCGCCTTCTACGGTTGGCCGTGGAGCTACTACGGCAACCACGTCGATGCTCGCGTTCATCCGCCACGTCCCGACATGGTCGAAAAGGCAGTCCAGCCGGATTACGCCCTGTCCAGCCATGTCGCGGCGCTCGGACTGACTTTCTCGATGAATTCCGCCCTGCCCCCTGCATACGCCAACGGCGCCTTCATCGGCGAGCACGGCAGCTGGAACCGGGACAGCTTCAATGGCTACAAAGTCATCTTCGTACCGTTCCAGAATGGCAAGCCATCTGGCGAGGCGCAGGACGTCGTCACAGGCTTTATCCAGGGTGATCAGGCGAAAGGACGGCCGGTCGGCGTCGGGTTCGATGGGACCGGAGCTCTGCTTGTCGCCGATGACGCCGGCAATACCGTCTGGCGCGTTGCTTCATCAGACGGTCGGGTCACGCCGCAACCGATCGGCACGGACCAGGTGTCTGTCAATCAGCAACTGTCATCGCCGGCGAAGACCAACAGACTGCCCGATGGAGTATCCGGTATCGGAACGGAAATCACCGCGTCGACCACGCAAACCGCGCGGCCTCCCACGTCTGCCGACGAGCGCCTGACCGGTCAGGAGCCGCTTTCCGGCCAACCGGACAAGTTCGTACCCGCCCAGATGCAGATCGCTCCGGCGACCGGCCCTTAACGAGCTAGGCGGCGAGATGAAAGACGGAACCTGCAGCAACCCTTGGGGATCGAAGCCGCCGGGCTCGGCGGCTTCGAGTCAACGACGCGGCGCATGAGTGACCGTCAAACTCGCTATTTCATGGCTTCGAGCAAGGCCGCTATATAGCCGTAGCAAAACGCAAAGGCCACGCCCGTGGGATCGCGACCGCTTATCCTGGGAACGTGATCCGGCATGATCATATAACGATAACCCACCTCTTTATAAATTTTGAGAGAGCGCACCATGTCCATGTCGCCTTCGTCCGGAAAAGTTTCCATGAAGGAGAGCTTTCCGCCCGCGATATTACGGAAATGGACATTGAAAATCTTGCCGCGTGTCCCGAACCAGCGGATGATATCGTCTATCTCCTGCCCGGGGTTCTCCAACATCTCGCCGATCGAGCCCTGGCAAAAATTGAGACCGTGATAGGGGCTCTCGCGCATGAGCACGAACTTCTTCAGACCCTCGACGGTGCCGAGCACACGCGTAACGCCCTTATAGCCGGGCGGGGTGTAAGGGTCATGCGGATGGCAGGCAAGTCGCACCTTGTTGCTCTCTGCGACAGGCACTACGCGTTCCAGAAAATAGTCGATCCGTTCCCAGTTTTCGTCCTCGGACAACACGCCCGCCAGGCCTGGCTCGGCCTGCTGGTCGGCCTTGTCCCATCGAAAGGCTTCGTTCAGTGACCCGCCCCGGCCGGGTTCCATCTCCGTACGCGGGATGCCGATCAGGTTGAGATTGTATTTCACCGACGGGATTCCGGCCTTGGCGGTCTCCTCGATCAACCTGCATACCGCGTCGATCTGCCGGTCACGATCGGGACCCTTGAGGAGGATATCCGGATAGGATGCCTTCTCGATGGGCTGCGACGGAAGCGGAAGCTGGATCATGTCGAGGATGAGCCCGAAGCTTTCAATCTTGTCGCGGTGGCGCTCGAGATCTTCCAGTTTCCAGCTCGACGGCGCGCCGGGCGGATCTGCGCAGATGTGTTTCAATCCCAACTGAGCGAAAACGCGGTAGTCGTCATCGTCTCTCGCGCCAACTTGGGTGCCCACGTACATTTTAACATCCTCCCTGAGCGTATCATATATCATACGACCTAATATGATTTTTGACCGGCTGTCGAGCATCTTCGTGCGACAGACCGTGGGAGATCGGTGGGCGGAGCCATACTTTTACAGCGGGCTGCCATCTCCCAATCCGTCTTGGGATCAGCAGAAAATCGACTGATAATGCGCATTATCAAAAAGATCTGTCGTTTACCCACGCCACTCGCCAAAAAGGAGGCTTGCGGAGAGCTCCTGCGGCAAGCTTGCCATCCCTGGAAAAGTTGGCTAAGTCATCATACAACATTTGAACAACCGGGCTATGTCCTTGGTTCACTCTGGGAGGAGTTACGATGAAATACCTTTGCACCCGATTGCTCGTTGGCGCAGCTTTTGCCGTCATGTCTTTCGGCACGCCAGCGGCCTTTGCCGAGACGCCGGCCAATCAGCTCGTCATTGCGACTTCGCTTGCCCAGGTTCTCTCGCTGGATCCGCATCAGGCGACGGAAGCCAAGGCCAACGAGATCATGGCAAACCTCTACGATCGCCTCGTTTCGACCGACGGTTCCGGAAAGGTTTCCCCGCAACTTGCCGAAAAGTGGGAGATCGATGACAAGGGGATCACGTTCCATCTGCGCAAGGCGGAATTCGCCTCGGGCAACCAGGTCACCTCCGCGGACGTGGTATACTCGATCACCCGCCTCCTGAAGCTCGACCAGGCCGCGGCCGCCAATCTCAAGCGTGTCGGCTACAACGGCGGCAACGTTGAAAAGCTGGTGACGGCGCCGGACGAGAAGACCGTCCGCGTAGACCTGTCCGGCGAGGTCACATCGGAACTCCTGCTCTATCGCCTGGCGATGGTCATCGCGAGCGTTGTCGACAGCAAGGAACTGAAGAGCCATGTCGTCAACGACGACTGGGGCAATGCATGGTTGCGCACCAATTCGGCAGGCTCGGGCCCTTTCACGCTGAACAAGTGGACGCCGAACGAGATCGTCATCCTCGACGCAAACAAGAATTACGTCGCCGGGCAGCCGAAGATGCGCCGCGTCGTCGTTCGCCATGTGCCTGAAAGCCAGGTCGAGCGGCTGATGCTCGAGCGTGGCGATATCGACATCGCCAGCGCACTGACCGCGACCGACCTTGCGACATTTAACGGCAAGCAGGGTTATCAAATCCAGCGCGTCCCGACAGGGGGGTTCTATGTCCTGTCGATGAACGCCGGCAAGGAACCGCTTTCCAATCCGAAGGTCCGCGAGGCGATTGCCTATGGCATCGACTACAAGGGCATGGAAAAGGCGATCATGGGGCCATACGGCCGGGCACGCACCGTTCCGGTTCCGGAAAACTTCGAATATGCCATTCCGAGCCCGGATTGGAAGCTGGACGTGGCAAAGGCAAAGGCCCTGCTGGCAGAAGCCGGTTACAAGGACGGCTTCACGCTGAACCTGAAGACGATTGCCCAGACGCCGCGCATCGATCTTGCAACCGCGATCCAGGCCTCGCTCGGTCAGATCGGCGTGAAGATCAATATCATGCAGGGCAATGGTGCGGATATTATCGCCGCGCACCGAGCGCGAGATTTTGATCTCCTGATCCCGCAGACAGGGGCCTATATGCCGAATGTCCTGGGCGCGATGGAGCAATTTTCGAGCAATCCGGACAATTCGCTGAAGGCCAACAATGCCGGCAACTTCGTATGGCGTTCCGGCTGGGACATTCCCGAGCTTACGGCGATCACCGCCAAGGCTGCACTGGAGCCGGACGCGAAGAAGCGCGGAGCGCTTTACGTTCAGATGCAGGAAATGTTCGTTGCCCAGAAACCTGCCGTTCTGCCGCTTTTCGAACGCTACGAACCGATCGTCCTGACGAGCCGCGTGCAGGGCTATGTCGGGCATCCGAGCCAGACGACACGTCTCGAAGGTGTCACCAAGACCGATAAGTAACTTAACGTCAGGTCAGGCAGCCGATCATGAAGGAACTTTCGTTAGGCGAGCTGGGACGACGACTTCTCCATCTGATCGTCAGCCTGTTCATCCTGTTGTGTGTCACCTTCGTGATCGGCCGCGTGATGCCGACCGATCCGGTCGGGGCCATCGTCGGCGAACTTGCCGATCCGAAAGCCTACGAGGCCATGCGCGTCAGGCTTGGCCTCGACTTGCCGCTCTACCAGCAATTCTTCGTCTATGTCTGGGGACTGCTGCACGGCGATATGGGCACAGCCATCCTGACCGGCAACCCGGTCACCAAGGACCTGTCCCAGGCATTCCCGGCAACCCTGGAACTTGCGACACTCGCGGTGTTGATTTCCACCCTGATCGGCGTTCCTCTCGGCCTGGCGGCCGGTCTTTTCAGGGATAGCGCGATCGACAAGTTCGCCCGCGTCTTCGCGCTGGTCGGACATTCGATCCCGGTCTTCTGGTTCGGTATCGTGGGGTTGGTCATCTTCTACGCCGGCCTCAATCTGGTCGGCGGGCCGGGCCGCGTCGATGTCTTCTACGAAGGCCTGATCGAGCCGACTACCGGGCTGATGCTCGTCGACAGCCTGCTCGAAGGCGAGACGGACATATTCTGGAATGCCCTGTCGCACATCATCCTGCCGGCCTGCATCCTGGCCTATATGGCCATGGCCTATATCACCCGCATGACCCGCGCGTTCACGCTGGAGCAGCTCAATCAGGACTATGTCATCGCCGCGCGCGCCAAGGGCGTCGGTCCGGTCCGCACCGTCATCAGCCACGTCCTGCCCAATATCGCCGTCCAGTTGATCACGGTCCTTGCGATCTCCTACGGCAACCTTCTGGAAGGCGCGGTGGTGACGGAGATCGTATTTTCATGGCCGGGCATCGGTCAGTACATGACCAACGCCCTCATGATCGGCGACATGAACGCAATCCTCGCGGCGACCATCATTGTTGGTTTCATCTTCATGTTCCTGAATTTCGTTGCAGACATTGCCTACGCGCTTCTTGATCCGCGTACCCGGGAGGCCGCACGATGAGCAATATCGCCCAGGACGACGCCATCATCCGTCCCCCGGCAATCGGCACCAGGATATGGAACTCGACCTCCCGCATTCTGCACAAGCTCGCCGACGAGCCGCTTGGCATGATCGGTTTCATCATCCTCGCCATCCTGGTTGTCGTCGCGATCTTTGCGCCGCTGATCGCACCCTACGATCCCGCAGCCCAGACATTGAGCGACGCGCTTCAGCCTCCGAGCTTCGCGCATCTCGCCGGCACGGACGAATTCGGGCGCGATATCTTCAGCCGTCTCGTCCACGGCACGCGCATCACGATCCAGACCGTCCTGTCCGTCTCGGTGATTGTCGGCCCGATCGGCCTGGTGATCGGGGTCGTCGCGGGCTTTTTCGGCGGACGCACCGATGCCATCCTGATGCGCGCCACCGATATAGTCCTGTCGTTTCCGTCCTTGATCCTGGCACTCGCCTTCGCCGCTGCTCTCGGGGCAGGTTTGGGAACCGCGATCGTCGCCATTTCGCTGACGGCCTGGCCGCCGATCGCCCGGCTCGCACGCGCGGAAGCGCTCGTCGTGCGCAATGCGGATTACGTGGCGGCGGCCCGCCTTTATGGCGCCTCACCCTTGCGCATCCTGTTTCTCTATATCGCTCCGATGTGCATTCCCTCCGTGATCGTGCGGCTGACGCTCAACATGGCAGGCATTATCCTGACGGCAGCCTCCCTCGGCTTCCTCGGTCTCGGCGCACAGCCACCGCTGCCGGAATGGGGCGCGATGATTTCCAGCGGGCGAAAATTCATGCTCGATTATTGGTGGGTCGCGGTAATGCCCGGCCTCGCCATTCTGTTGACCAGCCTTGCCTTCAACATCGCCGGAGACACGCTTCGCGATCTATTGGACCCGCGCCATGCCAGATCTTGATGAAACACCCGTCCTCTCCGTTCGCGACCTGAACGTCCGCTTCGGCCGAAACTCCATTCCGGCCGTCTCCAATGTCAGCTTTGATGTGGGGCGGGAGCGCATCGGCATCGTCGGCGAATCCGGTTCGGGCAAATCGACCACCGGCCGCGCCATCATGCGTCTCCTGCCGCAACGCGCCGGCGTGACCGCCGAGCAGATGGATTTCCTCGGCAGCCCGTTGCTGGAAAAGACCGAACGGCAGATGGGAGGCCTTCGCGGCAAAGACATCGCCCTGATCATGCAGGATCCGCGTTATTCGCTGAACCCTGTCCTGACCATTGGAAAGCAGGTTGCCGAGGCTGCAAAGCTGCATCTTGGCGCCAGGGGCAAGGATGCCGTTGCCCGCGCCCGCGACATGCTGGCGAGAGTGCGCATCAACGATCCCGATCGCGTCCTTTCTCTTTACCCGCACCAGATATCCGGCGGCATGGGCCAGCGCGTGATGATTGCGATGATGCTTTTGGCGCGCCCCAAGCTCGTGATCGCCGATGAACCGACCTCCGCACTCGACGTCAGCGTACGCAAGGACGTTCTGATGCTGCTTGATGAACTGGTGCGGGAGAACAACTCCGGCCTGATCCTCATCAGCCACGACATCCGCATGGTCGCCGCTTTTTGCGAACGCATTCTGGTCATGTATTCCGGCCGCGTCGTCGAAACGCTGAGCAGGCTCGAAGATGCGGCGCATCCCTATACCCGAGGCCTGATAGCCGCGATGCCGGATCCCAAACATCCCGTCAGACGTCTGAAAGTCCTCGACCGCAAGTCCATCGCAGTGGAGACCAGCCCATGATCAAGGTCGAAAACCTCGATGTCGTCTATGGCTCCAAGGATAAAAGCAATCACGTCGTACGCGGTGTCAGCTTCGCCGTGAGCCGCGGCGAAACGCTCGGCATAGTCGGTGAATCCGGTTGCGGAAAGTCGACCGTGCTGCGCTCGCTCGCCGGCCTCGAGGGCGCATGGACTGGATCGATATCGTTTGACGGCAAGCCGGTCGGCAAGGTGCGGACACGCGACGAGCTGAAGCTTGCCCAGATGGTGTTTCAGGACCCCTACGGCTCGCTGCATCCACGCCACCGCATCGGCACCGCACTCGCCGAGCCGATCAGGTCGATGGGCGCCGGCGACGGTTGGACAAGGGTCGCGGAGGCACTGCAACAGGTCGGCCTGCCGGCACATTTCGCCAGCCGTTTCCCGCATGAACTTTCGGGCGGCCAGCGTCAGCGCGTGGCGATTGCACGCGCGCTGATCCTGTCGCCGCCGATCCTGCTTCTCGACGAGCCGACTTCGGCGCTCGATGTCTCGATCCAGGCGGAGGTACTCAATCTGCTGGCAGACCAGCGGGAGGAGCGCAATCTGACGTTCATCCTTGTCAGTCACGACCTGTCCGTCATCTCCCACATGTGTGATCGGGTCCTCGTCATGCAGAATGGCGTATTTGTCGACGAACTCACCAGGCAGGATCTGCAGGCGGGCGTGACCCACGCGAGCTATTCCCGCGAACTGTTCGACGCGAGCTTTTTGTAGCCCGCCCTCTCCGCACCTCACCCGGCTATGATTCGACTTCGTTGAGCCGCATATGGTGGGGAGCAGGCAAAACCATATGGGCCATCAGCGACAGAAAAAGCGCCGGGAAATCCCGGCGCTCTATACTCGAACCTTCGGTATTAGCGGGCGCGCGTTAGGCCGTCGTAATAGTCACCGCTGTCGATCATCGGAGACGCAGGAATATCGAGACGCCGATCGCGCTTCAGCGGCGGATAGCCATAACGGGCGACCGAGGGGATGCCCAGGGAATCCGCCGTGACTGCCAGATGGTCGCGGTCGGAAGTGGCGCCCTCATAATATTCGCCTTCCTGCGCAAAGGCAGCGCCGCCAGCAAAGGTGGATACCATCAGAGTGGCGAGCATGGTGGAAATGACAGAGTTTTTCATGGTCGTTGTTCCTTGTTTAGGCTGATCGGCGTCTGGTGCGACCCAACCGATCAATGTCTTGAATGAACTGTTTGGATGCTTTGCTTCCGGGGTCTACTGCTGTTCGTCGCCGGCAAGCCGGTTGTCGCGACGGGTCGGGGCCCGGACCTGCGCCACGTCACGCGTGGCATCGGCCTTTGCCTCGGTTTTGGCGGCATCCGCCGGGGCGGCGACCGAAGCCTCGTTTCCCGAAGTCAACCGATGGCCGTCATAGGCCAGGACGTGTCCGGCAAACGAAGCCATGCACGCCGCAGCGATGAGGAGGGCAATCTTCTCTATAGGCACAGTCATTTTTCACTCCATTGTTTGGCGAAACCCGCTTTTGCGGACGTCGTGCTTGATTTTAAGTCTGCAAGACAGCAGTCGCTGTCATCGATTTCCGAATGACTGGAGGATCTCCTCTCGGCCCGTTGAACGGTGTTGCCGAAGCTCCCGTGAGCTCATCCTTCGGAGACGAAAGTAGGCATGAGGATCTGCCTCACCGGCTTGAAGCGTTTGTGAGCGTTCCCCTGCCGATCGGTTGAGTGCTGCCGAGGACGGCCATGCCAGCCAGCCGGACCGTGTTCTCCACCGTCTTTCGTGATGAGACTTTCTCTCGAACCCGTCATCGCCCCGCCAGCGCGGCGTTAAACTTCCGTAAAAAATCGATGGTGAGAAAACAATGGAGAGGACTCATCGACTAGAATTTCGCACATCGGCGAGTGTAAGAAGATATTCTGATAGAATATCGTAATAATCACAAATATTCCGAAAAATATTTTGGCATTAGACGCCACGGCGCGTGACGCAAGCATGACGTGAATTCCGTTTATATACAGTTATACTCGGAGTTCACGCGGGAATCTCTCGTGATGCCTAAGGGCTTCCCGATACCATCTGGTGCTGGTTGTGAAGGGCTTGATATTGTAATTGTGTCAGGCGGCGCCGGAGAGCGGGATGTTATGGGAAATGAGGCGCTGCAACTGAAAGGGAATGGGCGCCGGACCTTCGATCGGAGGCTCTCCCGACGTGACTAACCGCGCAACCATGGCCAAAGATCGAAAATTTTATCGCAACGTTCCGGTCGCAAAAGCTTGGCTTCCACGACGGACGTTGTGTGCGACCCTGCTGTGCTCAGGAATGCGTGGGAGACAAATTGGGTTGATGTCGGTCCCGGTTTTATGAATATGCGCTTCGCAGGCCGACCGCCCTTGCGGCCTCCCTCCAAAAGCTGCATCCGGCTACGGTCGGGCGGCGAACGGAAGCATGGCGATTGGACGTGACCGCTTCGAACGCCCTTGGGACTTCTGCGCGTTTGCGGTGCGTCACGCCGTCGGAGACGATCTGTTCGCCGGCGCGCGCTATCAGCAGATAAGGGTGTCGGTGATGCGCCAGCTTGCTGATCAGCCGGCGTCGTTTCGCCATTGCCTCCGCCAGTTCCTGCATCTTCGGAACAGTGTGCAGGATATCGCGCCCCAGTCGGGCTGCAGCGCTGTCTTCGAAATGGAACCGGGGCAGCCGCTTGATTTTCCCGACGCTCAATCCGGCATTTTCGTGGACGGACACGATGTCGTCCAGTCCGTCGGGCATCCACCCCAGGCCGAACGTTTCTTTCTCCTCCTGGCGAAGAGAAGGAGGCGCATCGGCGTCGTAGACATAGTGGCAATCCATCAGGAGACCGCCGGGCCTCAGGCATCTCGCTACCATTCGGTAGAGATCCAGCGGCTGCTCGAAAAAGGCAGCACTTCCTCCGCAGATGATGACATCTGCCTCCGATATGAGGCCTGGCAGCGCGGCACTGGCGACGCAGGAAAATATCGCCGTCGAGTCCTCCATCCCTGCCACCTCTCGCGCGACCTCGATTATCGCCGGATTTTCGTCCACACCAATCACTTCGGCTTGCGGAAAGGCCCGTGCAACCCTGCGGCTGATCCAGCCGGTATTGCAGCCGAAGTCGACGATCTTGCGCGCGCCGCTGGGAAAGGCGGCCAGGATCGCCTCCATCATTGCTTCCCCGCCAGGCGGTACGTTCTTCTGTTTCAAAGCTGCGACGATCGAGAAATAGTAGTCCTGGGAAGAGAGGGTCTTCATGGCTGACACACCTTGCAATCGAGGCTCTTGGAAACGGGGTGGAGTGAGGCATGGCCCATGGCCGGATTGAAGAGCCAGCGATGGCCGCGCAATGAACTGCGGTGACTAAGGCGTTCGATGGCGATCTGCGAAACCGCAAAACAAGCGATCAGGGCGTTATCGGCCGGCGACGGCGGCGCTGCGACCCCCGTGTCGGCCGATGCTGGCAATGTCGAATAGCAGAAAGGGCAGGCATCGTCCGGCTGCGCCACCAATGGCCCGGCGACACAAAACGGTCCGATCTGGCCGACATGCAGGTAAGGTGGAGGCTCCGGCGCCGTCGCGTGATATTCCGCCAGGAATTGGCGGGCCAGAGAAACGTCGTCCTCTGCAAGTATCAGGAATGGTTTACGTGTCCGGGCCAGAGTGAGCCGGGCAGCTTCCGCCCCATCGGCGAACTGGGTCATGATTGCAGCCGCGGCGGAAAAGCGGGAGGCGAGATAAGTTGCCAACCGTTCGCTCTTTAATCGACCAGCGTCTTCCGCCGCCCCCCAGCGCATTTGTTCTTCGCTGCTCGCTTCGATGCGGTCGCCGTCCACCAGGAAGAAATTGCGAGCTCCGAGAGCTGCAAGCTGGGAGGCAATCTGGAAGCCGAGGCCTCCGCATCCGACAATTATGAAATCCGTGTCGTGAATGACCTCAAAGAGATCGGTATGATATTCGAAGGCTCTCATGATCGTTTACCTTGCTTGAACCGGCCGAGAACTGCTGGGAACTCACAGGAACCGCGCCCACCCATCACGCATGCTCCATCACCGTGGAACTTGACGTCCCCGCCAGCGCGACATCCTGGATGGCAAGCTCATCCGGAGGCTGCCTGGCCGCTTTGCGGATCATATGAAGCCGGCCATCATACCAGAGGCTCAGACCATCGCCGCTGCTCTGCAGCATCGGGCGGCCCATTCTCGGGTCGATCGGCTGTTCCCCCCGTAGAAGCACCTGTCCGAGATCCCAGGCCTGACGATCCACGACACACAGGCGCTGGGCATAATAGGCCTTGCGTCGGGCCGGCGGCTCGCATTCCAAAAGCCGGTCGATGAGCGCCAAGATTGCGGCGCCCCAGGATGGAATGACGGCGATGTCCCGGAGGTCGAGAAGAACATCGCCGCCCAGACGCTCGATCCCCTCGCGGGCGATATCGATGAGCGGAACTAGGCGGGCAGCATACGCAATGACAAAAGCTGCTTCCCGCGCGCGGTGCTCAGGCGGTGCTTCGAAAGGCAAGCATGCGATGCGGACGGCGCACTCCCAGGGAATGGCGTAGGCCGTATGCAGGATGCTTTCGAGCGTCTGTAAACTGTGTGTGTATGGCGATACGTATCGCCGCTCGACGGGCAGCGATAACGGCGCAGCCGCCGTATACAGCCGCAGCAGGACATGCCCCGCCTCGCGCAGAAGCTCAGCGGCGGTCGCCGGATAGTCTTCAGCGTCCAGTTTTTCCTGCGACAGGACCACGACGGCACTCCCCGGCAGGTCGCCGGAGCTGGAGAACGAGCTTATCGCACCGCGCCGGGTGCCGATATAAAGTGTGTGAAGGCCCGCAGTGAGCCGTTGATAGCCACCGGGATCGACGCTCGGAATCAATTCGATTGCCTTGGTGAGATGATCGTCGATCCGGTCCAGGTCGTGGTCGCTCATCTGGGTCTGCTCGAAGCCGGGATCGGACGGCCGGCCATGAGCGATGCGCTTGCGCATGGTGCGGCTTGCTTCCAGACTGTCGATCGGGACGAGACCGATACCACAGGCAAGCCGGCGGGCAGGACGGCGTTCGAGCGCAAGGTCCTCAGCCACAAGATCAGGCTGCAGGCTGTGGTCCACAACTTCGGAACTGGCGCCGTCGACGTAGCTTTCCAGCCCCCGCTGAAGCTCATCCATCCAAGCCGCCAGCGCGGGAGACCGGTAAGGGTCGCTTCGCACGGGCAGGAAGGCTGCGGTGGGCAGGAAGGCGTCGGCATCATGATATCCGCCATCGGCAAGGCCTGGGAAATAGCGGGCCAACGCCTCGACCCTTTCTCCGCAACCCGGAAGTTCGGAAGCAGCGGCCAGAATTCGGGCATAGCGGGGTCGCTGTTTCAGCATGTTGCCCGTTGCAGCCGCATTCACGAAACCGGGCTTTGAAAAGAGCGGATTGCGCTGGAGCAAGGCTCTGGCCTGATCCGCCAACGGCTCGATCTGATAAGCAGACATCTTAAGCTCTCCTCACCCCGGATGCTTCGAACCTCATCATGAGGCGCGCCACTTCAGGGAAGATTAGTTGCCGCCAGAACCGGCCGTACCGGCCCTCCGGCTTGAAACCACGATCCCGTCTAGTCTTCCGTTGAGAGGAGCTTCTTGTGGACCCGTCATCGGCACGCCAGCACCGCGTTAAACTTCCGTGAAAAGGAAGCTTCGCCGACAAAAAAGCCCCCTTTTTTAGGGGGCTTCAATTCTGGTGATCTTTGCCGAGAACCGGCCTTACGCAGACAATGCGGCAGCGATGGCTGCCGGGACATCGGGCAGGCCGAACCCGAAAAAATAACTCATATCGAGAGCATCTTCGCCATCCGCATTCATGCAGTCGGCAGTCAGTGCGCGTATTCCCGGTGCGACCATCGCATCCAGCCGGGCCGTGGACTGGAGGATTGACTTGACGGAAGGGCCGGAGAGCCGTGCATCGCCACCATTCTGGGTCTTATGGGCCCGCTGGATCAAGGCGCATATGCCCCCCACCTGTGCGGAGGCTCCCGACGTCCCCCCGAACGTGGTGTAGTAACCTCCACCAATGCCGGGATTGGTGGAGGACGGCACCATGGACGACCATGGATCCGCGCCCCGGTCGTAACCGAATGCGCCCGGAAGGTCGGTCGTCAGCAGTGAGAAGTGAGAATACCTATATTCCCGCAGCCCGAATGCCTCATGGTCATGTTGGGCGGCGAAAGGGGACAGGCGGTCGACGCGCAACTGGTGACGATTGAAGACCTCGCCGTCATCGGATGGCGAGACGACCGTAAGCCCCTCTCCGTAATTGCTGTATCCCGAGCGGTAACCCTCGACGGTGACCGCGCCAACGGCGATTATCCCGTTGTCATCGGCAGCAAGATTGGCCGGATAGATCAACTGACTCTCGCCGCTGTTTCCCGCCGCGCAAACGATCGGAATATGATGGCTGATGGCGACGATGAGCTGCTTGAGGATATGCCACGCCCTATCGGGGTTTGATCCCTTTTGCGGGGCTTTGGGCTCCAGTTCGGCGCCGCCCTGCTCGGCCAGAGATATACGGGCGAACAGATCGGCGGCGATCTGATTTTTCCAGCGTTCGAGATCGGCTTTTAGTTCGTTCTTCGGAATAACCCGACTGCGCTTCGGGTCCGGCAGGCCGCGTGGCAGGACGATGACATCGACGCGCTGATGATAGGCGTAGAGGAATGCGGCGATGAACTGCAGGACATCGTCCTCGAAAGACGTCCTGATCGAGATCACCCGGGAGAAGGGATCGACACCGAAATAGGGAAGAACGTTGCGATTGGCGCTCGGGCATGGCGTGCCGCCAGCACCGTAGAATACGCCCTCGGGGAGAGCCGAGGCACCGCCGTCCTGCGTTGCCACGGCCGGTTCGCCGGCAATCAGGCCGGCACAGCAGGTGCCATGGGAGGCAAAAAGCGACTCCGGGTGGAACAGCCGTCGCACGACGCCCTGCGAGGCCGCATATTCCGCGACAATGTCGTCGAGATATTCGCGATCGTCGTTGGATAGGCCGAGATTTCCCAACGGCGCGATATCAAGCCCCCCGAAGAAGGCCTGTTTTTCTTCACGGTCGAAAGATGTGGTTGCATCGAGGATTTCGGCGACACGCGAACCGTAGCGATGGCTCGTCAGGTCGATCGAGGCTTCACGGTCAAGCCGGGTCGCCAGATTCGGATGATCGGGCGCTATCCCAACATCGATCAGCGCCACGCGGGCGGGATGGATAAGACCGGCAGCCGCAATCGTATCCCAAACGCTTCCCCCGATCTCCGGGTCGGGGACGGGACGCGCCGCAGTCTCGTTTTCGGACGGCGGTACGATCGGCGGCGAACCGTAGTCGGCATCGATGACGCCCAACGCCGTCAGATGCCAGAGATAGTAGTAGTTCATCGGCGCGGCCTGCGGCGCTTCCATGTCGGCGGACGTCATGATCTTCGTTCTCCCCAAGGAATAAAATCGGCCTCACACCCATTCGTCGTGGACCGCCTGGAACAGCGGCCCGAACGCGTCATGGAGGTACGGAGCGAAACGCCGCGCCAGGTCCCGGCCGGCTTGCGTGTCGCTCGGATAGTGCAGTCCGGCCCATTCGCGATTTTCAGCGACATTCTGCGCGATACGGGCGAGTTCGTCCGTTGCCGGATGTTCAGGCAGGATCGTCGAAAAAGCGAATACGATCGAAAAACACTGGAAGGCATGGTTGCTGGGATAGGATTCGTGCACCGGCACGGGCAGAAGCGGTCGCAACAGGGATTCGAACTGGTTCGGCCGGAGCCTGTTGAACTGGCTCTTGTAGAGAAGCCCCACATATTCGCAGGCGGTCAAGATCGCCTGAAACAAGCCCTCGGTCTGTTCGTACCCGCCAATGTCCTCGATATACAAGGCGCGGGTAAATTCCGATACGGAAATGGTCGCCTCGGCCTGGATGTCGGGCATTCGCCTCGCCCGCTCACGATCGCGCCGCTGCATGGAAAGCAGCACCGCCGCCTCCAGCCGGGTATAGTCCGGACCGGGTGGCGGCGGGATGTCGAGTATTTCCCAGGTAAAGCGCCGCGCGGCCGTGAACGCGTTGCGCGACGGCTGCTGGTGCAATCGGCGCAATTCGAACGCCGGGATGAGTTGCGACATGCCGAGGCTCGCGCCGTCCATCGTCGACTTGTTTTTGTTCTTATTCTTGTTTTTATTCTTGTTCTTATTCTTGTTCAGCGTGGCCTTGTTGAGCACCGACTTGTTTGCAACGCTCTTGTTGAGGACCGAGGCAGCTGCCATCGTTGCCATCATCAACGGAGGCTCGTCTATGGACAGGCCCTCCTCAGGCATATGGGCCGGCGCAGGTGGAACCGGGGGAGACGGGTCCACCGTCTCGGGGATGGCCTCGACAGGCCTCGGTTCGCAGGGGAGAACCGTGTCCGGCTCAACCCTAAATCTATAAGAATTTAGAAAATATACAATCTTTGATTGTTCTTCCAAATTTGCTTCCCCTGCCATGCCCCAGCCTCCCCAAATGAGATCATCGTGAATGTTGCCTTAGCGAATTCTGGCGCCAGCCTTGATCAGGCCGTCGAGCAACAGCTTTCCACCGCCAGTGCTGAGCAGCGGATAGCCCGTGCCGCGAAACGAGGTTATGGAAAACCCGTTTTCAACCTTATCGAGCCGTTCCACATATTGGCGTGCGGCATCCAAATTGCCCGTGTGAGCATGGCTGGAAGCGAGATAGCGCAACAGGCTATTGAAGTTCGGCCGGGAATGCAGTGCATCCTCGCCTGCCGCTATTGCCGCCACGTGGTCTCCCGCCAACCCGGCGCTGATGCATTTCGTCGTATCAAAGTAGTATTTATGAGGGCTGTAGACGCCGAGCTCCTGCACCCACCGGGCCATTGCACTGGCCCTCTCTGGCTGCCCCGCATAGCAGTGCAGCATGGCATAGAGGTCCCAACCCAGCGGCAAGGCCGGGTTCAGCCGGATCGACTTCTCGAACAGCCCGGCTGCGTAATCGTACTCCCGGAATAGGAAAGAGTGGACATGTCCGACCAGCGCCAGGGAGACGGAATTATTCGGATCGAGTTCGAGAGCCTTTCGCGCATAGGCCTGGGCCTCTTCGATCAAATGCGCGTCCAGCACACTAAAACGCTGGCCGACCTGGAATGTGCGGATGAAGGACAGCCAGGCGAAGGCAGACGCTCGCGGCTGATATTGAATCTGCTCCTGCAGCCGCTTTTCCGCTTTTTCGAGGTCGCCTCTCGAAAGGCGGAAGATCGCGTTGACCGCATCGATGAAGAGACCATCGCGGGTCAGGCGACCGTCGCCGGCGCTCAACTCCTGAAACAGCGACAACTGGTCGACCGCCTGGCTGATCAGAGCCGCGGCGACCCCGTATTCGGACCGCTCCATCTGGATGCGTCCGATCATCCGGCTGCCAAGCCATATGATCCGGTTGTCGAGCAGATGCTTGATCGCCAGCTCCACCAGCACCTGACTGCCATCGAAGGTCAGCCGCAGTTGAAGGCATAGTGGAAGGCCCATCTTTCGGTCCGGTTGCCCAAGATGCGGGTCGAAGGAAAGATCGGTAATGCCGAGCCCCAATCCGTCGAAGATCGCCTTGGCAAGCAGGTTCTGAAACTGCAATGCCGCGATCTGCCCCCCATCCCCAGCGCCGAGGACGATCGGCGGCTGGAGTGCGATGGTCCATTGAATATTGTCCGGCGACGGCGGCTTGTCCGGATCAGTGCCCACAGCTGCCGAGGGCACATTGCCTGGGCGCTGGTCAGGCAAGCCAGTCAAAGGCAAGAGCGCTGATAGCGTGCTGACGTCGCGGCGAGGTTGCTGCCGAGGTTCGAACACATCATCGACGCGCCCTTCTTCGATGCGTCGGTACCAGTTCTGTCTCTCGACCGTCAGCCAGTCCTCGAATTCAGGATCGCGGATATCCATGCCTTCGAGCAATTCGTCGGTGATCTGGTCGACCAGGCGCTCGCTGCGCAGCATCTCCTCGGTGTCGAGCGCGATGCGGTCCATGTCCAGCCACACGGTGTTCTTGTCGGCGATGATCAGATCGCGAGACGAACCCAGGGCTTTATGAATATCCAGCAGGGCCTGCCTTAGGCTCGCAGCCGCCTGATCCTCGGACCGGTCGCTCCACAGTTTGTCTCTCAGCCAGACCCGCGAGCGGGATCCCCGCGCAGACAGAGCAAGCATTGCGAGAATTGCCTGGGCCTTCTGGGACCTGGGGGTGGCAGATTTCCCTTTGCTGTCGACGAGACTGAACGGGCCAAGCAGGTACATCCGGAACACTGCATGTTTTGCATCCATGCGATCCATTGGCCCAACTCGTATTGTGCCCCTCTCGATCATCTCATCGAACCTGGGCTGCCCGTCCAGCAGACAGTCTGACACAAAAGCGGCCCTTGACAAGAGCGCTACAGGCGCACCTGCGTTTCGGCAGCGCATGTCAGCGTTGTGGCCATCGACGAACTGAAGCATAAAAAGCATCCCTGGAAACCGCAAACCTGCCCTAGCGCGCCGCTGTCAAAGCAGCGTCAAAACAGCGTTAAAGTCGAGGCGCAACGAGCGCATTGAAGCGGCGTCTCGCATTTTAACTTGAGAATCCCTGGGTTGACCCGAGACGGGGGGCTTTGCGAATGCCGGTGACGGACACCGATCCAAACTAAAGACAAATGCAGTTTTATATTACCATCCTGTTTGCTGGGGCAGCCGGCAGATGCGGCCATGAGGAGAGAATAGCCGATGCCAGATCGTCGAGGTGAAGCCTTGAGCAAAAAGCCCGCGCCGGTCCCGGCGCGGGCTTTTGTCCAGGTTTCAACAATCAGGCAGCGCGAACCAGCTGTTCTGCCTGACGCAGCGCCGAGATCACGCGGTTCTGGCCGCGCACGAGTTGGGTCTTGGCGAAACCGAGTTTCTCAGGGCCAAGCTTGTCGAGATCGGCGGCCGTCGAGATGGCCGGCAGTTCCGGGATCGGCAGGGCCGGGTCGTGGCGGAAACGCTGCTCGCGGGTGTAGTTGAGCGGCACCAGGATACGGGCGAGCCTCTGGATCACGTGGTTGGCGCTCTTGGCTTCGATCTTGCCGCTGTCGATCCCGGCGTAGAATGCGGCGAGTGCTTCGGCCAAGGACTCGACCGCCTTGCGGCTCGGTGAAAGGTCGAAGCGGTCACCGGCCTTCTTCTGGTAGGTGCCGACCGTGTGGACGAACTCTCGTGCCGTCGCACGCCAGTCGAAGGGCAGGATTTTTGCATTGGCATTGCGCAGCACGGCCAGCAGATAGACCTTGATGTCGCGCAGCATGATGTCCTTGTCGGCGATCTCAAGCGTGTCGTTTTCGGTGTGCCAGGCGATGTTGGCGCCGCAGCCGCCGACCGTGTAGTAGCCCTTTTCCTCGCGGTCGCGTTCCGTCATGGTCGAGGACAGCATCAGGTAGCTCGACAGGCCGATATTGTTGAAGGAATAGTCGCCGGCGCGGTGCGGGCGTTCGGCCTCGGCTTTCTTGCCGGCCACTTCCTCGATGACACCGGAGAGGAAGGCTTCCGTCTCGGTCATCATGCAGAGATTGATGAATTCGGTCGCCCAGCGGCAGCCGGGGCTGTCGCAATTGACCGAGGCGACGCAGTTTTCGTCGAGATCGAGCGCAAAATTGTCCGAGAACCAGGTGGAGCCGGCATAACGGCCGGTCGAGTGGCCCGGCCACCAGCAGATGCGGATCGAGCGCTTCAGCTTGTCGCGGTTGGCCCAGAGAACGCGAGCGATTTCAAGCATCGTCGCATCACCGGTCGCGTTGTCGCCGACGCCGACGTCCCAGCTGTCGAGATGGCCGTGCAGGAAGACGTATTTGTCCGGCTCTTCGGTACCCTTGATGAAGACCTCCGGCAGCTTCGACTTGAACCAGCCTTCTTCCATATCGGCGAAGATGGTGACCTCGGCGCCGGTCCTGGCAAGTTCGATCAGCGCATCGCCGCTCTCGCGGTTGACGGCGACGGCCGGGATCGACGGCTTGCGCGGCAGGTCGTCGAGATCGGGCGTGCCCCAGACGGTGGTGCAGGTGCCCCAGTGGATATCGACGCCGGGATTGATGGCAATGACGCCGACCGCGCCGAGTTCCGTGAACTGCGAAACGAGACCCGGATTGGCAAAGCCTTCCGAGAGAACCACCTTGCCGCGGACCCGGGCGGCGAGTTCCCCGGTGCCGTCGACGGTCTTTTCGAACATGGTCGAGATCGCCTTCGGCTGCAGGCTGGCGATGTAAACGATCTCGCCCTTCACGCCTTTCGATGCGTCCAGCGAATAGGACGGCGGCTTGGCGCGGAAGGTCCTATCCCCTGCTTCGACGCGGGCGAGGCCGGGGAGGCTGAGGAAGAGGTCGGCCTCATGCATCTTGACCTCGACGCCGTGCTTGGCAAGGCGCGCGGCAACCTCGTCCATGGCGCGGTTCACATCGGCCGGATGCTCGCGCTTGTAGGTCGCAAAGCTCTCTACCAGAGCCCAGGGTTCGTCCAGCGTCACCGCCCCCAGAACGGTGGATTCGATCTCGTCCATATCCGATACTCCCTTACTGTTTTATTGAGCGAAACGCTGTTTTACAAAACTCGAAAAAGCTAACAGAGGTTTGATGACCCCGCAAGCGGCTTCGAAGGGCTAGAACGCGCACCGATGAGAACGGGCGCCAAGGCGCCCGTCTATTTGCGGATGATTGGCGATCGGCTTGATCGAGCCTCAAGCCCTTGATTTGACGAGGCCGTTTTCGCCAGGGCCGTGGATGGAAAGTCGCTCGGATATTTCCGCAGCGGCGTCAAGGGCGGCCTTCAAATGGCTTTCGCGCCGCTCCTCGTCGAAACGGGCGACAGCGCCCGCGACCGAGATCGAAGCGATGATCGTGCCGTCGGCGCCGGTGATCGGCGCGGCGACGGAGAAGGCGCCTTCATCGAGATCGTTGAGCACAATATTGTAGCCGTTGGCGCGGATGCGTTCGAGTGCCTGGCGTAATTTCGCCCGGTCGGTGATCGTGTAGGGCGTGAAGGCTTCGAGCGGCTGGGAGAGTGCCGCATCGATGACCGACGGATCTGCGTAAGCCAGCAGAAGCAGCGAGCCGCCGCCCGCATGCAGCGGGCCATTGCGTCCCGCCTGGGCAAAAAGCCGGATTGAATGGCGGCCGGCGCGGGTCGCCAGAACGTAGGTCTTCAAGCCTTCGCGCACGACAAGATTGACGTTCTCGGATGTCTGGTCGCGGAGCATATCCATGACCGGCCGGGCGGCGTAAAGCAGGGCACCGTCCTTGCCAAGGCGCTCGCCAAGCACGCCGATGCGGTAGCCAAGCGAGAATTCGGCACGCTCCGGATCGCGCGATACGAAACCGCGCTCCTCCAGCGTATGCAGCAAGCGGAAGACCAGCGATTTGGTCATCCCCAGCGATTTTGCAAGCGAGGTCACGCCCTGGTCGGGGCGATCGGCAAGGGCTTCGAGAAGGGCCAGCGCCCGGTCCACCGCCGCGATCTTGTAGTCTTTTGGTTCGGTCATCGGATGGTCTCCTCCGGCATCTGATTTGGATTGCTTGAAGCTTCTTGCAATCTTCTTGGAATGTGTTTTACTCAATCTCAATGCGAAACGACGTTTCATAGAGTAAAACATTGAGGGCTGGGTTGCAAACCCTTCGAAGGCGCTCGTGCACAATTCTTTGGATTGAGTATCGGCATTGAACGCGTGGGAAACGTGTTCGAAGCCGATTTCGGATTTGCGATGCGGAGGGAGAAAACCCTTTGCCACATAAGAGAATAGTCAAGCTATTCAGAGGAGAACGACGATGAAGTCCGTTTTGAAAAATGCATTCGCAGCTCTTGTCCTAACGGCCATTGCTCTGCCCGCCTGGGCCGGCGATCCGATCCGCAAGATCACCATCCTGTCCCGTCCGCAGGCCGGCCAGCAGGCAGAATTCCAGTCCGTCCAGCTGATCGCCCAGGAATGGCGCAAACTTGGCCTTGACGTGGAAGTCCGGGCGATCCCCTGGGAGCAGATGTCCGACGAGGTCTGGTACAAGCGCGACCAGTGGGACTCCACCGCCTGGCAGATGGTCGGCCGTCCCGAGCGCTCCGATCCCGACGAGCTCATCTTCAACCTCTTCCATTCGTCAACCGCCAAAGACGGCTACAACTTCGCGGGCTACCTGAACAAGGACTATGATGCGACCGCCGAAGCCCAGCGCGGCGAGATCGATCCGGCCAAGCGCAAGGCGCTGGTCTTCAAGGCGCAGGAGATCCTTTCCAAGGACCAGCCCTACATGATGCTGGTGCATCCGAAGTCGACCTTCGCTTTCGACAAGACCGCCTGGAAGCCGGAATCGGTCATCAACCAGAGCGGTATCGGCATCCGCAACACCTGGACCTTCCTCGGTATCGAGCCGGCGAGCGCGAAGAAGGACCTGATCATCAACTCGTCCGACAATATTAAGGCGATCAACCCGCTTTATATCTCGGGCAGCGTCGACAGCTGGATCACCGAACTCGTCTGGGACCGCCTGCTGCGCGTCGGCCCGGATGGCCTGCCGAAGGCGTGGGCCGCCGAGAGCTTCACCTGGAAGGACGGTACCACGGTCGACGTGAAGCTGAAGTCCGGCATGAAGTGGCATGACGGCAAGCCGGTCACGGCTGATGACGTCAAGTTCTCGTTCGAAGCGGCGGTCGGCGGCGAAGCCCCGATGTACAAGCCCTTCGCCACGAACATCGACTCGATCACCACGAATGGCGACATCATCACCTTCAAGCTGAAGAAGCCGGCCGCCTCCTTCGTGACGTCCAGCCTTGCCAAGGTCAACCTGATCCCGAAGCACATCTGGGAACCGATCCTCAAGGATCTGGCCACCAAGCCGGAGACTGCGGAAAGCTATCAGGAACAGATGCCGATCGGTTCCGGGCCGTTCAAGTTCACCAGCTGGGCAAAGAACGAGTCCGTCACGCTTGCCGCCAACAAGGATCACTTCGCCGCGCCGAAGATCGATCGCTGGATCCTGCGTATCGTACCGAATGCGGAAGCCGCACTCGGCATGCTGCGCTCGGGTGAAATCAACTTCATGGGCGAGTTCACCGGCGATCCGCAGGTGCTGATCGACGCGGCCAAGAAAGACGGCGACCTGGAAGTGGTTTCCACAGTCGACATGGGCTTCCGCTACATCGCCTTCAACGAACGTCGCCCCCCCTTCAACGACCCGGCCTTCCGCCGCGCGCTTTCCGAAGCGGTCGACCGCCAGCTGATCGTCAAGGCTGCCTACAAGAGCTTCGCAGTCGGTTCGAACTCGATCGTCTCTCCGGCGCTCGAATTCTGGCATGACAAGTCGGTCGTCGACAGCTTCAAGACCGGTCAGGCCGTTGCAGCCAAGACCCTGAAGGATGCCGGTTATACGCTGGACGGCGGCAAGCTGCGCTATCCGGGCGATACCAAGGAAACCATCGCCGCCAAGTAATCTTCACGGGAGGCGGTGGACTCTCCCGGCGCCGCCTCCCCTTTTTGCCTGACGCTTGACATCGGCAGCCTCGCCTTTCCTCCCGAAGGTGGGGCGCCGAGCCAAGAGAAGGAATTTTTTCAGATGAAGAATTTCAAGGCTGTGGGCGGCAGGTTGCTGCAGCTCGCTCTTGTTTTATGGGCGGTGGTGACCATCCTGTTTCTGATGTTCCGGCTGATGCCGGGCAATCCGATGGCCGCCTATATCGACCCGACGTTTACGCTCGAGCAGCAGCAGCAGCTCATGGCCCAGTTCGGCCTCGACAAGCCGCTCTGGCACCAATACCTGATCTATCTCGGCAATCTTTTGCAGGGCGAGCTCGGCCAGAGTTTTCGCTATCGCGAACCGGTCGGCCAGCGCATCTGGATCCTGCTGCCGAACACACTGATCCTCACCTTTTCCTCGCTGATCGTCGCCTATGTCTTCGGCATTCTCGCCGGCGCCTATCTCGCCTGGCGCCGCGGCAGCTGGGTGGAGCAGGCGGCCATTCCGCTGGTGCTCACCACCCGCGCCATGCCGGAATTCTGGCTCGGCATGGTGATGCTGGCGATCTTCTCCTTCTCGCTCGGCTGGCTGCCGGCCGGCGGCACGCGCGCTCCCGGCAACGAATATTCCGGCTTTCTCGATCTCTATACCTCGCGCGACTTCCTCGCCCATCTGGCGCTTCCGGCGGCAACGCTGGCAATCTACAGCCAGGGCCTGCCGCTTCTCCTGATGCGCTCCAACATGCTCGACGTGATGAAGGAGGACTTCGTCACCATGGCCCGCATCAAGGGCCTGTCGACCTGGACCGTGGTGGTGCGCCATGCCGCCCGCAACGCTCTGCTGCCGGTGATGACCTCGTTTGCGATCGCCGTCGGCTACCAGCTGCAGGGCAATGTCGTGGTGGAATCGGTGTTCTCCTGGCCAGGCCTCGGCCGCGAACTGGTGAATGCGGTCGCCGCTTCCGACTATCCGCTGGCGCAGGGCGCCTTCCTGATGATCGCGCTCGTGGTGATCTTCATGAACCTGCTCGCCGACCTGCTCTATGCCTTCCTCGATCCGAGGATTTCCCATGCCTGAGATCGCCGCACCCGCCCTCATCAAGCCGAGACGCCCCAATATTATTGCCCGGATGTTTCGCGCGCTGAGACTGCCGATGAACGATCCATTCGCGGTCGCCGGTCTCCTCATCTATCTGGTGTTCGTCGTTGTCGCCGTGTTCGCCGATCAGATCGCCACACATGACCCGACCGAAATTCTCTACACGCCAGCCTACGATCTCGCGGCGGACCTGCGGCCGGGGCAAGATGGTTTCATCATGGGAACCACCAGCCTCGGCCGGGATATCTTCTCGCAGCTCGTCTACGGCAGCCGCTCGGCGCTGCTGATCGGCATCACCGCCGCATTCATGGTCGCTCTGATCGGCTCGGTCATCGGCCTCGTCGCCGGTTATTTCGGTCGCTGGGTGGACGCCATCCTGATGCGGCTTGCGGATATCGCTTTCGGCATTCCATTTCTGCCATTCGTCATCGTGCTGGCGGCCTTCCTGCGACCTTCGATCTGGAACGTCGTCATCGCCATGGCGCTGGTGCTTTGGCGCGATACCGCCCGCGTCATCCGCAGCCAGGTGCTGACGCTGCGCACCCGCGGTTATGTCGAGGCGGCGCGGGTGGCGGGATCCTCCGACTTCAAGATCATCCTGCGCCATATCGCGCCGAACATCCTGCCGCTGTCCTTCCTCTACGGATCGATCGCGATCGGCTGGGCGATCCTGACAGAAGCGTCGATCAGTTTCCTGGGTTTCGGCGATCCAAACTCGATCAGCTGGGGCTACATGCTGCAGGATGCGTTTGCCAGCCAGGCGCTCGCCAAACAGGCCTTCTACTGGTTCGTGCCTCCGGGCATCTGCATCATCCTCGTCGTCAGCGCGGGCTTCTTCATCACCCGCGGGTATGAAAACATCCTCTTCCCGAAGTTGAGCCGATGAGCGAACCCCTTCTTTCCGTCAGAGATCTCCGGGTCAGCTACCAGGTGGGGCGCAATTTCGTCCACGCAGTGGACGGCGCGAGCTTCGACATTCCGCGCGGCTCGATCACCGGCCTGGTCGGCGAATCCGGCTGCGGCAAGACGACTGTTGCCCGGGCACTGACGCGGGTAATTGCCGAGAATGCGGCGATCACCGGCGGGCAAATCCTGTTCGACGGCAAGGATCTGGCAAAAATCCCCGAAAAGGAGATGAATGCGCTGCGCTGGCGCGACATCGCCTTCATTCCCCAGAGCGCCATGAACTCGCTCGATCCGGTCTATACGGTCGAATACCAGCTCGACGAGGTGCTGCGTCGCCGCGGCCGCCTGAGCCGAAAACAGTCCCGTGCCCGTTCCGAAGAACTGTTCGAGATGGTCGGCATCGATGCCAACCGCTTGGCCGACTATCCGCACCAGTTCTCCGGCGGCATGCGCCAGCGCGTCGCGATTGCCCTGGCGCTCGCGCTCGATCCGAAGCTGATCATCGCCGACGAGCCGGTGACGGCGCTCGACGTCATCGTGCAGCGGCAGATCCTCGACCAGCTCAAGGAACTGCAGACGCGGCTCGGTGTTTCGGTCATACTGGTGACGCACGACATCTCGGTCGTTGCTTATATCTGCGACCGTACCGTCGTCATGTATGCCGGCAAGGTGGCCGAATCGGGCACGACGCAGGCGGCGCTGACGGCACCGTCGCATCCCTATACGATGGGCCTGCGCAACGCCTTTCCGGATCTGCAGGGAGCCGCCTCCGGCATCCTGACGCCGATCGAAGGCGCACCGCCGAACCTTGCCAACCCGCCGGGCGGCTGCCGGTTCAAGCCGCGCTGTCCTTTCGCGCTCGACATCTGCGGCACCGAGCCGCCGGTCATCGACGTCGCGCCGGATCACCCTGTGCTCTGCCACCGTGCCAATGAGAGTGCTGCCTTGCGTATCGAAGCCGCCAAGACGGAGACATGGATGGCCCCGGCATGAATTTGGTCACCAAGAAACCGGATGTCCTGGTCTCGGTTTTGAATGCCAAGCTGCATTTTGCCGTCGGTGGCGCGTTCGCGGCGATGCGCGGCAAATCGACGGTGGTGAAAGCCGTCGATGGCGTCAGCTTCGATATCCGCCGCGGTGAAAGCGTCGGCCTGCTCGGCGAATCCGGCTGCGGCAAGACCTCCATGGGCCGGCTGCTGCTGAAGCTCGAGGAAAAGACCGGCGGCACGATCCATTTCGACGGCGAGGAGATCGGCGCGGTGCGCGGCAGCGGGCTGAAGAAATTCCGCTCCAAGGCGCAGCTGATCTTCCAGAACCCGTTCGACGCGATCAATCCGCGCTTCACCATCCGCCAGACGCTGGCCGAGCCGCTGGAAAATGCCGACATTCCGAAGCGCGAGCGCGAGGGCCGGATCATTGCGTCACTCGAACTGGTGAAACTGCCCGAGCCGGCGCAGTTCCTCGACCGCTATCCGCATCAGCTCTCCGGTGGCCAGCTGCAGCGCGTCGTGATGGCGCGGGCGCTGATCCTGCAGCCGGAATTCGTGGTGGCCGACGAGCCGGTCTCGATGCTCGACGTCTCGGTGCGCGCCGGCGTGCTCAACGTTTTTCGCGATGTGCGCGACCGGCTGGGGCTGACCGCGATCTATATCAGCCACGACCTGGCGCTGGTGCGCTACGTCTGCGAGCGGACTATCGTCATGTATCTCGGCCGGATCATGGAAGACGGACCCACCGAGGATATCGTCCGCGAGCCGCTGCATCCCTATACCAAGGCGCTCGTCGCCGCCGTCCCTGTGCCGAATCCCGACCAGAGCCACGAGCCGCTGCCGATCGGCCGCGGGGCCCCGGACCCGCGCAATCCGCCCTCCGGCTGCGTGTTTCGGGACCGGTGTCCGGCGGCTCATGCGCGCTGTGCGGCCGAGATACCCCTGCCGAAGCCCGTCGGCACCCGCACCGTCGCCTGCCATCTGTACTGACTGGAGTTGTTGATGTTAGCGGCTTTCTACATACGCACCGGTCCTGCCGCGGAGGTTCTCTCCGTGGCTGAGATTGCTGCACCCGTCGCTGGTCCCGGCGAGGTGCTGGTGCGCGTACATGCGTCCGGCATCAATCCGGCTGACGTGAAACGCCGGAGCGGCTGGCGCGGCATGGGCATGGATCACAAGCTGATCATCCCGCATACGGACGGAGCCGGCGAGATCATCGGTGTCGGCGCGGGCGTCGATCCGGGCCGCATCGGCGAACGTGTCTGGATGTGGAACGCCCAGGGTGGCTATGGTGAGGCGGGCCGCGCTTTCGGCACCGCCGCCGAGTTTATCGCAATCGCTTCCCACCAGGCCGTGAAGCTGGCCGATGCCTTGAGTTTCGCCGATGGCGCCAATCTCGGCGTGCCGGCGATGACCGCCTATCGCGCGGTTTTCTCCGACGGTCCGGTCATGGGGCAGACGATCTTCGTCAACGGTGCTGCCGGTGCGGTCGGGCATTTTGCAGTACAGATGGCGGTTGCCGGTGGCGCGCGGGTGATCGGCACCGTCAGCACTGCGGAGGCTGCGGTGCATGTGAAAGAAGCCGGTGCCTTCGCAACGATCAACCGCAAACGCGAAGACGTCTCGGCCCGTATTCTCGAACTGACCGGGGCCCAGGGCATCGATCGCGTCGTCGAGGTCGATTTCGGGGCAAACCTGGAGCGCGATGCCGCCGTCCTCAAGCGCAACGGCACCGTTGCCTCCTATTCGTCGAGCAGCAATCCGACGCCGGTGCTTCCCTATTACGCATTCGCTGCCAAGGGCGCCAACCTGCGCTTCATCCAGGGTTTTCTGATCCCCGCGGATCAGCGGCTGGGAGGCGAAAAGATGATCGCCGAACTCGCCGATACCGGCAGGCTCAAGGTCGCCATAGGCGCGACATTCCCCCTCGAAGACATCGCCAAGGCCCATGAGCGCGTCGAGCGCGGCAGCCTTGGCAATGTCGTCGTCCTGATCGGAGGCGCTTGATGAGCAGCCGATCAATCCATTCCACAGCATCCAACGAGGATTCCACGATGTACAATCCCAAGGAAAGCGACAGCACGCCCGCCAGGGGGGTAAAACCGGAAGGGTCCGTCTGCGATCCCGTCTCGCTCGAAATCATCCGCGGCGCGATCGCGGCCGCCCAGTCGGAAATGGAAGCGCTGCTCGAGCGCACCGCAATTTCCGCCTTCATTCGCGAGAAGAAAGATTTTTATACCGCGCTGTTCGATGGCGAAGGCGTCATGGCGGTCGGTTCCATGGTGCCTGTCTTCGGCGACATGACCGGGCCGGTGTTCGACAAGTTTCCGGCCGATACGATGAAGCCCGGCGATCTCTACTGGTACAATGACTGCTACGGTTCGCGCGGCGCGGTTTCGCATTCCAACGACCAGGTCCTGCTGGCGCCTGTCTTCAAGGATGGCAAGCGCTGCGCTTTCGTGATGAGCTGGGCGCATTTTGCCGATATCGGCGGCATGCGGCCGGGCTCGATCAGTCCGGATGCGACCGACATCTACCAGGAAGGTATCATCATCCCGGTCACCAAGCTGATGGACCAGGGCGTTACCAACGAGGCGACGCTGTCGATCTTCCACCGCAATTCGCGCTTTCCCGAACAGAGCATCGGCGACATGCGGGCGCTGATGGCGAGCGTCGATGTCGGCGTGAAGCGCATCGGCGAAATCCTCGACCGCTTCGGCTCCGATGTGGTGGCGGATGCGCTGGCGCAGCTGCTGACCCGCACCCGCAACCTGGTGCGCTCCAAGCTGGCCGAGACCTTCGACTACGGCACCCATAAATTCATCGATGCGATCGATAGCGACGGCCATGGCAACGGCCCGTTCAAGATGCGCCTCTCGCTGACCCGCGAGAAGCTGGCGAATGGCGAGGACAAGTTCACCTTCGATGCGACCGAATCCGACGATCAGGCGCCCGGCCCGGTCAATTTCCTGATGAACCGTGGCGTGCCGGGCATGGCCCTCGGCCTCTTCTATCTCGGGGGCGACCCAGGCCAGGTCTGCAATGCCGGCGGTCCGCAGGCGCTGGATGCGGTGAACCTGCGCCAGGGATCGTTCCTGCAGCCGAACTTCCCCGCGGCACTCGGCATGCGCGGCCTGACCATGATGCGCGTTCTGTCGGCTCTGAACGGTCTCGTCAACACGGCGGGCGGCAAGGCGCCGGCCTCCAACTCGGCCTATGTCATCACCATCATGCGCGGCAACTACAAGGACGATGCGGGCCAATTGAACCGCTTCCTGCTCGCCGACGGCATCGGCGTCGGTTACGGCGCGCGGCCGGATTCGGATGGCATCGACGCGGTCTATTTCGTGGCGCAGGAGAACTATCCTGTCGAGTTCCTCGAAGTCGGGTATCCGGTGCGACTGCGCACCTACGGCATCGTCAAGGACAGCGGCGGCGCCGGCAAATACCGTGGCGGCTGCGGCATTATCCGCGAATACGAAATCCTCGCCGAGGACATGATGCTCGCCGTGCGCATCGACAGCGTCAAGAACCCGCCCTGGGGCATCAATGGCGGCATGGGCGGTGGCACTGGCCGCGTCACCATCAATCCGGGCCGGCCAGACCAGCGCACGGTTCCGCCGCTTTCGGACGGCAACAGGCTGGTCAAGGGCGACGTGCTGCGCATGGAGACCGGCGGGGGTGGAGGTTTCGGCCATCCCTTCGACCGTAGTCTCGATGCCATTCTGGAAGACGTGCTCGGCGGTTTCGTCAGTGCCGAGTCGGCCGAACGCCTCTATGGCGTCGTCGTGAAGGGCACCAAGGTTGACCACGCGGCCACCGCGGCACTGCGCGCCAACCGTCCCGCTACCCGCGCATTCCATCGTCAGGAGTATGTCGATGTCCTCGCCTGAGACCTTTATCGATACGTCCCTTTCCGTCGCAGTCGATATCGGCGGCACTTTTACCGACGTTGCGCTTCTCGACCGGGCCACCGGCAAGGTCTGGCGGGCAAAGACGCCGAGCGTGCCCTCCGATCCTTCGGAAGCGTTCCTCAACGGCATCCGCCTGGCGCTGACCGATGCGGGGCGCGAAGCCTCCTCGCTCGGCCAGGTCCTGCATGGCACGACTGTCGCCACCAACATGATCCTGGAAGACAAGGGCGCCCGCACGGCGCTGGTCACCACCAAGGGTTTTCGTCATGTGCTGAACATTGGCCGCCAGGATATTCCCCGCAAGGCAAACCTTTATACCTGGGTGAAGCCGAAGCGGCCGGTGCCGGCGTCGCGTATCATCGAGATCGACGAGCGGATTGCTGCCGGCGGCGCTGTTCTCGATGCGCTGGACGAAGACAGCGTGCGGATTGCGGCCGAAGCGATCCGTGGCATGGACGTCGAGGCGGTGGCCATCTGCCTGCTGCATGCGTTTGCCAACCCGGTGCACGAGAAGCGTGCGGCGGAAATCCTGCGCGAGGAACTGCCGCATCTCGCCGTCACCACCTCGACCGACGTGCTGCCTGTCGTGCGCGAGTTCGAACGCACACTGACGACCGTGCTCAATGCCACCGTCATGCCCGGCGTCACCACCTATGTGGGACGCCTCGAAAAGCGGCTTGAGGACGAGAAGGTCACAGCCCCGCTGCTTCTGATGCAGTCGAATGGCGGTGTCGCCGGTGCGGCCACCATCCGCCAGGCTCCGGCGCTGACCGCACTGTCCGGTCCTGCCGCCGGCGTGGTCGGCGCGCGCTCGGTCGCCGCCGCCTGCGGGATCAAGGATATCATCACCGTCGACATCGGTGGCACCAGTGCCGACATCTGCCTCATCAAGGACGGCAAGATCGGCCTTACCCAGCACGGCAAGGTCGGCGAATGGCCTTTGCCGCTGCCGATGGTCGACATGGTGACGATCGGGGCCGGCGGTGGTTCGATCGCCAAGGTGGCGGATGGCACTTTGACCGTCGGTCCGCAGAGCGCCGGTGCCCGTCCGGGCCCGGCCGCCTATGGTCATGGCGGCGAGAACCCGACCGTTACCGACGCCCATGTCGTGCTCGGGCACCTGCCGGCCCGGCTGCTCGGGGGCCGCATGGCGCTCGATATGGAAGCCGCCCGCAAGGCGGTCGACGGCAAGGTGGCGACGCCGCTCGGTCTTTCGACGGCGACGGCCGCACGGGGCATTCTGGCGATCGTCGACAACCACATGGTCGGCGCGGTGCGCGTCGTTTCCGTCGAACGCGGCCATGATCCGCGCGACTTCACGCTGGTGCCTTTCGGCGGCGCCGGTCCGCTGCATGGCTGCGCGCTTGCCGAACTGCTCGGCATTTCCCGCGTCATGATCGCGCCGGCTCCCGGCATTCTCTGCGCCGACGGCTTGCTTGCCGCCGACCTCAAGGCCGAGTTCAGCCGTACCTTGCCGAAAGCCGGTGCGGTTGATGTGGTGGCGGTCAACGGCATCATCGCCGAGCTCAAGACCCAGGCATCTTCCTGGTTCGACATGGAAGGTGTGGCCGAAAAGGACCGCCGCATCGCGACCGTGGCTCTGCTGCGCTATCACGGTCAGGGCGGCGAGCTTGCCGTCACCTGGGGGCAGACCCGCGAGGCTGTGGAAGCCGCCTTTGCCGCCGAGCACAAGGCGCTCTACGGTTTTGAGCTCGAAGCGGCGATCGAACTGGTGACCCTGCGGGTCGAAGCCGCCGGCATGACGGTCGAACCGCCGCCGGCAATCCTCGAGAAGGGTTCCGACGTCATCCCGTTCGACCATGTGCCGGTGCATTTCGAAAGCGGCGTGACGAGCGTTCCGGTCGTCGACCGTTCGACGCTCGGTGCGGGCGCCACCTTCAAGGGCCCGGTGATCCTCACACAGCTCGATACGACGACATTGGTCGCACCAGGCTGGACCGGCACGGTGCACGGCTCCGGTGCCCTCCTTCTGACAGCCAAGCAGGATGCATGAGATGACTGAGCAAAAGAGCGATCTCGACCGCGTCTTCGCGCATATCGAGGAAAACCGCGAAAACTTCATCGAACGGGTGATGGACTATGTCCGCCATCCCTCGATCAGCGCCCAGAACAAGGGAATTGCGGAAGTGGCGGCCATCCTCGTCGACATGCTGAACGGCATGGGCATGGAGGCGATCACCATCCCTACCAAGAACCATCCTATGGTGCTCGGCCGCATGGAAAAGCAGCCGGGCAAGCCGACTGTCCTGCTTTATGGCCACTACGACGTGCAGCCGCCGGAGCCCTACGAACTCTGGGACAGCCCGCCCTTCGAGCCGACGATCCGCAACGGGCGCATCTATGCCCGTGGTATCGGCGACAACAAGGGCCAGCATTTCGCCCAGCTGATGGCGCTGGAATCGCATCTGAAGGTGACCGGCGAACTGCCCTGCAACGTCATCTTCCTGCTGGAAGGCGAGGAGGAAATCGGCAGCCCGCACATCGCCGAATTCGTGGCCGAACACGCCGACAAGCTGAATGCCGCCGATCTGGTCGTTACCTCCGATGGCCCGCTGCACGAATCCGACACGCCGATCATCACCTTTGGCGTACGCGGTGTTGCCTCGTTCGAGCTGCGCGCAAAAACCGCCAATCGCGATGCCCATTCCGGCAATTTCGGCGGCGTCATGCCGAACGCGATCTGGAAGCTGGTGCATCTGCTGGCGACGATGAAGAACGACCGGGGCGAAATCACCATCGATGGCCTACATGACGTCGTGGTGCCGCCGACCAACATGGAGCGCGAGGCGGTCGACAAGCTGCCGCTCGATCTCGATGCGATCAAGGCCGATCTCGGCATCAAGGAACTCGACGCGCCACTCGACCGCGGTTACTTCGACCGCCTGATGTTCCACCCGACGCTGACCATCAACGGGCTGCATGGCGGTTACGGCGGGCCGGGCCAGAAGACGGTCCTGCCCTGCGAGGCGTTTGCCAAGTGCGACATCCGCCTGGTCGAGAGCCTGACGCCGGATTACGTGTTCGAAAAGGTGCGGGCGCATGTTGCAGCCCACGCACCGGACGTGGAGTTCATTCCGCTCAACGCCATGCTGCCGTCGAAGACGCCGATGGACAGCCCGTTCGCTCCGGTCATCCAGGACGCGATCTTGACCGCCCGCGGTGTCGAGCCGTTGCTCTACCCGACGGTCGGCGGCTCGCTCCCGGACTACGTGTTCACGAAGATCCTCAAGAAACCCGCGTTCGTCGTGCCTTACGCCAATGCGGATGAAGCAAACCATGCGCCGAATGAGAACCTCAAGCTGGATCTGTTCATTGCAGGCATCAAGACGGGGGCGGCGCTGCTGACGAAGCTGGGTGAGATGAAGCGGTAATGCCAAGAGTCTCTCTGCTTTTGTGCCGAGAGAAATCTTGCCAGGCGCCGAGGCAGAGGGGCAGCATCTCGCGCTCCTCCTCCCTGTAGATGAGGTTGTAGGGAGGCTGCGTCGATACGAACCGCGCCCAGCCCTTCTGCCGCTGCAGCCCGATCGCCTTCCGATGAAATTCATCAGGCCCATTGTTAAAATACCATAAGGTTTATTCACGTGGTATTTTCACGCGATATCTCAAAGATACACTCCACCGCAGAAGCTCCACCAACCGATGACCCTGTATTTCCGTTTTCGCCAAGCTTTAGTCACACCGCATATCAAGATCGCCATACTCCGCACCCTCGCGGCTGCGATTGGAGCGATCGCGATTGTTTGGCTATTAAGCCTGCTTGTTCCCCAACGTCCGTTCTGGGTGGAATTGACAGCCGTGGCGTTGCTATCGGCGGCCGTTACATTTCCGCTTCAATTGGCGCTTTATCTGCGTAACCAAGCGCTTCGGGATACCCAAGAAGAGCTGCGGCACGCGCTCAGTCGCAAACCCGTCACAGGCACAATGCGCGCCGGCGAATTTGCGAATTCGGTCGAGCATGCGATAGAACGCAGGCGCACAAGCAGCACCGAAAGCTCCGATGGCGTTTTGCTCGTTCTCAAGATTGATGATTTCGATGCGATCGACCGCCGTTACGGCCCACAATGGGCTGACACGCTGCTTCAGTCGATGGTCCGGATCGTATATTCTTCCGTGCGCCATAGTGACCTTGTCGCGCGCCTTGCCTCCGACGAACTTGGCATCTATCTGCCCGGCACGACAATGGAAAATGCCAGCAACATCTGCGAGCGTATCCGCGTGCAGGTAAAGGAAACCACATTCACAGCCGGACAGGAGCGCCAGATATTGGTGACGGTGCGGCTTGGCGGTACCAGGGTCGAGCACCAAGCCGACTTTCAGGCACTGCGCGAGGCTGCCAACCGCGCCGCCATCGCGGAGGAGGAAGCTGGCTCGCCCCTATTCCGGGAGCGGTTCTCCTGAACGGGAAACTCTAACGACTGCCGCGCATACTCGGCCCTTGCGATCTTTCAGATCGTGGATTTTCCTACTTCGCGTCAACCTTTCCCGTTTTCGTGGCTGCGACGCCGGCCGGGCTTAACGCGCCGCAACGCCAGACGCTATAGACCGCTTGGGTGTCCCAGTCATAATAGAAGGCCGCTCTCAGCCTTCCTTCGTCCATCAGTTCGTCAAAGCTGCGGCGCACGGCACGAACCGCCACTTCCCGGGCGCGATCGTCCAGTGGGCAGGAAAGCACAGTGTTGGCAATGCCCCATTCGGTCACCCAGCACGGCTTGCCCTCCCCGTCAGGCCTGCAGAAGTTGAGAAGCGTTCTGACATAGCGTGTCAGCGCCGCATCGTCCTTGCGCCCCGGATAGAGATGAATTCCATAACCATCGACCAGCGCGTCGATATCTCGCTCCCGCAGGAGTGAAATGAACTCGCCGGGGTCCAGCCGTTCCATGCCCCGGCTGTCGGCCTCGTCAGTGCCGACATCGGACAGCCCGGCCGAAATCAAAAGCGCATCGCGGCTATGGACCGTCGCCCGCAACTCCTCCCGTGTGATGCGAACGGCACCTGCATAGACGTCGAGCCCCCGCCCGAAGGCCGTGCGGTCTGCGACTTCCGAAACGTTGCGCGGCGTCCGTCGCCCGGGCTTTTCGTAGACGACGAGGTCGCCGTTATAGGCGCTGTAGTTTATCTCGTTTCCGGGCTCAACGGCGTCGACGCGGATGCCCATGCCGTCGATGCGGCGAAGGGCCGAGCGCAACTGCGACCGGTAAAGATCGAGATCGAGATCCGAAAGCCGCTGAACATCCCATATACGGCCGAAACCGGTACGAGGACGCGCCCCCGGAGGATAATAATCCTTGTTGCCGAGCTGGATCTCGAGAAGGACTTTCAACCCCAACCGGTCCGCGATCTCGAGCGCATCGATGCTCTTGTCCACCGGCCTCGATAGTGAAAGGCGGACATGGGTGATACCACTCGCCGCGATTTCCTTCAGGATACGCTCCTGGTCGGTGCGAGAAAGCCAGGCGAGGTTGACCCGGTTGACGCCGATGCGATCGGCAAGCACATCGCGCGCGCCCGCCGGCGGCACCGGGGCAAACGCCCAGAGCACCGCCAGCGCACAGGCAAGGATCGCGCGCATCCGCACCGCCGCCTTCATCCGCTCAAAGTCCGATCTGCCCCAGAGCACTGCGGAAATTCGCCTCGCAAGCGGAATAGCGGTCGATCACGGCCTGCGTGTCGATCTTGCCGAGGAAGTTGGCGAGATAGGCGCGCTTATCCGTCTCCCGGTTCCAGGTGGAGGCCTCGATATAAGGGAAACCGATGAATTCCAGCATCTCGCGCATGCGGTCGTCTACGGCGATCATCAGTGCGGGCGTGCCGGCCTGCATGCCGATAATGCAGCCATGGAAGCGGCGACCGAAGCACAGATCGCGCTCGGACATCGCCCCGCGCCACTGGTTCGTATCGAAATAGACCAGCAACTCGTATTTCCGCTGCCATTTCTCCGAGTGCTTGTATTCCGTGCCCGCGGTGATGCGTGCGTTCGACCGGTCATAGGCGATGTCGGTGTCGCCGCCGGTCAGGGAAAGGTTGTAGGCAACAAGTTCGTCCTGAACGACATAGCTTGCGACGCTGTCTGGCTTGAGCAGTGCGTGGGCGTCGACGATCGTATCGGCAACGCTGCCAAGATAACCGCCAAAGGCGATCTTCTGGGCTTCCGCCAGCGCCGGGTTGGCGAGCGCGGTCAGCGAACGTTTCATATCATTCGGCGAGAAATAGAGTGACGGGCAGCCCGTCGGCTTGACGAACTTCATCCCCTGCTCCCTCAGGAATTCGGCGGTGAAGTAACCGCGGGTGAGGAAGAAACTCTCCTTGTTCCGCAACACGTCCAGGAACTTGAGCGTACCGGCCGGCAGTTGATCCTTGAGGCCCTCCTTGCGCTGGATGCCGATGCCCATCACCACGACCGGCATCGTCAGCTTCGCGAAGATTTCCGCCTCCAGATCGGCGGAATAGCCGGGGCGCAGCAGATTGGCGGAGGCGAAGACGCACAGATCGAACTCGCGGTTCACCTGCTCGAAAATGTCGTTCGAGTCCCGATTATTGGCCAGATGCCAGAACGGCAGATAGGTGACGTTATGACCGCGCAGGCTCTCGGCCGCGCCTTCGCCGATCAGGTAGTTGCCGGTATTGGCGATCTTCCTGACCTGCGCGATCAGATCCTTTTTTGTTCTCGTCTCATCGAAATACGGCCGATGGATAACGGTCGTGCCGGAGACGTCCGCAATCGTTCGCTGCAGATAGGAGGGAATGCCCGTAAGCAAGATACGCATGACTGTCCTCTGAACCGAAGGGTGATGGCCCGCAGGCCCCTGGATAGGGCCTCGCTAGAGACCAATGCCGATTTCGCGAAGCGTGGTGCGGAAGGCGCTCTCGCGATCGGAATAACGGTCAACGAGTTCGCTCGTGTTGAGCTGCGACAGATGGTCGGCCACGAACTCGGCGCGATTCTCCGCCTTGTCGACCTCCGTGATGTCGACAGCCGGCAGACCGGTGAAGCCCAGCATCTCGCGCATGCGGTCGTCCACCGCCACCATCAGACTGGGTACGGCCGCCTGCATGGCGATGATCGAACCGTGAAAACGCCGGCCGAAATTGAAATCCATCGAGGAGGCCCAGCCGCGCCACTGATTGTTGTCGAAGAAGGTCCTAACCTCGAACCGCTGTTTCTCCCGCTCAGTACCGGGATAGGTCAGATCGCCGATCATCCGGCCCGACGCGGAATCATAGACACGTCCCTCGTCGTTGGGCTCCACTTTCATATCGAAGTGAAGGAACTCGTCCTGCACGACATATGGCGGTACGGTATCCTGCGGAGCGAGCGCGTTCGCATCCAGGATCGCATCCTGATTGCCGCCGAGATAGCCGGAAAAAATGGTCTTTGCCTTGCCGATCTCGACGCTCGGCAGCTTCTTCATCGACCGGCGCATGTTGTCCGGCATGAAATAAACGGAGGGGCAGCCGGTCGGACGCACGAAGGAGAAGCCCTGATCCTTCAGGAAGCCGGCGGACTCGTAGCCGCGGGTCAGGAAATAATGCTCTCGCTCCTTCAGGACGGCCAGAAGCCGCTTCGTTCCTTCCGGGAGATTGTTCTCCAGGTCCTTGCGGTTCTGCAATCCGATGCCCAGCATGACGATCGGCATGTTGAGCCGGCTCAGCACATCCGCCTCGGCGTCTGCGGAAAGCCCCTTGCGCAACAGGTTCGCGCAGGTGAAGACGCAGATATCGAAATTGGCATTGAACTCATCGAACCCGCTGCCGCTCTTGCTCAGATTGTAGAGATGCCAGAAGGGAACCTGCTTGGCATGCGGAGCGAGCGCCCGCAGGGCGCCTTCGCCAATGAGGTAGTTCCCGGTATTGCTGATATTGCTCAGCTCCTGCAGGAACTCCTCTTTCGTTTCCGGCTGCTTCTGCCGCTCCGAATAGGAGACGGACGAACCATGGGCGCCATTGGCAAGGCGCGTGTAGTGACCAGGAATACCCGTCACGAGAATTCGCGGACGCATTCGACTAGACCTTTCTGTTTCAAAGAAGCGGCTCGGCGATCAGCCAGCTGCCGCAACCACGGGATTTGCCGTCGCCTGGTCGCGAAAGATCGCGGCGCGGGACAGTGACGAATTTTTCACGGACCGATCGCTCCACGAGATGAAATCCGCGAATGAGGACGTCCACGAGCGGTGCGCCGCGGTCCTGATGCAGCCCTCCATGAGCGGCGCAAGTCGTGCGCGATTGCGCGCAACCTCTTCAATGATGCGTGCCATCTCCCTCACCATCTGAGGATCGGAAGCCGCGTCGATGAGTATGCCGTCCTCGCCGTCGCAAATGAGCTCGTCCACCGCGCCAACCGCGGTCGCGATGGGCACGCAGCCGAGTTGCTGTGCCTCGGCGATCATCAGCGGCGCGCCCTCCCACCGTGACGGCATGAGGAGAACATCGGCCCAGCCGAGCGCCTTGATCAGATCCTTGCTCGCAAAGACCGGCGGACGCACGTCGACACCGAGGTCCTTCAGCCGCTCACTCCAGGAGACCCTGGAATCGGCGAGGATTTCCCCGCCGATGGCCCGGGCGTCGAACGCGACGTTGGAGGCCCGCAATTCCGCGAGCACTGCCGCCAGCCTATCGATGCCCTTCTGCTGGTCAAATCGGCCCATGTAAAGAATCCGTAGGCGGTCATCCTTGCGCTCAATCCGCCTGACGGCCAGGACCTCCGCCAAGGCTTTGGGCGGCACCGAGAAGCTCGCGCCGTTCGCAACGGCGAAGACCTTCTCGTGCGGGACACCGTAGCTGTGTAGATAGATCTTGAGCTGTTCGGAGCAGGTCAGGAAGGCATCGTAGCAATGTTCGTGGGCAATCGCTGCGAAGGGCTGGCCGGCGGGCCTCTTGAAGGCCGTATTGTCCACGACGTGCAGGTAGCAGGCCGTGCGCGTGCCTTCAGCGCGCAGTCGCGCGATAAGGGGATGGACGGCCATCACGTGGTTGTTGATGACCAGGTCGAAGCCGGAAAGCTGCCCTTTGAGCGCCTGCCAGTCGACCGAATGCTCCTCGGCGATGAAGTCCTGTCCCAGGAAGGAACCCGACCCTCCCCAGACCGGAATTCCCGCCTCCCAGAAATGGATGTAGTCGAAGCTGGAATCGAATTCGTCGATCACGTCCATCCGGGACGTGCCGAGCACGAAGAGGTGGGTTTCATAACCGGCCGCCTTCAACTCCCGGGCCGCCGCATAAACGACCTTTTCAGCCCCGCCGAACGAGGCGTTCGGCACGAGCAGCGCCACGGTGCGCCTACCCTCGTTATGCCCGAGCGGCAGGACCGGCGATCCTCCGATCTCCTTGCGCAACGCCTTGTGGAGATCGGTATAGGGTACCAGCCGCGCCGGACGCCAGGTCCACCGCCTGCCCGCCGTCTCGCGGAGGGGGCTCGAGGCAATCGCGTTGAGACAATTGATCATCACCTGCTGAGGCGTGATGAGGGAGCGGCGCGGGAGGCTTCTTGGAAAAGGGAAGCGCACTTTCAGAATGGCTGATGTCGGCCATACCTGCTGGCTTGCGATCGAGGCGAACCAGTCAACGGCATTGTTCTGGACCACGTCCTGGGCGATCCGGGTCGACAGGAAAACGAGATCGGCGGGGCCGATTTTCTGAGCACCCGGACCATGAACGACCGGCTCGATCTTGCGCTGGGCGGCATCGTTGGCGAGCTGGACGAAGACGACGTTGCTCACCTCGCTCAGGCGCTCGAGATGAGCGAGCACGTTCGGCAGCATGCGCGAGCGCCGCAGTAGGTCGAGCGCCGCCCCGCTTCCGGCGACCAGGAATGGTGGAAAATGTTCATTGTCCGGTTCGCCGATATTGCCCCAGAAGGCCGGGATGATGTCGTCGAGGCGAAGCATCGTCGGTGGCTTGGTGGGATCGGTGAAGAAGGAGATCGCCGTATCCTCCGTGCGCGCAAACAGGTAGCGCGGGCAATCCTCGTGCTCGAAATCCACCAGCATCGGGCGCTGGAACAACGGCATGTGGCGCTTGCGCAGGAAGCTGACCGAGGTGGCTCGGTCGCGGTTCGCCTCCTTGAAGCGGCTTTCCGCCCTCAGCCTGTATTCGAAGACTGTGTCGTGGCAGGGCGTTCCGACGAAACCGTGCTCGATGCAGGACAGCCAGAATTCCCAATCCTCGAAACCGTTCTGCCGGTCGTCATTGAAGCGGACGCCGTCCTTAAAAACCTCGATCGAGATCATCGATCCCGTATCGCAGATATTGTCGGTGATGCAGTGCACCAGCCGCGAATAGCGATTGCCGTAATGGGCGCGCCAGCTGACCGAGAATGTGTCGATATTCGTGTAAACCCACCCGCAACCGCTGGAGACGAGCTGCTGGTAAAGCGTCTTGATCGTGCCGGGAAGGATGCGATTGTCGGCATCGAGGAAATAGACGGCCTTCGCCTCGGGAAAGTGCTCGATGACGAAATCGATGGCGCGATTGCGTGCGCCGCCCGGGCCGGCGTTGCGGCCGAATATGACATGGAGGCAAGGATGGGCCGCGGCGTAGAGCAGCAGCTGATCGAACGTCTCATGCCGCGGATCGCCGTCGACAGAGACAACGATGACAATCCGGCAGTTGCCGGGATTGGAGGCAAGCACCGATTCGATCGCCTCAAGCACAAGTGCCGCGTGACCGTAGAGAGGCATGGCCACGGCGATCAGGTCGGATGGCTCCCTGTTACCGGACATCGGCGGCCTCCGTAAATTGCTTGACCATCCTGAAGCCGGACACCTTAAGCCAGGAGAAGTCGACCGAATCCGTCACTGCGCGGCTGAGGATCATCAGATCCATCGGGCCGCGTACCGGCTCATCCAGCTGAATGTTGATGTTGACGACCTCGCTGGAGCTGACTTCGCGCCATCCACTGAAGAATGTCGACGGTCTGGCCGTGCCCTTTCGCGCGATCTCGGCCACTTCGGAACGCGCATTCGAATTTGCTGGCGCAAGCAGGAAGCTGACCGCCGCGGGTTTGCCTTCCGGATGATCGATAAAGGCGCTCACCGAAAAGGATATCGTTCCGGCCTCGACGGCGCCGCTGACCGCGCCGGCCGATATGCCGCTCGGCAACGGATGGCAGACAATGGCATGCTCATGCTCGAGGAAGCGCACCGTCTGGAATTCCGGGACGATGGGCGTGACTGAAACGTCGGCGACCTGACTCAAGGTCGCGACCGCCAGGCGGTAGTCGACAGTGTACTGGCCTTCGAGCAGGTTGCTTGGCGCTATCATGTTGGGTGTTCTGGTAGGCTTGACCCCGGGCAACCCCGTGAACACCTTGAACGCCAGCGGGCGCAGGTCGAGATCCGGATGCGGCAGTTCCGAGCGCGCCGAATAACGCTCGCCGGCGATCGGATAGCCGAGCGAAAGGCCGACGGTATCCGGCCCGGTCGCGGAGATCCGCAGCTTCAACGTCCGTGCCGCTCCTCCACAGGCGCGGGGCAGCGAGAAGAAATTCCAGTTCGGCACGAGCTGCGTATAGGGGACAGTCCATTCTGCAACCCCTTCGCCGCTCTCGAGATAGCTCAACGCGACGACAAGCTCTCCGCTGATCCTGGGCACCGCGTGAAAGTGAAGGGCAAACCCCGCCACGCCAAGGCTGGATACCGGCAGAAGCTGCTCGATAAAGGCTGCGGCAAGCAGCGGCCCGATCCCCTCGTCCTTCGGATCGGCATAGGGATCGTGGGAGAAAATCTCCGAAACCGGCTCCCAGTTTCGCGCCTGGAATGCATCCTCGAGCGCTCGGTAGTTTTCCAGCAGCGTTTCTCGTTCCCTTCGCAGGATCGCAAGCTCGGAGGTGATCGAGGCGCTGTATCGTGCAAGCCGGCCGACACTGCCTTCGGTCAGAGCCTGCAGAAGCGGGAGGCTTTCCGGCCTGTTTGCGGGATCAAGCCGCCGGATGGGGACGGCCGGGATCGTCCCCAATGGTCCAAGCAACGCCAAACCCGCCTGCAGATCCGCCTCGCCCTCATCCGAATAGGCCACAGCGACCAATGGAAAAGCATTCTGCAATGTCACCGGAGGACGGCCATCTACATCGAGGAAAACGACCTGATGTTCGATATCGCTTCCTTCGAAGCAGGAGCGATCCCGGGCCGATGCCGCGATCAGCTTTCTCGTCACCAGTTGTTTTCCAATGCCGGAAGACGTCAAATTTAGCACGCACCGCCCCTGAAGAATTACCCTGCAACAAAGAACAATATCCCGGATAACCGAATTTTATCAAAGTCATCCTGCGTCTTCGAGGGGAAGCCTAACAACTAACATTGCAGTGCACAATAACAAAATTCAACCGATATAGAGAAATAAATTCCAAATATACTTTAAAAATTGAAGTAATAATCATGCTGACGTTCCTTGGAGGCCTCGAGCCGACTTTCCAGTCAGCTTTTCAATAACATTCTGCTGACGATTAAGGCATTCCGCCAGCCGGAAGCGCCTCTCGACTGTCCGGCGCGCCGCAACGCGCATCCCGAAGTGACGTTCCGGATTGGCGAGGGCGCCGAGAATGGCCTCGGCGAGCGCATCCGTGTCGAAGAACGGCACCAAAAGGCCATTTTTTCCGGAACGTATGACCTCCTGAACGGGCGCAGTATCGGATCCGATTACCAGCGCGCCGCAGGCCATCGCCTCCAGCACCGACCAGGACAGGACGAAGGGATAGGTCAGGTACAGATGGGCGGACGAGATCTGGTAGATCTGCCGTAAGAGCGAATGCGGCACCGCTCCGGGAAAGACGATATTCTCCCGCGGTATGTCCAGCGACTTGAGGAGATGATCCTCCCACGCGCCGCCGCCCGGCGGCGGCACGCCATAACTGACACCGTCTCCGCCGACGAAGACGAAGAGACCATCGGGGCGCTGGCGCACGACCTTGGCGGCAGCCTCCAGAACCTGCGGGAAGCCCCGATACGGCTCGAGATCGCGCGCGACAAAGGTAACGATGGGAGGGCCATCGGCGCTCAGCACGCGTCCATCCGGAAGCGTGACTGAAGCTGTCGGGTCGGGTCGAAAACGCACCGTATCGATCCCCTCGTGACACACCGAAATGCGCGCCCGGGCGTCGGCGGGATAAAGACTTCTTTGCCAATGGGTGGGGCTGATGCCGGCCTCGATGGCCTCGAGGGACAGGAGTTGTGCGATATTGCGCAGCCGCAGTCTCTTCCGCGTCTCAAGATCGGGCCGATCGTCGGGGGAGAACCCGATATCTGCCCCTTCCGACCGGTAGAAGAACTCGCAATATCCCAATGCGGGCACCTGCGGGAGCACATCCTTCAGGAACATCATACTTCCCCAGCCGATATGGCCGACGACGACATCGGGCACCAGCCCCTGCCGCACCATGGCATCGAGCGTCTCAGCGACGCGATGACCGATTCGCGCATGGTGATCGGGAGTAGCCATGTGCCGGGCCATATGCGGATCCGCGCGCGGACCCGCTTCCGCTCGATGTCGAATGACGCGAACGGCAGGGATCTTCTGATCTATGGTCTCGGTGATGAGGCTGACCTCATTGCCCAGCTGTGCAAGCTGGGCGGCCAGGGCAGCGAACTGACCGAAACCCCGTCGATGAACAAACGCCACGTGCATCGCGTCTATTCCCCCACGGCAAAGCGCACGCCCTCACCCACCACTCAAACGCCGTACCGTGAGGTGCTGCCCCAGGCCAGTTCGAGCTGATGCAGTGTCTGGAAGGCAGTTTCAAGCATCCGCTGCTCCTGGTCGCCACGATTCACCGCGCGCTCATAAGTCATCGCGGCCTCCCGGAGATTGGCCCTGAGCTGCCGCCCCTTCTCCGTCAATTTGATGCGTGCGGACCGCTTATCGCGCTGAGAGGCAACCCGATCGATGTAGTCACCATCACCAAGCTGTTTCAGATAGTAGGAAACGTTGGAGCCGACATAATGACCGCGATCCAAAAGCTCGGCGACCGAGAGCTCCGAATCGCCGATTGCCAGCAAGATCATCGCCTGTGCCGGCCCGATATCGTCGACCCGAAGCTTGGTCAGCTCCGCGCGGATCAGACCCGAGAACCGCCGGCTTGCCCGCTCCATGAGGCGAGCGAGTTCGAAATATGTAACCTGTTGGAGGGACCCAAACTCGGCATCCTGAGGATGCCTGGGGTCTGTCTGTGCCGCCTGACCCATTTGAACTGTTAGTTCGCCGTTCAGCTCTACAGGCAAATTAAGCACAACTTCTTCTTTCATCCCAATCTCCGTTTCAGGAAACTACTTCAAAAATTGAAGTAATATTCAACTACGCCCAATCCCCCCAATCGCCATGAGCTTGCACAAGCCCTCCGTTATGTGCCAGATTGGAGGAAGCAATACTATCCTTCGGTTTAGCTATAACCAAAACGTCCTCCGACTGATTGATCTAACGTTAACCTGAGGCAAATTGCCATGCGCGATACTGTTCAAAATGAGACAACAAGCAAGGGGCAAATTCGCAGAGGTCGGAGAGAAAGCAGCCCAGGGTTGTTGGCTTCGCAATCCAGGCGTGTATTCATGTCAGGGCTGCTTTATGCTGCGGCGCTCAGCGTGTGCCTGAATTTATTACAGCTGACGATGCCTCTGTTCATGCTGCAGGTTCACGACCGGGTGCTCAACAGTCAGAGCATGGACACGCTGGGAATGCTCGTCATCCTGGCCATAGGCGCCCTGATCGTGCTCGGTGTTCTGGAATTCATCCGCGCCCTTTCATTCCAGGCCATGGGAGGTGCGCTTGTGCGCCGACTGAACATGCCCATCCTGGCGGCGGCCGTTCAGGCCTCGGTCGACCAGGGCCTGTCGCGCGCGACCCAGTCGCTTCGCGACATCTCGGAATTGCGAAGCTTTCTGACCTCGTCGGCAGTCACTGCGCCTCTCGATGCGGCGTGGTCTCCGATTTTTCTCGGCGCCCTTTTCCTTTTGCATCCGCTCTTCGGCCTTATCGGAGCCGTTTCCGCCGCTCTGCTTTTATGCGGCGGCCTGATCACGGACATTTTGACACGCCAACTCACCAAGGAGGCGAATCAGACGAATATCGAGGCGGTGTCCAAGATTGGCGCTTCGCTGCGACATGCCGAGGCAATCGAGGCAATGGGCATGCTGCCAGCCCTGGCGGCCCGCTGGCGCGCCCTGCAACTGCAAGCCCTCAGCGCCTTTGAAGCAAGCGGGAGCAGGAGCAAGGCGATGTCCTCCATTACCCGCAGCCTGCGCTATTCCATCCAGATCATTACGCTCGCGGCCGGTGCCTATCTGGTGCTGCAGCAGGAAATCACGCCCGGCGCAATGATGGCATCGAGCATCCTGGTCGGGCGCCTCCTGATCCCGTTCGATTCGCTCATCGACAACTGGCGGCAGTGGGTGCTGGCGGCGGCGGCCTGGCATCGTCTCGAGGCCATCCTCACGGCGGATGTTGCGATCCGCCAAACGATGCCGACGCCGCATTCGTCGGGCGACATCGTGGTCGACAAGCTCATTTACGCGGCTCCCGGCCTGGATGTGCCGATCATCAAGGGCATTTCCTTCTCTCTCTCTCCCGGCGAGGTTCTGGGCGTGATCGGCCCTTCCGCCGCGGGCAAATCGACGCTTGCGCGCCTGCTGGTGGGTATCCTGCGCCCCACATCCGGCGGCGTCTTCCTCGACGGCAACAATACCTATCTCTGGGAGCGCAGCTCGTTCGGCCAGGGTGTCGGCTACCTGCCGCAATCCGTCTCGCTTCTGGAAGGCACCATTCGGGAAAACATCGGGCGAATGGCAGACAGCGATCCATACAAGGTCCTGGAGGCGGCGCGACTGGCCGACATCCATGAAATGGTCGGGCGCCTGCCGCTCGGCTACGACACGCCGGTCGGCGACGGACATCTGACGCTTTCCGGAGGCCAGCGGCAGCGCATCGCGTTGGCGCGCTGCCTCTACAATCAACCGCGCCTCATCGTGCTCGACGAGCCGAACGCAAACCTGGACGCGATCGGCGAGCGAGCCCTTATCCGCGCGATCGAGCGCGCTCGCGAAAGTGGCGCCATCGTCATCATCATCGCTCACCGGCCGGCCATCATGCAGGTCGCCGACAAGCTGCTCGTGCTCGAAAACGGCCGCGTCACCCAGTTCGGACCGCGTACCTCCGTGATTCCAGTAGCGGCGCCGGGCGAAACAACCCGCGAGGTAGCTGCAATATGACCGCGCAGAAACCTCTCCTGGTTGAGAAAAAACCGCTGGCGATCCGCGCCGATCTTTCCGAGCGTCAAATCCAGCGATATCAGCCGGCCTTGCGGGATGCCGCCCCGTCGAGCCCTGAGTTCGACCACTTTGACAACCGTTCACCGCTGCGCGGTCTCGTCATTGCAGGGCTCGCCACGATCCTCGTGTCCTTCGGCGGATTTTTTGCCTGGGGGTTTTCCGTCGAACTCAGCAGCGCGACGGTCGCCAACGGCACGGTCATCGTCGATTCGAAACGTAAAACCATCAGCCATTTCGAAGGCGGGGTGATGAACCGACTGCTCGTGCAGGAGGGTGACAAGGTCACGGTCGGCCAGCCCCTGATCGAATTGGAGGATACGCGTGCCCGTTCCAGCCTCCGGTCGCTCCAGGCAAGGCGCATCGGCCTGATCGCCAAACTGGCTCGACTGAAAGCTGAGCAGAACGACGCGGCCCAAATCAGCTTTCCTAACGATTTCGGCGACGCCTGGGATGTTGCGATGGACGACTCCGTCAGGGCGGAGACGATATTTTTCGAAAAGCGGCGCGAGACCAAGGTCGGACGCGTCGAGGTCCAGAGAAAAACGATCGAGGAACACCTCGAACTGGCGGCGTCATACGATATCCAGATCGAGGCGATCGACCGGCAAATCGGCTTCATCAGGGAGCACCGCACGTCGATGGACTCATTGGTGAAGATAGGTGCCGTACCCCGTACCCAGGTCATCGAGATTGACTCCAGGCTCAGCGACCTTGCGAGGCAGCGGGGCGAACTCGTCGGCAACAAGGCCCAATCCGAAAAGGCCGCAGCCGGTGCACAGCTTGCGCTGACGGGGATCGAAAGCGACTTTCAGTCGACGATTGCCGGCGAAATCACCACTGCACGCGTCGATCTCGCCGACGTCGAACAACAGATCACCGCGTCGAAGGACGTGCTGCGGCGGCTTGAAATCCGCTCTCCACAGGATGGCATCATCAGCAACATCCTGTTGCGCACGCCCGGCAGCGCGGTCACGCCCGGCCAGCCGTTGCTTGAGATCGTCCCGGAAAACGAGCCGCTGCTGGTCGAGATGCGCGTCAATCCTCGCGACATCGACAGCATCGCCGTCGGCTCGCATACCCAGGTCCGGCTGACGGCCTATAACCAACGGTCCCGCCTGCCGATGGAAGGTACAATCACGTATGTCGCCGCGGACCAGTCGGTCGATGAGAAATCAAACAGTGCTTATTTCGTCGCGCGCGCCAAACTCGACCCGGCATCGCTTGAGGCAAACCCTGATGTGCGCCTCTATCCCGGCATGCCGGCAGAAGTGCTGATCATTCACGCGTCACGCCGCGCGATCGATTACATCACCTCTCCCGTCCTCGAAAGTTTCCATCGCGCCTTCAGGGAAGACTAGTATCCAGGCCGCAAGAAATGCTGCATGGCAGAAACTGTTTCAAATATTGAAGTTGTTTTAAAGTAAAATACGGCAACTTTAATTTTTAAGATGGCCCATTATCGAAACAATGTGCCATTAATATTCAGTTCAGGAAATGTATTTCCCAACATCTGACATTTTAGCTCCTGGTTATGCTTGCGCTTCCGATTTTTGCAGTGCACATTTCAAGCGCGAAATCGTCGCACCCTGCGCCGACAACGCACTCAAACAAACCTGAAGAGGAGAGGCAGATGGCCACATTGGAAGGCGGAGCATACGATGATGCCCTGTTCGGTTCCCGCTTCAACGACTTCATCCGCGCCCATGCGGGCGATGATTTCGTAAACGGCGGCAACGGACACGACACGGTGTTGGGCGGCGAGGGTGACGACATCCTGTTCGGCGGAAAGGGACATGATTCCCTGTTCGGCGGCGAGGGTAGCGACCTGTTGAACGGTGAAGCTGGCGACGACAATCTTGTCGGCGGCTGGGGTGATGATCTTCTTTACGGCGACAAGGGCAATGACACCCTGCTCGGCGGGCATGGCAGTGACCTTCTGTCCGGCGGCAAGGGTGCTGACATCCTCTACGGCGGCGACGGCAACGACATCATCGACGGCGGCGCTGGCAATGACCTGCTGGTCGGCGGCGCAGGCAATGACGTCTTCGTCTTCGGCGGCGGCGGCGGCAATGACGTCATTCTCGACTTCACCGCTGGCGAGGATATCCTGCAGATCTCGAAGGGCATCAATGGCCTCGACGTGACTTCGCCGGACGATCTGGCCTCGCGCATCACGCAGGTCGGCGGCAATGTCGTCGTGGATCTCGGCCATGGCGATACGCTCACATTGGTCAATGTCGACGCTGACGACATTCATGCCAATCCCGAGAACTACTTCACCGTTCACTGAGCATGATTTCTGCGCGCCCCGCCTCCTCCCGCGGGGCGCGCAACTCCGATCCAGAGGGGCAGCGTGTGACGTTCGACGAAGCGATAGACGCCAGCGGCGTTTTTAGAAACGCAAAAACCTTTCGACTCGGTGCGGATTTGGCCATCCTTGTCTGGGATCTCCCCCCGGCCCTTCCCGCAACCACCAAGTGCCTGTTGTCGATGGATCGGTCGCCGGTACCGCTGGTCAGCATGATGCTTCCGCTCGGCCACGGAAGGCAACGCATGTTCTGGGCGATGCGGCCGGAACAGCAGCCGGTGAATGTGGACATCTGCACGGAACACGGCGGCATCATCGAAACCGTCATGATGCAGCCGGCACGCATGCTCACGCCCCTCGATGTGGAAGCGCTGTTTACCGATCTTGCACCGGGTTCCCGTATCAAGTTCGTCAACAACCTGCTGACCGTCTGGCGAAGCGCCTTCCGCATCACCGGCGACCACCTTTTCCATATGATCGTCGAAGACGCCCTTCATGCGCTCGTGCCCGAACCGCAGGCCGCCGGCATCGTCTGCCAGGTCGCCCAGGGACGCCATCTGATCGAGACGGCAATCAATCCGGACCTTGGCGACATCGTAGCGATCTATGCGATCGGCGCGACATCGATCGCACGCATGGCCGCAAGGCCTGTCCTCGGACGCAAGATGAAAAGCGGACTTCAACCGTGCCATTTCATTGCGGAGGCGCCTTATCCCTCTCCTCCGTTTCTCATCGTCCTCCTGAGCAAGAATGGTGCAGCAATCCGCCAGCTTGCTGACGACAAACCTCGCAATCCCAACCTTCAGACCTGGTGGAGCAAGAACCGTGAGGCCGTCGAGCTGCGCGAAATGGTCGTCCGTTGTCTCGCCACGTTGCCGGAAGGCAGCGCCGCGACGGCGACCGACCTTCAGGTCAACGCCCCGCTGCCTGCAACCCGTATTGCCAAGTCGTCGATGCATCCGTCGGGCGAGGTCGATCTCGCCCTGGCGCTCGACGACGGCCTTCTGGCAGGCGGCTGGTTTCATGCACCGTCATCCGCCTTCGCCGGCATCGACTACGTCAAGGAGGACGGCACCGCCGTGCCGCTTGACGCAAACAGCTACAAATTCCCGGCATGGGCAGAAGGCAAGGATGAAAAGAGCAAGACCGATGTGACCGGCTTCGTTGCCTGGATTCCGCTGACGCAATCCCCCGGCCCGCTTCTGCAGCCGCGATTTCAGTTGCGCCTTGCTTCGGGAGCGGTCAGGCCGCTGATACCGAAGCTGCAGCCTTTCGAGCCCGCGACGCAGCGAAACCATGTCCTTCGCGCGGTTCCGCCGCAGCATGCGGTCGACAGTGCCTTCCGCACGATCCTCGCGCCCGCCCTGCAGGACATAGAACGGCGGCTGGGCAAGACCATAGAGGTCGATTCTACGAAGGACTACAACCTGTCCGAAACCACACCCCTCGTTTCGATTGTCATACCTCTCTACAAGGTTCTCGATTTCCTGCGCTTCCAACTGTCGGGAATGGCCACCGATCCGTGGCTCGTCGCCAATGCCGAGATCATCTTCGTCCTCGATTCACCGGAAATCCAGGATGAGACGGAGCATATGCTGGGCGGCCTGCACCTGCTGCACGGGCTGCCGATGAAGCTGGTCATCATGAACCGCAACAGCGGCTACGCGCGGGCCTGCAATGCCGGCGCACGTTTTGCCCGCGGTGCCATTCTGGTCATGCTCAATTCGGATGTCGTGCCAAAGGGACCCGGTTGGCTTCAGGTGCTGTCGCGGCCGCTGCTGGAAAACAGCAGGCTGGGCGCGATCGGCCCCAAACTGCTCTTCGAAGACGGATCGCTGCAGCATGCCGGCCTTTATTTTGGCCGCGACCAGCGCGGGATCTGGTTGAACCATCATTTCAACAAGGGCATGCCCGGTGACTATGCTCCCGCCCAACAAGCCCGCGAGGTTCCCGGCGTCACCGGCGCCTGCCTCGTGACCCGCAGGGCCATCTACGAGCGTGTCGGCGGCTTCACCGAGGACTACATAATCGGCGACTACGAGGACAGTGACCTCTGCCTCAAGATCCGCCGTCTCGGGCTCCAGATCGCCTATGAGCCCGCCGCCTGCCTGTATCATTTCGAGCGTCGCTCGATCCGCCGCAGCCAGGACTATATGCGCGGCGTCGCCAGCCAATACAATTCCTGGCTGCACACCCAGCGCTGGGAAGACGACATCACCGACTTGATGGCGAACCAGTTCGGCAGAGATCAAGATCGCCCCGCCGCCACAAACGGCAGAAGCCAGGAAAGGAACGCAGCGTGACACAGGTAGCACTCGTGCACCCTCCCAAGCCGGCTCGGCTGGTCGATGAGGACCGCGTTCGCTGGCTGCTCGAAGCCGTTCGGGCCAACCGATTTCTGCCGCAGCCGGAACCCACCAATGTGTTCGTTGGTGACGGCGATTTTCGTGCGATAGGCGTGGAATTCCTCGGGCACTTCATCCGTATCGGCGGCCTGCGCGAAGAAGCCCGCGTGCTCGACATCGGCTGCGGTATCGGCCGAATGGCCGTGCCGCTCACCCAGTATCTCGATCCGCAGACGAGCCGCTACGATGGCATCGATCCCGTCGAGGGCGGCATCGACTGGTGCCAGCGGACGATCACGCCCGCCTACTCCAATTTCGCCTTTCAGCGACTGGATATCGCGCACGAACTCTACAATCCGAACGGCAAGGTCAGCGGCAAGACCCTGAAGCTTCCCTTTCCGGATCACCATTTCGACTTCGTCATCATGACGTCGGTGGTCACTCACCTGCCCCCTGCGGAAGTCCTTGTTTACCTCGCCGAGGTTCGCAGGGTCCTGTCATTCGGCGGGCGATTGTTCATGACAGCCTTCGTGGTCGACCGGATCGCGGCGGCAAACGAGCACGGGCGGCGCGATCCGCGCCTTGCGTTCCGCCGTTATGGCGAAAGCCCGTGCTGGTTCGTACCCAACCAGGCGCCGCTTGCGGCAGTCGGCTTCGAAGACGGCTTTCTCGACAAGGCGCTCGAACGCGCCGGCCTCTCCATCACCTTGAAATCGCTGGGCCATTGGCGCGGTACCAATGCGGCTCACCATCAGGATTTCATCGTGGCAAAGCGCCGGGGAAATGGCCGATGAGCAAGCGCATACTGGTCGCTGCCCACAACCATCCGTCCCTTCACCCGGGCGGCACCGAGATATTCGCCCATGACCTGTTTCGCGCCTATCAGCGCGAGGGCCATGAAGCTCTGTTTCTCGGTGCCACAAACCATATTCATCGCGAAGCGAGACCAGGCACGAGCTTCCAGAGCATCGGCTCGGCAGGAGACGAAATCCTGCTGTGGTCCGGACATTTCGACCGCTTCTTCATGAGCCAGATCGACCTCTATGGTGTCGTGCCAGACATAGCGGAGCTACTGCGCGATTTCCGGCCGGATGTGGTTCATCTCCATCACATGCTGCTGCTTGGCGCCGAGTTTCCCCACATCGTCCGCCGCACCCTGCCCGACTGCCAGATCGTCATGACACTCCACGACTACTACCCCATCTGCCACCATGACGGCCTGATGGTGCGCACTGGCACCAAGGAGCTTTGTCACCAATCCAGCCCGGACCGCTGCCATGCCTGCTTCAAGGACATTCCGCTCGATCGATTTGCGTTGCGCGAACGCCACCTGAAGGCCCTGCTGAGCACGGTCGACCACTTCGTCTCGCCAAGCGCCTTCTTGCGCGATCGCTACGTGCAATGGGGACTGGACGAAGATACGATCAGCGTCATTCCCAATGGCATCCCCGCCCGCAAGACCGGCGTGCCAAGAGATCTGCTCCAGGGCGGCAAGCCGGTTTTCGGATATTTCGGCAATCTCAACCCCTGGAAAGGGGTGACCGTCTTGCTCGAGGCGGCGCGTCAGCTTCTTGCCGACGGCCTCGATTTCGAACTTCGCGTCCATGGCGGCGCGCCCTTCCAGAGCGAAACGTTCGTCGAGGAGATCAATCGGCGTTTTGCAGAAACATCCGGATCCGTTCAGGCCCGCGGCCCTTACCGACGCGAAGATATCGGCGATCTGGTGGCCGCGGTCGATTGCACTATCGTTCCTTCTGTCTGGTGGGAGAACGCACCGCTGGTCATTCAGGAAGCCCAGGCGCAAGGCCGTCCTGTCATCGCCAGCAATATCGGCGGAATGGCTGAGATGGTCGAGCATGGCGTCAACGGCCTGACCGTACCACCCAATGATGCCCGGGCGCTCGCCGCGGCGATGCGCGACATCGTCGAAGACCCGAAACTGCTGCACCTGTTCGCGCAAAACGCCCGCAAGCCTGACGACATCGACACGACTGCCCGCCGCTATCTCAAGTGGATGGAGACGGCACAGATTCAGGCATTGGAGAGCGCATGACCAGTCCCGCTGAACGACCGGATGCAGCATCCGAACAGGACAACGTCAAGCCGATGAACGGCCGGGTGGACGCCGTCGACATGGGCAGGATTTTCGGCTGGGCATTCGACCCGATGGCGCCGGATCAACGGCTGACCATCCGTGTCCTTCTCGATGGCAAGGTAATTGCCGAGGCCGTTGCCGATCGCAACCGTCCCGATCTGCGGCGCAACGGTATTGGCGACGGCAAACACGCATTCGAAATCGCGCTGCCCGACCCCCTCCATTCGCGGGCCAACGATATCGTCGTCATGGCGCGCAATGAAAGCGGCTCCGAACAGGCTCTGCGTGTTCCTCAGCCGAACGAGCAGGCGGCCGAAGCCCTGATCGCAGCGCCGCTGGCAAAAGTGCTCGACAAGCTCGATGTGCTGATGGCGTCGCAGCGGCAGTTGCAGGTCTCGCAGCGCTCCCTGCAGCGCGCACCGGAAATTGATGGAGACAAGGCCGAAACCACCGGCCTGACCGAAATCCGCAACGCCGTCGAAAACCTCAAGGTGGAGGTCAGCCAACGCTTGAATGACCTCGATGTCCACCTGATGCGGCTCGACGGGGTCGTGGCGGGGATGGAGAAGAACCTGGATACATTGAAGAAACGGGCGAGCGCTGAATTCAAACCCATGCTGTTGCTGCTGTTCGTCCTGGTCGGATTTGCCGCTGGCGCCGGCCTTGCGCTGATTGCCAGGATTTGAGCGAGGGAGGGCAAGACATGCTGGTTACGGAACAATCCCCCACGGTTACCAATCCTCCTGCCACCAACCCCCTGGTCGCCAAACCATTGCCCGCCAAGCAGGGGACGAGCAGGGCGATGCGCTCCGGAAGGGTAATCGGCTGCCGCGTCGACGAGACAACCCTGCTAATCATCGGCCTCGGCCAAGTCCCGGCCGGTGACGTGACGGTTTGCGTCGGCGAAGACCAAGCCGACACGCGAAATGCATTTGTCTCGGAATGGCGATCGGCCGCATCCTCACCGCGGGCCAAGCATGGCTTTGCGGCGCTGCTTCCGGCAGGGGACACCGACCTTGCCATGACCACGATACGCTTCGGAGAGAAGGAGACGAGTGCGCCCTATATCTTTGCGTCCCGTCTTGCCTCGACGGAGGAAGCAGCCGCGCTCATGCTGGAGGCCGCGGGATCTCAGTCGGCCGCCGTCATAAACCGGCTCGTGGACGCGCTGATGGCCGGCAATCTCAGCCGCCGCAGGCTTCTCGCCATAACCGCGCTTCTACAGGCGACCCACGCCACTGACGGCTTCGTCGAGTTGATCGGCGAGAGCCATGACGGCGTGACATTCCTGCAGGGCTGGAGCCGCGCCATGGCGCCCGGGCCTTGCCGGATGTCCCTGATCGGAAGATCGACACCGGTGGTCGCGGAATGCGGTATAGCCACCTTTGCACGTCCCGACGCCCCTGATGGCGCCGCAGGTTTTGTCGGCCTGCTCGAGACGCACGAGGCTGCCCGCGCTGCCGACATTGAAGGTCTGATCTTTCGAGGGCGCGCCGGTTGGAGGCATGTCGCTATCCACCCTCGCAAGCGCATCACCGATCCCCAGGAAACCCCCGAACACATCCGGTCTGTCCTGATGCGCACCCATGGCACGCCGGACGTGCTCCTGTCCCTGCGGGCCGCTGCCAACAGCTTTGAGGGCAAGGAAACCGTCTCCGGCCTGCCCTATCCCGTCCGGATGGGGATAGACAGCATATTCGAGGCCGATGCAGGAAATCTCCTCATCTCCGGCTGGCTTTATGACCCGGATGGCCACGTCGCGACGGTTAGACTGCGCCGACGTGATGCTGCGAGCCGCCTCGACGAACACTGGACGCGCTTCGATCGCCCCGACGTCACGGACAGTTTCAACGACCAGGCGCATCTTGTGCCGGGTCTGCGGGGAGATCAGCGCGCCCACGGCTTCATCGCCCACGCCCAGTTATCGGCTGAAGATCCCGGTGCCCCCGTTTATTTCGAACTGACGCTGCAGGATTCGCGCCGTGCGTTTCTGCCGGTAAAACCGACACGCCTTCCGGCACGTTCGGCGGCATTGCGCCAGATCGGCTCGATCGATCCCGCCAACAACGCGCTACCAGGGATCGTCGATACACACATTGTTCCGTTCCTCAAACAATCATCGGGAAGGTCAGCGCCGGTCATCGAAACGATCATAGATGCCGGATTCTTCGATGAAGAAAACGGCCCGCCGATCATCATTGGCGTAGGCGACAGCGACGAAGATATCTCCCCGCTGCTCGCCCTGCTTGCGCTCGATCCGGAAACCCGGGGCGCTCCGATCGTGATCGCCATGCCCGCCGAGCGGTTTCGCAGGCAGGCCACCCGCCTCAAGGAGCTCGCACGTTTCTATCGCCTTTCGGTCAGAATGGTGTCGACGAAGGGTACGGGCGACGTCTACGACATGCTGGAAGCGGGCACGCAGGCGCTTTCCTGTGAAACGGTCGTGTCGCTCTCCGCCTCGCTAATCCCGCACGGGACAGGCTGGTATGGCAAGCTCGTGGCCACGGCTTCCACAATGAAAGGAAGCGCAGTCTCGCCTGTCCTCGCTTACGAAGACCATTCGGTTCGCTGGGCGGGAAGCTGGATTGACGACGGCAACGACGACCAACCGGTTGTGGGCCGCTACGCCGGATATCCGCTCAAAGCGGTGACCGACATGAAGGTGACCAGCATCGCGGCGGCATCGCTCGAATGCTGCATCATGCCCCGTGACGCCCTGTCGCGCGCGGGCGGCTTTTCCGGCGGCTATCTCGGAACGCAGGAAAAGGGTCTGGATCTCGGCCTCCGCCTCAGCCGGTCCGGGTTCGACTCCTATTTGCTGCCGTCCGTGCAGATGTGGGGCTGCGACGACGCACGCGCCGGCGACAGTCCTGCGATGGCGGCCTTGGTGGCGGAGATCGACCGAAAGATCTTCAAGAGCCAATGGCTGCCTATCCTTACCATTGAAAAGCACCTGGAAAAGAGGCCCGCATGAACGAGCAGCTTCGCGTCCTTGTCGTCTCGCATGCGCATCCCTCGGTCTCGCTCGGCGGGGCGGAAATCGCGTCCCATAACCTGCACCTCGGCCTGAAGGCATTGCCGAACGTGGAATCGGTTTATCTGGCCCGGATCGGACACCCGGTGCCGCGGCACGCCGCATCCGCGCTGATGAGCCTGCGCCTTGTCGAGGACGAATTGCTGTTCCACACGGACGACTACGACCATTTCTTCCTCTCCAACGGTGATACCCAGGCGATTAGCCGGGACCTCTTGCGTTTTGCGCGCGATCTCAGGCCCCATGTCATCCATTTTCACCATGTTCTCGGTATCGGCCTCGAAGCCCTTTATGCTTTGAGAGAAGCGTTTCCGCACGCCGCCATCATCGTCACATTCCATGAATATCTGTCGATCTGCCACAATCACGGGCAGATGGTGAAAAGGCCTTCCGGCCAGCTCTGCGAAGCCGCGTCCCCGGTCGCTTGCCACGGTTGCTTTCCCGAAATCCCCGTCTCGCGCTTCCTGAAGCGGGAATTGTTCGCCCGCGGCATGCTCGGCCTTGCCGACGCTTTCATCTCCCCCAGCCGGTTCCTGGCGGATCGCTACGCCGCGTGGGGCATCGAAAGAGACAAGATCAGCGTGATCGAAAACGGCATCGCCATGGAAACGGCAGCGCCCGCGCGCGAGGTTCAAGGTGCCAAGCCGCGCCGCAATCGCTTTGCCTATTTCGGACAGATGACGCCGTTCAAGGGCGCCGATCTGCTGATCGAGGCCGTCTCGCGCATCCCGAAGGAGGTATGGGGCGAAGACTCCTGCCTGATGATCTTCGGCGGCAATCTCGAGCGACAGCCGGTCGAATTCCAGGAACGTATCAACAAGCTCATCGCCGAGGCCGGCCACCGCGTTCGCTTCTACGGCGCCTACCAGAACGCGGACGTGCCGCGTCTTATGCGTTCCGTCGACTGGGTGGTTCAGCCGTCCGTCTGGTGGGAAAACTCGCCCGTTGTCATTCAGGAAGCTCTGCTCCACCGCAGGCCGATGATCTGCTCCGATATCGGCGGAATGGCCGAGAAGGTGCGCGACGGAAAGGACGGGCTGCACTTCCGGGCAGGCAGCAGCCAGGATCTCGCGGATCGCATTGTTGAGGTGCTGGGCGATGGCAAGATCTGGGAGCGGCTGCGCGTTTCCATGCGCCAACCCGCCGACCGCGCCGCCTGTGCGCGCGAACACGTCAAACTCTATCGCACCTTGCTGCGGCGGAAACTCGATGCCGCGATCGCCGAAAGCCCCAAGCTTCTCTCGCCCGCGCTTTGAAGACACTCGTTTCGAGAAACGCTGAGGGACCGGCCTTCTTCGCGAAGGCTGCCTTGTCTCGGCAGGCTCGGCAACATTCGGTCACGAATGCGCAGCGCCTGCCGCTCTAAGCCGCGCGATACGGCCGTCCAGTTCCTCCAGCCGGCGGCCGAAGCCGAGATTGTCCGGCTGATACGCCATGGCGTCCGCAAGCATGGCCCGCGCCGTCACAAGCTCACCGTCGCGAATATGGCGGTTGGCCCGATGGTAGAGGAAGTTTGCCTGCTCGACAGGAGAGAAATTTGGGCCGAAGCGCGTGTGAAACCTGTCGGCCCAGGCCCGATGCCGAGCAATCGCCGTCATGGCGATCTGATAGGGCCGCATCGGCGCGATCACGCGCGCTGCACGGGCGAGACCGCGCAGACCCGGAAGATCGTCTGCGCGGCAGGCGTCGATCAGCGACAGCGCGCGCGCCGTCCCGGTAAAGGCGCGAACGGTGCCATGGCCGGTCATGTGGACAGGCACCAGCTGGGTCCTCTCCTGTAGCGCCGCGATCCGAACCGCGTGCTGGTGATCGACGGTGTGAAACGGATCGAAGAACAAATAGGCCCGGCCTGCCGCGTGATCAGGCGCGATCCCCATATTCGCATGAAGGTCGGGCGAGAAATGGCGCGCAAACCTGCGGTCGAAAGAAACGGCCTTTGGATCGATCGAGATTTGTGGGCAAAAGGCGACGGCCACCGTGGCATTGAAGCGCCTCCGGTACCGCAACGCCGCATATCCCCCCTGCGAATGCCCGTAGAGGATCCGCTCCGACGCCGCCTGAAGTATGGGCGCTGCCGCCTCGACAGCCTTGACGACGCTCGCTGCTGGAAACCAGTTCGGCCGCCGGCTGATGAAACCAAGCGCCGAAATGCCGGCCTTCTCGCACAATCGCTGTCCCCAGAAACGACTGCCGTTCGCCCTCATTTCCATTTCGTTGAATGTGACGAGAAGATAGGGAGACGATCCAGAACGATGTATCACCTCCAAATTTTCATCTGAAAATATGATCATACGGCCATCCACAAGCAGTTACTGAATAAAACTAATTCAAATTTTGAACTATATTTGCTCGGTCGCGCAATCATTCGTAAAATGTTGCTTAACGTCAATAACAGATTTACACACATGAGAGGAATATCTATTTATTAATCGTCCATTCCTGGCTATGGAAATTTTATCCGGTTCGGAAAATAACAACCACACCTGCGTTCACGCCAGATGTTTCTGGCCTGCATCGGTTACCCTGGAGACAACGAGGCGGCTTCGTTGCGACGGCACAAAACAAAAAGCCCTTTGGAGATGTCACGAATGATCCAGTAAACGCGGCCGGATGTTTCCATCACGTGGTTGAAATGATCTAGCGATCTGAGTGCGAGGAAGACATGCAATTTGAACGAACGAAAATCCCCGACGTCGTGCTGGTGACACCCAAAAAAATTGGAGACCATCGCGGATATTTTTCAGAGACTTTTCGTTCTGACGTCTTTGGCCAAAACATCGGCGCCTTCAATTTCGTCCAGGACAACCAGTCGTATTCAGCAGACGCTGGCACGATTAGAGGCTTACACTTCCAGATTGAACCTCGTGCTCAAGGAAAGCTGGTCCGGTGTATCGCTGGTTCCATTCTCGACATCGCAGTCGACATCCGGAGAGGCTCACCGACTTTTGGACAGCATGTCCAAACGGAACTAACCGCCGAGAACGGTTGCCAGGTCTGGATTCCCGCAGGGTTTGCGCATGGGTTCTGCACCCTTCAGCCCAACAGTGTCGTCTCCTACAACGTAACAAACTACTACAGCCGCGACCATGACCGTGGAATTTTATGGAACGACCCAGAGCTCAATATCGGCTGGCCGGTGACAGCAGAAAGCGCCGTGCTTTCGCAGAGAGATCGGACGCAGCCACTTCTCGCCGAGCTTGAGACGACTTCATTCACAGTAGCGAGTGGCAGCTAGGGAGCATGCAATGCGCGTCCTCGTTACCGGCGGAGCCGGGTTCATCGGATCGGCTGTCGTGCGTCATCTGGTTCTCGTTAAAAACTACGACGTCTTGACCGTAGACAAGCTGACTTATGCCGGCAACGTAGCGTCGCTCGCCACCGTCGAAAACAATCCGCGGCATCGTTTCCTTCAGGCAGACATTTGCAATCGAGCGGCGATGCAGGAGGCGTTCGACAGTTTCAAACCCAACCGAGTCATGCATCTGGCGGCGGAGAGCCATGTGGACCGATCTATAACTGGCGCCCGCTGCTTCATCGAAACCAACGTCATCGGCTCATTTACTTTGCTGGAGGCGGCCCGGCACCATTGGCAGGATCTCTTCGGTAAAGCCAAAGCAGACTTTCGCTTTCTCCACGTCTCTACCGACGAGGTGTACGGCTCTCTCGGCGAAGGCGGATTGTTTACCGAAGAAACCCCCTACGATCCCTCCTCTCCCTATTCAGCGTCCAAAGCAGCCTCTGATCACCTGGCCAAAGCGTGGGCCCGCACCTATGGCATGCCGGTTATTGTCTCCAACTGCTCGAACAATTACGGCCCGTATCACTTCCCTGAAAAGCTGATCCCCCTGATTGTTCTGAATGCTCTTGAGGGCAAATCGCTGCCAGTTTACGGCAACGGCGCCAATATCCGCGACTGGCTATTTGTCGAGGACCACGCAAGGGCGCTGGACCTCATCGCCGAACGAGGGAGGATCGGCGAAACCTACAATATCGGCGGCCGCAATGAGCGACGCAACATAGAGGTCGTCAAGCGCATCTGCTCGATCATAGATACCCTCCGGCCGCAGAATGCCCCACACGAGCGACTGATCACATATGTCATGGATCGGCCCGGGCATGACGCGCGCTACGCAATCGACGCCACCAAGCTCGAGGCGGAATTGGGTTGGAAGGCAGAAGAAAACTTCGATACCGGGATCGAAAAGACGGTCAAGTGGTACTTGGAAAACGGATGGTGGTGGACGCCGCTGCGTCAGGGATACGGCGGTGGCCGGCTCGGCCTACTTAACGGATCCGGAGGCAAATGATGTCCCGGCGGTATGTGGTCACCGGACGTGGCGGGCAAGTCGCTCAGTCTTTGGTCGAGCGCGTCGAGCGCCACAGCGGGATAAGAGTTATCCCGCTGGCTCGACCCGATCTCGACCTTGCCGATATTGGAACGATTGAAAAGGCTCTTGTGGAAGCGAGACCCGAACTGATCATTTCCGCTGCCGCCTATACCGCCGTCGATCAAGCGGAAAGCGATGCCGCCAAAACTTTTGTCATCAACAGCGCGGCCATAAATGAGATCGGTCGCGTGGCATCCAAGCTTAACGTGCCGGTTATTCACTTGTCGACGGACTATGTCTTTGACGGCAACAAGACTTCGCCTTATCAGGAGAGCGACCCTGTTGCCCCCCTCTGTGTTTATGGTCGGTCGAAGCTCGAGGGCGAACGTTGTCTCATCGCGTCGGGGGCGGATTACGTCATCCTCAGGACCGCGTGGGTCTACAGCCCCTTTAACAAGAACTTTCTGCGCACAATGTTACATCTTGCCGAAAGTCGCGACGAACTCAATGTCGTCGCCGACCAATACGGCAATCCAACATCTGCACTTTATATCGCCGATGCCATATTCACGGTTGCCGGCAATTTGCTGTCGTCACGGGACCGACGCCTGCGCGGCATGTTCCACCTGGCGGGAAGCGGTGAGACCAGCTGGGCGGGTTTTGCTTCCGAGATCTTCCGCATATCTGCCGAGATGGGTGGCCCGTCGGCGATCGTCCATCCGATCCCGACTGCGCAATATCCGACACCGGCTCGCAGGCCAACCAATTCGAGATTGGATTGCAGCAAACTCGAACGGTTTCACGGTGTTCGTCTGCCAGACTGGAAAATCGCGACCGCGACGACGGTGCAACGGCTCTTGGCTGGCGGTGCGCTGAGAAAAGAGGCCGGCATGGAAACGGCATTTTGAGGAGAATTGTCGATGAAGGGTATCATTCTGGCCGGCGGCAACGGAACGCGGCTGCATCCGATGACGCTTGTCACGTCGAAACAGCTCATGCCCGTCTATGACAAGCCGATGATCTATTATCCGCTCTCAACGTTGATGCTGGCCGGAATACGCGACATTCTCATCATCTGCACACCGCATGATCTGCCCGATTTTCGCGGCCTGTTAGGCGACGGTTCGGCTTGGGGAATTTCGCTCTCCTATGCGGAACAGCCTTCACCTGCAGGTCTTGCTCAAGCTTACATCATCGGTGCCGATTTTGTCGGATCGGATCAATCCTGCCTCATCCTCGGCGACAACATTTTCTACGGCCATGGCATCACGGAGCTTTTTGAAAGCGCTGCGGCGCGCAACGATGGTGCCACAGTGTTCGCCTATCATGTCCACGATCCGCAACGTTACGGCGTGGTGGAGTTTGACAAGAGAATGAAGGTGATCTCGATCGTTGAAAAGCCGACGGTCCCGAAATCCAACTGGGCAGTTACCGGGCTTTATTTTTACGACAAGGACGTGGTCGAGATTGCCGCAAACCTCAAGCCATCGCTGCGCGGTGAACTGGAGATCACCGATGTCAACCGAGTATATCTCGAACGTGGCAAGTTGAACGTCGAACAAATGGGCCGCGGTTTTGCTTGGCTCGATACCGGCACTCCCGAGAGCTTGCTGGAAGCAGGGAATTTTGTCGGCACTCTGCAGAAGCGGCAGGGTATCAAGATCAACAGCCCTGAAGAGGTCGCCTGGCGCAGCGGCTTTATAGATGACAAGCAACTGGAAGCCGTCGGCAAGAAGCTTGGCAAAAGCGAATATGGCAGATATCTACAAACGCTTTGTACCTAATTCAAGATTGGTCCCTGCGAAGTATGGCAGTCATATTTTGGCGGCCGCTAAGGCGAGAAATCCCGAAAAGGATTTCCTGCCCTTAGCTTAGCGGGTAGCGAGGCGCTCGAGCTGCTTGAGCCTGCTGAACATTTTCTGGAGAGTACTGGATCTAGCGAACGCGGCGAAAGTCTCGACGCAGACCATCACTCGTCTCGAAAGGGGCGAAGAGTTGCGCACCGCCACACTTCATAAAATCAAAAGTGCTCTAGATGACGCTGGAATTGAATTCATTCCGGAGAATGGCGACGACGTAGGTGTACGTTTCGCACGGGCGAGCGAGCACGAGAAGTAGCGCCACTGTTCCAGACGCTCTTAGGCCTGGCGACTCCGGGCGGCCATAGAAGCTCACAAGATCCTCAAGCTCAACCCCTTCAGCCGAAACTGGCGAAGGTGCTTTCTTGGTCTGGTACGAACCCCTTACTCATCTGTGTAGACAGGATAAAATGTCAGCGCCTTAGGCTCGATCCTCGATCCCTTCGGCCACATTTGGACGCTGGTCGAACGGAAGTCGGAAACTGCAGCGGCCGGAATCCGGGCGGCGAAGTGTCGCGAATGTCTCTCGCAGAGTTAACTTTCGCGACCGAAATTTCCCCGAAAAATCAAGTCCCCTGACTTTGCCGCGAAATTTAGGAGTTACGCGACAACGCGGCCAACAGCTCGGCCAGTTGATCAGCCTGCATGTTGTCCAGCTTGTCGCCCAGATGCCGCTGAATCGCCGCCGCATAGACGTTCCACATGCGCGCTTGCATGGCCCGGCCATCCTCGGTGATGATGACCCACCGGCCCCGGCCGTCCTGGGAAAACACTTCACGCTGAACGAGCCCGGCCTTGTCCATCCGGTCGAGAAGTCGGGAAAGGTTATGCTGCGCCAGTAGCGTGCGTTCCTCGATCTCGTAGGGCCGCAAGCGGCCGCCCTCGACCCGAGACAGCTCAAGCAGCACGTCATACCAGCCAAGCGGCGGAAGATCGGCCGCCTTTAAATCTTGCTCGATAGCGCCAAGCATGAGCTGCTGGGCGCGCATAAGACGCACCCAGGCCCGCGTGATGGCGGGAGAGGGCTGCTGTGCTTTGGTATCTGAACAATCGGACATAGATGCAGATACATGTATCTTGACGGACAACGCAAGCCCTTATATAGATGCAGATACATCTATATAAGGAGACCGTTTTTTCATGACCCAAGAGCGATTAGCGGATTACGGGGTAATCCTGTTGCGCGTCGGCCTCGGCGTGATGTATCTCGCCCATTCGATCGTGCTCAAGCTGCTCGCCTTCGGCCTTGCCGGTACGGCGGGCTATTTCGAGTCCATCGCCCTGCCCGGATGGCTGGCCTCTGGGACCTTTGCGGCCGAAGCCGTGTGCGGCGCGATGCTGGTTCTCGGCAGCTATGCCCGGTGGGTGGCCGTGGCCCTGATCCCGGCACTTCTCGGCGCGATCATCTGGGCGCATGGCGGCAATGGGTGGGTGTTCAACGCGCCGAACGGCGGTTGGGAATATCCACTCTACCTCCTCGCCCTGTCGGTTGCCCAATTCCTGTTTGGCGACGGCCGCTATGTCCTCCGCGCCTCCCCCTTCTTTCGCTGATCCGCTCAAGGAGATTTTATCATGTCCGACCCAAAGCTGACCCTCATCAGCCATCATCTTTGCCCTTACGTCCAGCGCGCGGCGATCGCCCTGACAGAGAAAGGCGTGCCATTCGAGCGCCGCTATGTCGATCTGGCCGCAAAGCCAGATTGGTTCCTCGCTATTTCCCCGCTCGGCAAGGTGCCCCTGCTGATCGTCAAACAGGATAATGGCGCGGAAGCCGTGTTGTTCGAGAGCGCCGTCATCTGCGAATATCTCGAAGAAACGCAGCCTGGCGCTGCTCTCCATCCTGCCGATCCGCTGACGCGGGCGCGGCATCGAGGCTGGATCGAGTTCGGTTCCTCAATCCTCTCGGACTTGTGGGGATTTGAGACGGCCGAGGATGCCAAAGCCTATAACGCTAAGCGCAAGGCCCTGTTCGACAAGTTCGGCCGTATCGAGGTCGAGCTAGGCCACGGTCCATTCTTCTCCGGCGAGACATTCAGCCTGGTCGATGCGGTCTTTGCGCCGATCTTCCGCTATTTCGACGTGTTCGACACCATCTCGCCGGCCGGCGTATTCGACGGACTGCCCCGCGTGACAGCATGGCGTAACGCCCTCGCTGCCCGCCAGAGCGTGCGGGCTGCCGTCACCGATGACTATGGCGACAGGCTCAAGGTATTTCTCAAGAACCATGATGCATGGTTGCTGAAAGCCGCTGCCTGACGGGCAGCCGATGGTGCCGAGATCGACATTGTCATTGAACAGGCTGGAAAGCCAAAGGTGGCGATCGAGGTCAAGCGCGCCGGCGCACCGCAAGCTGAGCCCGGCTTCTTTGTGGCCTATGACGATCTGGGTGTAGACAATAGGTTCGTCGTTAGCGCAGGCGGTGAGGATAATCCGGCGAAAGGTGGGGTCAAGCTGCGCACGCTGCTGCGGCAGTCAACGAGGTTCGTGAATTCCTGAAATCACCGTTCGCGGCGCAAGGGTGATATGGAGCTTGATCATCGCCCCCTGCGGAAGCCCAGGCGTCAGATCCTTCGGTTGTGTGCAGTGCCGCCGACATGCGTGCCTATATCTTCTTGGAATGAACACTGGAATGCTGTTCCGGACCGGCTTACTGCTGCCGGGGAGACTTCTGCAGCCAAGATCACAAAGGATCGAGTAGCTCGACCCTGTGATCCGCCCTTGAACTGATCCGATCCTTCTCGAAGTCCGTACTTTCGGGCAGCGATGCCCTGAACGGAGAAGACCGTGCCTCACGAAAAGCCGGCCCCCGCCATCCTCTGGTTTCGCAAGGATCTGCGTCTCGACGACAACCCGGCACTGCACGCTGCGATCGAGGCTGGCGGCCCGGTCATCCCCGTCTATATCCGCGAGCCGGCACAGCTGAACATCGGACCGCTCGGTGCCGCGCAGGCTTGGTGGCTGCACCACTCGCTTGCAGCACTCAAGGCATCGCTAAAGTCTCTGGGCAGTGACCTCGTCCTTGTCTCCGGCAAGGCCGAGGACGTGCTCGCCGATCTCGCCCGCAAGACCGATGCAAAAACCGTCTTCGTCAACCGCGCCTATGAGCGGACGCTGTTCGACCGGGGCATCGCCATTGAGCTGAAAGAGCACGACATCGCTATCCGCGCCTTCCACGGACAGCTCCTGTACGAGCCGAAATCCATCCGCACCGGTACGGGAAACGCGTTCAAGGTGTTCACGCCATTCTGGAATGCGCTCCAGAAGGCGGGCGAGCCGCACGAACCCATCGACGCGCCGACGAAAAGCCCCTCGCCGCAGCCTCTGCCGCCATCCGAGAACCTCGATCACTGGGCCTTGCTGCCGACGAAACCCGATTGGGCCGCGGAGTTTCGAAAAACGTGGGCACCCGGCGAAGCAGGCGCACAGGAAAAACTTGGCGACCTCATCGATCGCGAGCTGCACGACTACAAGCGCGGCCGCGATCTGCCGTCGATCGATGCCACATCCCTCCTGTCGCCTCACCTGGCGCATGGCGAAATCTCGCCGGCTCGCATCTGGCATGCGGTCCGGGGCCTGCCATCCAAAGCGTCGGAGGATGTTGCCCATTTCCGCCGTGAACTCGCCTGGCGGGACTTCTGCTATAATCTGCTCATTGAATTCCCCGAACTTCACGACAAGAACTGGGACGACAGGTTCGACCGCTTCAAATGGGGATACGCCTCAGGGGAGTTCCGCGCCTGGACGATGGGGATGACCGGTTATCCCATCGTCGATGCCGGCATGCGCCAGCTTTGGCGCACCGGCTTCATGCACAATCGTGTCCGCATGATCACTGCGTCCTTCCTGATCAAGGACCTGATGATCGACTGGCGCCGCGGCGAGAGATGGTTTCGCGAAACGTTGGTTGATGCCGACCCCGCGAACAACTCGGCGAATTGGCAATGGGTGGCGGGCTCCGGCGCCGATGCATCGCCGTTTTTCCGGATCTTCAACCCCGTCCTGCAGGGTGAGAAATTCGATCCGGATGGCGATTACGTCCGGGAATATCTACCGGAGCTGGCAGGACTGGATCGCAAATACGTCCACAAGCCCTTCGAAGCGCCACAGCATGTCCTCGAACAGGCGGGCATCAAGCTCGGCAAGACCTATCCGAAACCGATCGTCGATCACGGTTTTGCCCGCGACCGGGCGCTGGCTGCCTATCGCGACATCCGTTGATCCAGCCGACAGGGTAAGGAGACGAGCTTGGACAAGCGCTGCCAAGGCTCCGGTCAAACTGCAAGGCTTCCTCGCCGGAGGCCTCGGAGTCTCACTTGAAACCTGGTCTCCCACATTTGCAGCGGAATTTGCTGGTTGGCAGGAGGGCGCGCCATCGCTGGCTTTTGGTCCCGGTGTTGTTGCAGAGCCTTTTGGTGATCCTCACGGCAGGATCGATCGTTCATACGGCTTGAGCAGGAAGATCGGTTCGCAAGTCCTGTCTGACAGGCGGTATGCCACGGCGGTCGGATCCGCTCTCGACCGCACGCTAAAGCGACGCACGGCAGATGGCACAAATGCCCAAGTGTATCACGGAGCCTGACTGACCCTTCATCGACTCGCTATGCGTCGACGCTAGCTTTCGCAACTGCGCGTTGGTCAGGAATCGTACCGAGCCCCCGCTCCCACTAGACTCCGCTCACAAAGTGTTAATGATCGTGACAGGAGCGATCAGGAGGACAACGATGACTGAGAGAACTTGGGACGCGCCCGTCAATATTGCGCTGCCGGGGATCGGTCGCAAAGCCGTCAACGGACCATTTGAGGCTCTGGCGCTTTTAACTGAAGGCTGGCCGGCAATGACCGGACCACATTTCGTTCGCGCCAGGATCGCCTGCAAGGCGGCGCTCGACGAACGACTTACGGCGGAACAGGCGCGACGTGCATTCGAAAAGGCCGCGGCGGAAGCACACCGAAATCTGAACTAAGGACAAACGGTAGCAGACCCTGGCGCCCACTGATATTTCCGTGGTGATTGGTTCGGCGGCTGGAGCCTGCTCGACGGCTGTAATACGAGGCTTGATTTGGGGCCGTCCAGCGGCAGGCCTCACAATCATGAACGCTCGCATGGCACCTGCTCGCACCAACGGATGCGGGCTCTAAGTTAACACGAACGGGTATAACCGCTTGAAGCATTGAGCAGCTTTGATATTCCTCACTCGCCGCAATTCGGCGGCCCAGGGAACTTCCAAAAATAAAATTCGCTATCCGCGCCGCGTTCGCCGCCGCAGTTCTTTCCTGCGCTTGCGCGACATCAGCTCTCGCTACCGGCGCTATTTCGGTGAATGACACATCCGGCACAGCGGCGGAAGATGCTGGCTATGCCGTTGGGTATGGTGGTTCGAAGAAGGAAGCATCTTCGAATGCTATAAAGGAATGCAAGGCCGCCGGTAATGCGGCGTGCGAGGTCATGCTGACCTTCGAACAGTGCGGCGCCTATGTAGGCAACAAGGCGAGCTAGGCGACGGGCGTAGGTAGCACAGAAGCAGCAGCGCAGAAGGCTGCGAAGGCCGAATGCCCCGGGTGCAAGCTCATCGTCTCTGACTGTCATTGATGCAGCAAGCCCGCCGGCTTCAAACCCGCGGGCTCTCACTTTATCGTTTGAGCCTGCTTGCTATAAACCCGCCGCGGTGAGGCGACGGGTTTGGGGAGACACACCATCTGACGAAGCCCGTTGAATGGTGCCGGGGACGATATGGCTTCGCGTACTTGCGAGATAAACCCCGCTGCCTCTCGCATGTTCCGGCGTCGGACTTCAGTCTGAACAACGGGCCTCTATCGTAGGACCTTTGTGTTTTGGTCTCATCTTAGGGGTGGATGCCTCGGCAAGCTGCTCTAGGTAGGGCGGCAACACCGGAGGCCCGATCATGGACTACGTCTATGCACCCGCTCTCATGTGCGGCTCGATCATTCTCGGAATTGCCCTCATTTATTTCGCGCTGAAGTAGATGAGCCCGCTTAGGCTTACATCGTCCGGGTCTGGATTACTCCCAAAAGCTGATTGTTCATTGCGAGCAAGGCTGGTTGTATGCAAGGCGGCTGGGGGAGAACTAGCCGGGGAATAGCATCGTGCGTGTATCAGTGAGCGACAGCATCGACCTTGAGCAGCAGGTTCGGATGTTCACCGACGTCATCAAGGATGTGAGAGCCAGACGGTCCGAGCCCGGACTCTGTAGACGGATCGCCGACTACGAAGAAATTGTCAGCGAACTCAGGGATGCTCTCGCTGCCATGACACCCTCACGGCTGCACTAGGCTGGCGGAACTTTGGGCACGCCTTCTCGGTTTGATTTCCAGCAGGAGATCAAGACACACCGCCCAGCCGGCGCGAATTCCTGTTTTATGTCTACCAGACCGTAGCTCTCGGCTGCCTATCGCAGGAGCGATGTGGTTGGCCTTCAACCAAGAGCGAAGGGCATCCGAAAGAAAGCTCAACGCTGCTACTTTAGGTGATCTAGCGGGGATTTCGCTCGCGAACTACGCTCGGCGGTATGACAGATAGATCAAAAATTGCTGGTCGCAGAGCGGGCATCGGTGCTGGTGGGATAGTCCTACTAGGCGCCGTCATCGCCGGTTCTTATTTCGTGTCTATCGAGCGAAGCAGGCCGAGCAACTGCCGCCCGTTCCTGGCGCAGCTATTGTGTCGCCTGCCCGCTGGAGTTAGCGTAAAAGGCGAACGCCTGCAGCTTGATCCCGACGAACGTCGAGACAAGAATGTCGCCGACTCCTCGTCTAGTGAGAGGTGGCTATAAAAGGGCGCATCTCAGGATCGGGTGCTCGGGCCGCGACCGATCCGGCAATAGAGCCTCCCGACTATTCCGTCGTCCGCCTGACGCTCCGCAATCGCGATACGGTCCGGGATTCGGACCGGCAGGAGATTTTTCCTCAAGCTTCGCAAAACGCCGTTGATCGCGACAACTGCATATCCGGGCAAGGCGGACACTCCCGCACTGCGATTGCCTTTTATCTTTCGCAAGAGCCGCTGCCGGCTATAGTCTCGTCCACGGCTGGAATTCTCGGCGCGAAACAGGCCGTGTCGGCGAAAATTCCGAGAATGGAAACTCCGTTCCCATGCCGAAAACCTCACACGCCTGCAGGTGGGATGACACCCTTGGTGAACAGGAAGCAGCCATAGAAACGCGTTTCCCCAGTCGAGATCACGCAATAGGCCTTCTTGGCCAGATCGTAGAAATCGAAGCGCGCGATGCCGTACATGGGTGAAGACCTGCCTTCCGCTTGGTCGATCTCCGCCTGCACCTCGCTTTGCACCGTCGGAATTTCGCCCGGCGCGCCCATAACTTCCATGCGACCGGCAGAATTCTGGAGCGGCGTGTCGAGCGGCAGCACCGAGAGAATGGCACGGATCGCCTGCGGTGCCGGGAGATTGGCCATGCTGAGCTGCCGGCCGACCACCGTCTGCCTGGCGACGCTGTCGCTCGGGAAGTTGGTGTCGGAGACAACCAGCGTGTCCCCGTGCCCCATGGAGCGAAGCGCGTGCAGCACGTCGGCGTTCAACGCCGGATGAATGTTCTTAAGCATAATGTCCTCCCTATTGGCATTTACTGGACGGCACATGCAGTCAGCCTCTTGACGATATAGCGCTTCCGAAAGATACCGACGAGGATCAGGAGCATGATCGCAGTCGTTCGGAACTTTTTAGGCTGGACTGTTTCAGGAGCTCGTTCCGCCATCACCACGCCGCCCTGTATATTGAGAGTGCGTTCGCCTCGCCAATCTCGCGCGGGTTGTTGACGAGAAGCCGGGTCTGTTTCATGGCCTCCCGCGCCATTCCGGCCAGGTGCTCTTCCCCGATACCCACGTCCCGCAGCCGCGACTGAAGGCCGAGCTTAAGCGACAACCTGGCAAGTCGCTCGATGAAAGCGGCGCAGCGTCGCTGGTCACCCTGTTCCGAACCGAGGTCCGGAAAGACGTCGGCTGCGATCTCCGCGTATATCGACGCAGCATCCGGTGCATTGAACCGAAGGACATGCGGGAGCACGAGCGCGTTTGAGAGGCCGTGAGGAATGTGGAAGGTTCCGCCGATCGGATAGGCCAACGCATGAACCGCCGCCACGGGAGAGTTCGCGAAGGCCTGTCCAGCCAGCATCGAGCCGAGGAGCATTGCGCCGCGGGCGGCACGGTTCTTTCCGTCAAAGACCGCCTTTTCGATATTCGCGCCCAGAAGCTGGAGCGCCTGGCGCGCAAGCATCTTTGAAAGAGGGTTGTTATTCGCGCTCTTCGATGCATATGCCTCGATCGCATGGACCATAGCATCGATGCCGGTGGCAGCCGTTATGTCAGCGGGAAGCCCTAAGGTCAGATCGGGATCGAGGACCGCGAGGTCGGGCAGGATGATCGGCGACGACACGCCACGCTTCTCGTCGCCGCCGACCGTGATAATGGAAACCGGGGTGACCTCCGATCCTGTTCCGGCCGTGGTTGGAACAAGAGCCAGTGGCAGCCGCGGCCCCTTCGCGTTCCCCACGCCCCAGGCATCGTTGAGTTGTTCACCGGAACCGCAAAGCAATGCGACGACTTTGGCCACGTCAAGTGAAGAACCGCCGCCGAAGCCGATGACCCCGGAGACATTGGCAGCCTTGGCGGCACCTGCCGCGGCCATCACGGTCGCGAGCGATGGGTCGGCTTCCACTCCATCGAACACGGTGGTCTCGATGCCGGAGGCAGTAAGAGACGCAAGAGCAGGTTGACAAAGGCCAAGCCGTCGCAATCCGGGGTCTGTCACGAAGAGAACCCGGCGGCCGAGCTTTTGCTTAACCAGATCACCGATCGCAGTTGCGGCGCCAGGCCGAAAGACTATCTGTGCGGTCGTACTGAAGACAAACGGATTCATGCATCTTCCCTTCGCCGATTTACGCCTACGCCACCGCATGCCGTCGCCACGTTTGTCCTGCAGGATTTTTCCGCAACCCGCACGAGCATCTCAGTAGCGACGTCGACGCGGTCCGGGACCTTGTAGGCCGATAGCCGGTCTTTGCAGTGTTTGAGCAGAGCATCCTGATCGAATGCAACGACACCCATTAGAACGATGCATGCGACCGGCGCCTCCCCCAGCATTGGGTGAGGCACGCCTGTGACAGCACCCATGGTGGCATCGTCGAGCAAATTGCCTTCTCCGCGTCGACGGCGCGCATGGCCCGTCCTCCTCCCGCCACGATCCGCCAGAAACTGGAAGGACCCGATGAACTACTCCCAGAAGCGAGGGGAAACATCAAGGTTGCTCAGCGCGCCTCTGACGCTCGGCCCGCCGATGCTTCCGCCAGGCTTCCCACCAAAGCCTGGCCTCCCTTGAAAGGGCCGGCGCAACCGGGATGGCCACTGCGACCAACATTACCCAATCCGTCTTGGACATCAAACAATTCTCCGGTGATCACCACACGCCGTTGAGGATACAGGTAAGGTGTTCGGCGGGGATATTCGGGCGAATTCAAACCCGGTGTGAATTTCCTAACTAACTGATATTTCTTTATCTGAAGAATCCGGGGCAGCTGAAGCGAGTGATGAACTTCCCCGACCTGTAACGAGCGCGGGAATCTCCTCCAAATTGGAATTGATCCCCGCATGCTGCGGAAAGGTGACGCCATCGGGAGGATGAGTTGAACCCGGACTAACAATCATGGGTGCCTCAAAATGTGCAATAATTGCACCACCGGAACAGTTGCCCTATCTCGCAATCGATGCAGACAACAGCTTTGCCGGTATCGAGGGGTCGTCCGCGTGGGTGACTAGGAGAAGTTCCAGCATGGCGTTTTCTAGCCCAGCGCTGATGCCCTCCACCTTGTACGGCCGGTCAAATGGGTGCAGGCAGACCAGATGTCCGTCATTGTCGGCGATCCCGATCGCAGCCCCGACGCAGCGCCCATCCCGATAAGCGTCTTCAGTATCTTCCGCCACGGCGCAGAACACCATGTCACCACCGGGAAGAACTGTGGCGTCAGTGAAGCAGAGCGGAACTCCCTCGATTAGACCAAGGTCCAGCCGTTTTATGGCGAACGGCGCGACGGTATCGGCTTGCGAACTTTGCAACGCACCGAGAACTTGCCCGAGTGAATAACGGATGATCGCGTTGTCGGCATGTTGCTTGTTGCCGCGCTGGAACAGGCGCAGCTCGTTACGAACAACAACCGCGCCCTCAATATTGAGTTCATCGAACGCTTGGTCAAGCGGACCGACAATGGGGGACATGTTCAGTTCATTGGGTGAACCGCAGACCGCACCATGCGCGTCGAGTGTCAGTAACGCGCCGCGTCCACGGTTTGGCCTGGATGCCGATCCCATAGCCAAGAGCGCGCCATGCGGAAAATTGTCGAAAGCCGGAACAAAGGTGATCGCCTCAAGGTCCGGCTTCTGCCGCTTTCGCTCAGCCTTACCGCTGGGCAGATCACCGGCAAACAGGCGGATCAGATGGCCAGGTTCAGAGGTATCCTTTGAAAACACCCCGAGGTGAAGCTCGTCATCAGCAACAACATACATGGTCGAGCGGACGCAGACGAGCCCGCTTGCAGCGCTGATGTAGAGGGGCTGCGTGGTCGGCACTTCCGGCGAGACGTCGAGCGCTCGCATCTCTGTAGCGTTGATCATTGCGCTTTCTTATCAATTCGAGCCGTCTCACTCCACCGCTACGCAGCAACGATCTCCCTGGCGTGGTCGTGACGATCTTGTCACGACATTATGATGCGCGGCCCCAGCAAGCCAAATACGGGTGCCCCGGCCTCGAACCCTCCGCCTTCTGTCGCGCCGCCCGCAACCAGTTCCTGCTGCAACTTCCTCGGTTGAACAAGGTTGTCCCTCGCAAGACAGAAAGAGGGCCGCACTGACGCGCGGAGCGCTCTCTGCGTCGCTATCGCTCAAAGATGGAACTGTCGCCGACATGGATTGTTCGCGCCTAGGGTTGTTTTTGGAGCGCGCCGTGTTTAACCACATTTTCCGATCGTTGCGGCGCGGCTGCGGACCGGCCGGATTCTTCATCGGCCTAGCCTTGGCCGGTTTTTTCGATGGGATCCTTCTCCACCAAATCCTGCAGTGGCATAGCCTCTTCAGCTCACTCGATGGCCAGGTTTATCAGGACCTCCGGTTCCGAATGTTGACAGATGGGGCTTTCCACGCCGCAATGTACGGTGTCGGGCTTGTTGGGCTTTGGTTGCTCTGGCGCGCTCGCTATGACTTCGCTTCGAACGGATCCGGAAAGCGGTTCGCTGCAACATTGCTTGTCGGATTCGGCGTCTGGCATCTGGCCGATGCGGTCGTGAACCACTGGCTCCTGGGTCTGCATCACATCAAGGAAGACAGTCGAAATTGGCTGTCGTGGGACTTGGCCTTCTTTGCTCTCGGCCTGATATGCGTGGGTCTCGGTATAGCCTTTGACCGATTTGGCGGCAGCCGCCGGCGCCACCTGAGTAACACGGTAGCGTCGAGCGTCGGGATCATCACTTTCGCGGCGGGCGCCGTCGCTGCCTCACCCTGGTCAAATCCGCGACCGGTCACGGTCGTATTCCAGCAAGGCATCAGCCCGGCCGCGGTTCTCGCCGCCGTGGATAATGCCGATGGCCAGATTTTGTGGAGCAATGCTGATGGGGACGTGTGGGCGATCGCCTTAAAAAACCGCTTCGACGGATGGTCCTTCTACCGTTACGGCGCGCTCTACGTCAGTGGTTCTGTGTTCGGCATGGGATGCTTCAGTGCCACTCCCGCCCCCTCCCCTTAGACGGCCTACTCCCACATCGGTGAACCGCAAAAGGCGACGGTACGATTTCGATAACTGCCTTAGCAGGCGAAATCACCTCGGTGCGAAATCAGCGGCCCACATAAGGAACCAAGTGGCACTTTTGTAGTTCATTTCCCGACGTGCAGGAGGCTGATTATTCCCCGAGGCGTAGAACGGCGTTCGTAAAGCAGCGGCGCCGCACCGAACGCCAAGCAGGCCTTACGCTTCTGTATCCAGGGTCGGAAGCATCAACGCCCGGGAAGGGACCAGAATGATCGAAAGGACTTGCTTTGGTAAACACTGGAACCGAACACAGAAACTCCGACACGGTACCAGCCACAACCCCGTTCTCGGCTGAAAACGTATGCCGGAAATGCAGCGGCAAAGGGCAGATCGATGGCGCGCGATGCCCCGACTGCAATGGAACCGGCAAGGTCATCACACCTGTCGGAGGGGCAGGCTAGGCTTTGATGAAACCAATAGAGCGCACGCTTGACGATATCCTTGGATCAATCGGGAAACGATCCCCCGATATCCCTGGCAGTACCGCTTCAATCCTCGCCGGATTGATGGGCCTGTCGATGGCAAAGATGTCCGTCCTCGTCTCCAGTCATCCCACAAACGACCCATGTTTGTACGCGGCCGTGGAAAAGATCGATCGACTTTCGGGTGATCTCTTGCAGGCAGCAGAACAAGACCGCACAAACTTCTTGAACTACATGGAAGTTCTGCGGGATCGCTGCGCCGTGGAGAGCGAGCGAGCTTATGTTTCCGCTCTCCGCGAGGCGGAATCCAGGGCAACTGTCCAACCTCTCGATGCAGCCCGTCTGATCGTCGAGGCGCTAGAACACCTGAACGAGTTATCCTCCTCGGTGGATCACTCGGTCGCGAGCGACCTTCACGCCGGAGCCGCAATCCTCAATGCCTCCTTTGCCGGCATAATCATGGCCGTGAAGATCAACCTGGAGCCCGACCGCATGGTCGATCTGCACCAACATACGGCGGAGATCCGGGCAGAGCTTGCTGCGCGCCGCGACACCGCATTCGCGGCCCTCAAAAGAGCCGCGGCGCAACAGGACTTCCAATACTAAGGCCAAAATGAAACCTGCGCGCCCGAATCGACCGGCCGAGAACGCCGATCATGGGCGCTTGCCAGGCAGGTTGTTCGTGGGCTTTGCCTCAGCAACATCATGTCGCGGATTTGCTCCCCCGTCGGACCGACCATTTCCTCCCAGCGAGGACGCTTCCTCCACGATCCGGTCGCCGGCCACGTCATGAACCTCGGTGGCGATGGAGACTGCCTTGTGGACGGCGTCCGAGGCCAGGTCCTCAGCCCTATCCAGCACCCTCGACGCCCAAGACGACAGCCCGTCCTTTACGTTGTCGGCCGCCGCGCCAACCGCTTCATCCTCCTGGCTGGTGTGTGGCAGGGGCGCTGCTCCAGGGCGCCCTCGGTCTTTCGGCAGCGATTCCAGACCGGGACTTCACTGACATTTCCCGCTGCATCAGGTCTCGACCTGCATCGGATACGGCTCCTCGGGCTCTGACTGAATCAGCACACTCCTTGCTTGGAAAGTCTCATGAACAATGAGGGAAAGGGGCAAGTTCCTTAGAGGCGAAATGAAATCAGGATCGTCTCACGCGGAACTTTGGTAGGTGCAACTGGTTTACGCGCCTCAGTGGAAGGAGCCTGAAATGATTTGATGGCGCGCCCCGGGACCAACAGGTGTTGACCGACTGGTGTGCCGCAATCCGGTCTGCGAAGGCTTGGTCTGCACCATTATCCTGGAGCAAGAGAGCTGCTCGTTCAACAGTCGTCGGGGGCGTGTTGCGATCGCACTCTGACTCAGCGGCGGCCGCTCAAGTTGGTACAATGAAAATCGATCCGGCGGATATCTTCGAGACATGTGACTTTGCCCGAGCGCGGAGTTTAAACCGTGCCCTGTCATGGATGCCGCGCTACCATACGGGCAGGCGGCTGAACGCCAGGCTGATTGACAGCGTCATCGGGTTTGGCCAGCACCTCCTGCCCGAAAGGCAACGAGAAGACATATCGACCGAGACTGTCTCGTTGCCCGTTGGCAACCGTCAGACGATGATCCGCATTCTCCGACCTCGGCAGGGGAGCAAGGCCCTCCTGCTGCACTTTCACGGTGGGGCGTGGGTCTTGGGCAATGCCCGGCTCGACGACGGCTGGAACACGATGATCGCCAGATCTTGCGGCGTCACCGTCGCCAGCGGCGATTTTCATCTGGCGGTGGATGACGATCTTGAGCAGACGATAGACGACGCTGTCGCTATCACCAGGTGGGCGCTGGACCATGTTGCCGACTTCCAGACGGATCGACTGATCATCGAAGGCGAATCTTCTGGTGCACACCTTGCCGCGTGTGCGCTGATCCGCCTCGCAAGACATCGCTCGCTCGAAGAGGTAGCCGGATTTGTCTCGCTTTGCGGAGCCTTCGACCTAGCCGGATCGAAAAGCCTAAGGACCGCAACGGGTAGCCTGATCATTGAGCCCAGGTCGGCGCAAAGGAACCTCGACAGATTGACTTCCAGTTTAGCAGTGACTGATGCGCAGGTTTCGCCGGTTTTTGCGGATCTTTCAGCAATGCCTCCCGCCCTGTTTATCGCGGGAGCGCTTGATCCCATAGTGGAGGATACCCTCCGAATGCATGACCGCTGGCAACGCCAGGCTGGCAGCTCGGACCTGCTTGTCGTGCCGGAAGGCCCTCATGGCTTCGAGCGGCTGCCGACCCGACTGGCTCTCAAGACGCGGCAGTTCATGGCGGACTGGATTAGCAGGACGTTGTCTTAAACCGAGGGGAAATTCCGGAACAAAAGCGTATGTGCTCCGAAAGTTGGCACGCAGGCGACGTTAGCGGTTGGCAGTCGGACCAATTTTCTTATAAATTCAAGGATTGTAGCGCCATTGGGCATTGCGCGAAGTGCCCTTCGTAGCTCAGTATCAAGCGCAGCAGCGCCGACTCCAGTCCTGAAGTTTCCAACGATGATTTCCGACCATGCAAAATTCGATTATCCGGATCCGCTTCAACCGGAAGACCTGCAAATGATACAGCGCGTCTTCGACGTAACCTGCGCAGCGGGCGGCATTCGCAAGAAGAGCCCGCAGGCTGAGGGGCTTGCGGCGACATTGCTCGAACTCTTCCAGAGCGGAATTCGCGATGAACATAAGCTTGAAGCAGCGGTCGCGCAGATCGAGTTTATCTGATGCGGTAGAATGATCGTCGGGAATTACCAGCCCCGCCTAGAGCAGATCTTGTAATCGATGAACGTTTGCCAGGTGATGTGAGGCGTCGAGGCTCACTCGACGCCGAAGAGGTGGATGAGTGCAAAAACATCGGGCAATGATCTCCAATGACGGGTGTTGAAAGCGTCTGCGGCGAGCATATTTGCACGGCAGGCCGCGGCGCCGGATAAGTTGACGGCGCATGGACAGGTAGTCGCAAAGAAAAGTCTCGTACGGGAGCTCGATGGAAAGGAACCCGGCTGGTTCTTCGCCAAGGACGTCGGGTCTATTCGCGATAGTTCCAGCCACCGCCCCGGTGGGTGGTGTTCCTAGCAAAGTGGCGACCATCGGCCGAAAGATCGAAGAACTGTTGGGCGACCAGGTGCACCACATCCCGTTTCTGCTGAATCCTGCGGTTGATAGCCCTCATGCTGGCGCCGAGCACGACCCGCGCAAAACCTTCTCAGAAACGAGCACGAGAAAAGGCCAAAGCTCGCCACACGCCCGAAACCTGGGCTTTAATCGCCGCCCAATGCCGCGCGCAAATCGCCATAGGGTTCATTTGTTGGTAGCCGGATCGACGGATGGATAGAATCGAAGATGGGCTCAGGCTGGCTTTTATCGATTACCCGCAGACCAACGATTGCAGAAGACGAATAAGTCGGATCGGGATAAATGCATTACGCTTCCGAACTGCTCAAGAAGCGCAGGGCCTTCTTGGAGCAGGCGACCGCTGCCGATGATTGCAAGGGCAACGGCACCACCGAAGCTCTTCCTTACCCAAAAGCGAGGGTGGGAACCGGTTGAGGGCGGCATAAATCTCTTTCTATCGGATAGTGCCGGTCACAATGGGATCGAGTTTGTCGAGTTGGTCCCAGGCGAGCGACGCGCCAAACAGCAGCACCGCAATAAGCGGGATAACCAAAAGTACAGCACCACCGGGTACACGCATGACAAAACCTCTCAGCGATTGAGCCGCAGACTCATGCTCCGGCTTCGTTACCGAGAGGTTAATGGCGTCTCACTTTCATACAGAAAGCCACAACCATCTGTGCTTCTTTCCGACCTCCATTGGCTTGCTGAGGAGGTCAGCAGATGGCGGAAACCACAACTTACGACGAGTGGCGGACACGACACCGATCTTCAGTGAACGGATGGGACGGCCAGCGGTTCAGGAAAGGGCTCGGTCAGGCAGCGATGTAGCCGCGCGATCTGTCGATTGAAGTGCATCATCAGGAATGGCCAACTCGCCAATGACCTGTAGCCGGCGACCACGCCCTCGTAATTGTTTCACTGGGTTTACGTCTTCAAACCCCTTTGGATCGCCTCTGGCGGGCCCACTCATGATGGGGCCAAACCTATGACCCGTTTCGAAGTAGACGGTTGCAATCCACGTTCCGGACCGTGCTGAACCTCAGCACATTATCAGGTTCAAGCTGAGCTGCCGGGCCAGGCCGTGCAATGTAATATCCCTGAAGCCGGTTGATTCCGTACTGCTGCATCAGCCGCTGATGTTCTATGGTCTCGACGCCTTCAACGAGGATACTCACACCGAGATTGCGCAACAGGCTGATGATGTCAAGCAACATCCTCTTCCCTCTCTCCGTGTTGCAGTCGTGGAGGAAGGATCGATCGATCTTGACCGTGTCGAATTCGATCAGGCGAAGCCACGACCGAGCCAGACTTGGGCGCCCAGCTTTCTCAGGTCGCTAATGCAACGGGCCACATGGCCCCCCCGAGAAACGCGATCAGGCGTGATTATTTTGCCATCGTCTGCCTTCGCGCTCAAAGGCTCGTTCCACCACTATACTCCGGGCGATCGTGGCATTTTCGTGCATTCGATGGCCGCAGCCGGCAAGGCGACTATCATGCTTATCAATTTAGGCTGCGGCCGCGACTATAACACAGAACGACGACGCGGTTTTCGCGGAGAGGTTCGACCGGTTTGTCACCTCAGGCTATGCCGGTTGTCGCAACAAGGCTCGCCGGCCGCGGCGAGGCTGAAACGATTCCAATCCAGGCCTATGCGGACGTCCGCGGCCTGTGGCAGAGCGCAAGGTGCTGGCGGTCTGCGCCAAGTCAAACTTTCATAAGGCTGCTGGCGGGGGCGGCTGCCGCGGGGCCGGAGGCATCGCCAAATTCCACTCCCAGTAGGGCTGTCGTCGCATCGACGCCTTGACCGCCATACCGCGCTATATGCGCCTGACCGTTTCGATCATCGGAACGAGCCGTCTTTATCTTTGCATAGCCGCCTTCTTCTAGACTAGCCATCCGTCTCGGCCAATATCTCAGGTCTTGCGAAGGAGGAGAGGAACAACCCAGCAATTGGTCCGCGCGACTAACGGATCTCCAGCGCAGATCGGACACGCCAGCATAGCTTGAACATCGGCCTGGGCACTGGCCTCGAACATTGGGATCGATCATGACATTTCATGCAGACCACGCGGTGGGCATCCTGTTCGCCGCAACTGGCGGTATCGCCGTCTATCTCGGCCTGGACTATGGCTTCGGCGAGCTTTCGGAAATGGGGCCGGGCGCCCTGCCCGTGCTGCTTGGCACGACACTCTCAGTCTTCGGCATAACGCTCTTGGTGAAAGCCACTCTGGCGAATGCGGGCGCGGCACCAATTGCGCTTATACCGCGCGAGGAAATCCGGCCCTTCCTGGCGATCCTTACGGCGCTCTTTGCCTTCAGCCAACTTATCGATCGCGTTGGGCTGCTGCCAAGCGTCGTCGCATTGATCAGTCTCGGCTGGCTTGCGGACAACCGCGGCCGGCTGAAGGAGTTGCCCGCCCTGACTCTCGCGATCGTCGCCATCATCCTGGGCATCTTCCATTTCGGTCTCGGCATTCCATTCCACCTGTTCGACTGGAGCATCTAGCGTGCTGGACTTCGTTTCTTCGATTGCCCTGGGACTGCAAGTCGCCGCCAGCATCGACAACCTCTTCTATTGCTTTCTCGGCGTCACGCTCGGAACCGCAATCGGCGTGCTGCCGGGTGTGGGCCCGATCATCACCATCTCGCTGCTCCTGCCGCTGACTTTCGGACTACCGCCAGAAGGTTCGGTGATCCTGCTGGCCGGCATCTATTATGGCGCCGCCTATGGCGGATCGACGACCTCGATCCTGCTCAATCTTCCCGGCGAAGCATCGTCGGCGGTCACCTGCCTGGATGGCTACCAGATGGCACGTCAGGGCCGCGCGGGCGCGGCGCTCGCCATTGCCGCGCTTGGTTCCTTCTTTGCCGGCACCGTCGGCACGCTGCTGATCGCGCTTGCGGCACCCGCCATGGCCTCGGTGGCCGCGAAATTCGGCTCGGCGGAATATGCCGCCCTCGTCTTCTGCGCGCTTGTCGCCACGGCCTCGATTGCCAAGGGCGGTTTCGTCAAGGGCATCGGCTCGGCAGTCCTCGGCGTGCTTCTGGGCTTGGCGGGCGCCGATGTCGCCTCCGGCGTTTTCCGCTTCACCTTCGGGATTGCGGAACTGCGCGACGGTATCGACTTCGCGGTGCTTGCTGTCGGCCTTTTCGCAGTATCGGAAATCATCACCACAATCGGCAGCACGGGGACGCCGGAACTGGTCACCTCAAAGGTCGGCCGTCTCTGGCCGAACCGCGAGGAATTCCGTCAGGCGTGGCCGGCCGTATTGCGCGGCACGGCGCTCGGGTCGTTCCTCGGCATGCTGCCCGGCGCAGGCCTCGCGATGAGCTCGTTCTCCGCCTACATGGTCGAGAAGAGCATTTCGAAACAGCCCGGTCGTTTCGGCAGCGGCGCGGTTCAAGGTGTTGCGGCTCCCGAGGCGGCCAACAATGCGGCATCTCAGACTGCCTTCATCCCGACTCTGATGCTCGGCGTGCCCGGCAGCCCGGTCATGGCGCTCTTCCTCGGCGCGCTGCTGATCCAGGGCGTCAATCCGGGCCCGAGCATGATTACCAACAATCCGCAGCTTTTCTGGGGACTGGTCGGGTCGATGTGGATCGGCAACCTGATGCTCGTCATCCTCAATCTGCCGCTGATCGGCCTGTGGGTGAAGTTGCTGACGGTGCCTTATCACTGGCTCTATCTGTTCGTGCTCGCCTTTGCCTGCGTCGGGGTCTTTTCGATCGGCTTTTCATCCTTGCAGATCCTGACCCTCGTCATCTTCGGAGCCGTCGGCTACCTCCTGAAGCGTGCCGATTGCAGCCTTGCCATGTTCATCCTCGGCTTCGTGCTTGGGCCCATGTTCGAGGAGAATTTCAGACGTGCCCTGTCACTGTCGCGAGGCGATCCGATGACCTTTATCAACCGCCCGATCAGCCTCACCTTCGTAGTCCTCGGCATCGCGATCCTGCTGGCTGCCACCACCTCTTTCGTGAGGAAAGGCGCACAGGAGGCGGCGGATTGAGGTCTACGTCGTCCTCCGGGCGGCTGTAAATTCGAGTGCCATCAGTGACTTTACTCGCGCAGCCCCCTGAACAGCGCACCAATGTCCTCGGCTTCGTCCAAATTGAGAAGAGCCGTCGCCAGCTCCTGACCCGCCGCGTCGGAAATCACGCCACGAACATTCGCCCGGAATTTCTGCAGATAGCCCTCTCGGGCGACCGGGTTGCGGCGGGTGCCCGGCATATCCTCAATCGTATGAGATAGTTCGCGTCCATCTTTCAGGCGGACGGAGACCGTCGCACGCGAACGGCTGATATCGTGTGCGGCCACCAAATCCGGCCGGTGGATGACCTTACCTGCCATCGCGTTGATGAGCGGGTTGGCGAGGTTCTCCGGCGCGTAGGCATCCTTGTCCATCCGGCCAAGCACCAGCGCTTCGGCGACCGTATGTTGCAAGCTGATACGCCCGTGCCAGGAGGTCCGCGGCCGGCGCTTTTCTTCGGCCGGCTCGCAGACGGTCGCAAAGGAACGGGGCATTATATCGCAATAGATGACGTCCACATCTTCCGGCTTGACCTCATGAGCATCGCGAAGCTCGATCGCCGCGGCGATGAACGGGATCATCGTATATGCGCAAGGATGCGCCTTCGAGGCGATGTTCAACACTTCCCAGCGTTCGCCGAGTTCGTCCGTCAGTGCCGAAAAGCGGAACTCGGGCGTGGACTGAAAATAGCTCTTGAACCAGCCGAACTTGCCTTCGAAGACCGGATAGGGACCGGAAATGCCCTGGTTCGCCAGTGCGACCGCACGGATTGCCGCAGATGCCGCCATGCCGATATGCAAGGTTTTGGTCGAGGTACCGTCCTCGAACGAGGCGATCGAGCCTGCCGAGAGGCTGGCCGCCGTACCGATCGCATGCACCGTCTGCTCGACCGAAAAGCCCCGCAGATGCGCAAGCCCCCAGACCGCGCCGAAGACGCCATAGACGGAACTCGGATGGAACCCCACCTCATGCATCCGCACCGGTGAGACGAGGCCGAGACGGCACAACAACTCGCTGCCGATCAGCGCGGCATCCAGCAGGTTTTTACCCGAAAGGCCGAGACGCTCGCATTCCGGCAGCAGGGCCGATAGCACGACGCCGGTCGGATGGATGTTCGACTCGATATGAGTGTCGTCGAATTCGAGAACGGCGGACATGACCCCGTTGATGAAGGCCGCACTCGCGGGTGTCGTCGGCGCAGCGTCCGTCACGGAAAAGGCGCTCCCCTGGCCGCCATCCGATTCCGCCACGGAGCGCCGTGCGGCCGAAACTACGTCGAGCCGACTCGATGCGATCATCACGCCGACGACGTCCAAAATCCGCAACTTAGTATTTTCCAGGACGTCGGCCGGAACCGTATCGAGCGGAAACCCCGTCATCCATTCCGCCACCTTGGCGCTCAGGGTCGGGACGGTCGAGCGTGTCTCCTGCATATTTGGATCCTTGTTGGCCTATATTAAAGCAATACGCGCCAGCAGGTCCGCGCGTATTGGTGTGCTGTCTTATCCGGATTGCTCGGAGGGGTTATTTCTTGGGGAGCTCCATGCTCTTCAGCAGCTCGCCGAAATAGGCATATTCGGCCTCTAGCTCCTGCTGAAGCTGCACGCTGGTGCGGAAGCGCGGCGAGAAGCCAGCGCGGGTGAGAGCTGCGCGGAATTCCGGGCTGGCATCTGCGTCCTTCAGCGCCTTCTCGATCATGGCGACAAGTTCCTTCGGCGTGCCGGCGGGTACCATGACAGCCTGCCAGCCACCGGAGCGGATGTCCTTCAGGCCCACTTCCCGGAACGTCGGCACATCGGGGAAGTCAGGCAAGCGTGCCTCGCTCGGCACGGCGATGGGCACGAGCTTGCCTTCGCGCGACGGCGGAATGACCATTGCGTCGATAACGAACTGCACATCTCCTGAGAGAAGCGCCTGAACCGCTTGCGAGGCCCCACTATACGGAATGTGCCTGGCAGTGACGCCCACAGTCCGCAGAAAATCCACGCCGATAATATGGCCGGTCGAACCGACACCCACCGAGGCGTAGTTCAGGGTTCCCGGATTGGCTTTTCCGTAGGCCACCAATTCCTGGTAACTTTTCACCCCGAGCGATGGCGGCACACTCAGCATGCGCACGGATTCGCTGACATTGGCGATGGCGACGAAATCCTTGAGCGGATCGAAACCGATCTTGGTAATATGCGGTGCGGTCGTGAAGATGGCGCTGCCGGCGAGAAGCAGCGTCCCTCCATCCGGCTTGGCGCGAGCCGCCTTTTCGGTGCCGATCGTGCCGCTGGCGCCACCGATGTTCTCGATCACCACCGTGGTCTTAAGACGCTTGCTGAGTTCCTCCGCGATCATACGGCCGGTTATGTCACCGCCGCCGCCAGGGGCGTAGGGCACGATCATGCGCACCGTCGAGATGGGATACTGATCGGCTGCCCAGGCGCCCACCGTATAAAACAGCACCGCCGCCATCCCACACAGGCCATTCCTCATCCAATTTTTCCAGCGAACCATGATCCCCTCCCTTGATGCCCGGCGACTGCAGAGGCGCATATTGGTAAGCTGTAGTTCGGAATTGCAAAAGATTGCTAGCCTCGTTTCGAAGGGCGAAACTGCGACCTAAGAGCCGAGGCATTTTGAGAGTCAACCCGAACGTTTTGGAGATCTATCCGGCGCCTCTCCTCTTCTAAGGGGATTTGAAGCGTGGCTCGCCGAAACCATCGGTCAGGATCTGAACGGCGTGACCGACCGCATTCGCGCGATCCGTAAGGATCTGTCACCGACGGCAGGCCGCATTGCTGATTTCATCATGCTCGATGCCGCTGAGGTGGTACACATGTCCGTCACCAAAGTCGTCGCTCGGCGGGCGGGGTTTTCAGCAGGTCAAGATCGCGCTCGCCGGCGATCTGGTTCAGCCGGTGCAATTCATCCATGAAGACCTGACACCCGAGGACGATACGGCCGCCGTGATCGAGAAAGTCTTTCAATCGGACCTGCAGGCCCTCCGTGATACCCAGAAAGCGCTTGATATAGCCGGGGTGGCGAGGGCGGGCGAGGCGATCCGCCAAGCAAGCCGCGTCGAGATCTTTGGAATCATTCAACCTATCGAAACCGTTATGTTTATTGCGAGAACTTCAGGGCTAGCAAGCTGCCGTCTGAAGCAGATGCATGATTGCGAAGCGCTACGGGAGGGCTTCGGTGCGGACGCAGAGCGATCGGCGTTTCTGCTAGCGTCTCGATCCGGCTCGGCCTGAGATCTTTGACATGCTGGAAACCCGCGGCGGGATGTTGTTTTCTTGGACGAAGCGCAACGCAAGGCAGGCCCTCCGCCACTTCCGTCGAGTTGGCTGCAGAACCGCGAAAGGAACCTGATCCCTCCGAGAGACTTTCCGGCCTGGGAAAATGCCCAATGGCCGGACCCTCGGTGGTAGATCGCCTTCGCGTCGGGCACTCTCAACGGGATGGCCTCCCCTTCCCCTGCCCTAAGCTAAAACCGCCAACTCAAAAGCGAGGGCCGACTTTCGGCAGAGTGCTTCAGTTGAAATCGGAAGAAATCAATCCACTGTCGCGTCAGCGACCACGACTTTGTCGAGATCTGCAACAAACTGAAATCGACGCCGGTCAGTGCCTTGGCTAGAAGGCGCCGGCGGAAGGGTTCCGAGAAACGCCGCGCCCAGATCAGGCACACGGGATAGACGTGGAAGGCGCGCAGGTCGCGGTTCGCCATGAATCTACATAGTGTACACCTTTGCCAACAGGTCCCAGTTGCGCGAAGTCTCCGTTTATACCACTGTGTAGCGGTGACAGAGGGTACAGTGATGGATCATAAGAAGCCCAACCCGATTGACATACATGTTGGATCAAGGATCCGACTGAGGCGGGCCATGCTAAAGATGTCTCAGGAGAAACTAGCCGACGGGCTTGGTATTACTTTCCAGCAAGTGCAGAAATACGAAAAGGGAGCCAATCGAGTTGGCGCGAGTCGTCTTCAGATGATTGCGACTATACTGAGCGCTCCTGTTGGTTATTTCTTTGCCGATGCGCCAACCCCGTCGTCGACAACCGATAGCAAGCCTGTCGTGCACGAGGAAGATGCGGTGACCTCCTTTCTGGCAACCCGCGAGGGGGTGGAACTCAATCTGGCGTTCCAGAGGGTGGCAAATGCGAAGCTGCGCCAAAACATCGTTCAACTGGTCAAATCCTTAGGGGCCCCGTCAGATCCGGATCGCCATCACGCGGGTCCGGGCGTGACGCGTTAGCGGATCGTTCCGATGCTCCGGCTTGTGACATTCGGGGGTCTTTGGCTTGCTGACGAGGAACGAGGGACGGTGCCATTACCACAGAAGGCACTGTTCGGCCTCGCCTATATGTTGGCCAGCGGTGAAGTTGAGCTGCCGCGAGACTATCTGGCGCGGCTGCTTTGGGCAGGCGATCAAGACGCCGCCAAGATCAACTTTCGAAAGATGACCGAGCGCGTGCGCAAATGCGCCATGGACGGCTGGCCTGCTCCACTCGATTTCACTTCTTCGACCGTTCTGCGGTCCGCCGAGCCCGTTGAGGCGGATTTCTCCGTCTTTTCCAATGATGTTGAAGCGCTGCCGCGACTGAACGCGATGTCGAAATTGATGACGCGGCCGTTCATGGACGAAGCCAATTTACCCGTCGGCATGAAACCATGGGTCGAGAAACAGCGGTCGGTCCAGTGGCAACGTTTTCGCGCGGGACTGTTCGAGGCACAAGCCGCCGCGGCAAGTCGATCGGAATGGACTGATGTTAAGGATAGCGCAAAACAGCTCCTCGAACGCGATCCGGGCGATTCCGCCGTACGCGAGGTGCTGCTTGGTGCGCATCGTCATGAAGACCAAATTGGATCCTCTAGATCATCGATCGGTCGAAGCGAGTTCACGTTGCCCATCGGGACCGCAATCGTCCCCCCAATGCCCATGGAACTCCCCCGGCTGGTATTACTTCCTCCGCAGGAAGCGGAGCAAAACTCTGCTTATCCAGCCCGCGCATTGATGGAAGATATCACGATAAGTCTTTGCTCCTTGAGGACGGTGGCGGTCGTTGCTCCGTATACGGCAGCCCGCATCCGGCAGGATGCGGATAAGATGGCCCAGCTGGAGAGACATTCCATCTCCTACGTCCTTGACACCAACATCAGCAGCGAGGGCCTCTTCGTACAGATGGTATTCCTTCCCTCGGACAGCGTTTTGTGGGCGGAGCGCTTCCGCCTCAATGCCAGCTCACTTGCTTCACATCGCAGACAAGTGGCACAGATGATCGTGATGGCCATCAGCGACCACCTTCAGCGCACCGAAATTGTGCTCGCTGATTACCGTGCTCATCCGGACGTCTATAGGTCCTATCTAGCAAGCGCCCAGCATCTCAACAAATTCACGCTCCCTGACCTGCGCCGGGCCAGAAACGCCTTTCGAGAAACGCTGAGAATCAGCGGGGATTTCGCGCCGGCGTTGGCGGGTTTGTCCCGTACCTACTCCTGGGAATGGGTCTTGACGGCGCGGGGAGAGACCGAGCTGCTGGTTCAGGCGGAAGAAACTGCAAGAAAAGCGGTGGCCCTGCAGCCAGAACTGGCATCGGCGCACCGGGAACTGGGGCTTTCGAGGCTTTACCGCGGCGATGTCGACGGAAGCCTGCAGGCATTCGATCGCGCGGAGGGGTTGAGCCCACACCTTGCCGACGCTATATGCGGGTATGCCGATGCTCTGGTTCATGCATCGAAGCCTGCCGATGGGTTGGCGAAGATCAGCAAAGCTATCCGCTTAAATCCGATATGCCCCGACGATTATTTCTGGATTGCGGCCGGCGCCAGCTATTTCCTGGGCGAATTTCATCAGGCTATTAGCTACATAGATAAAATGGGGGACTCCTCGTCGGCCCGGAGATTGCTTGCGGCGAGTTATGCTATGGCTGGCGATACCGCGAAGGCACGCGTGCATCGTCGCAGGGCTCGGGAACTCAACCCGCACTTCGATCTCGACAAATGGCTCTCGGTGCTTCCGGTGAAAGAACAATGGCAAAAGGAACTCTATCGAGAGGGCCTCCTGAAGGCCGGTTTTTAGATTTTCGCGCCAACAACGTGAGGGGTAAGATATGGCAAGAGTTGTGATAATCGGGTTGCCCGGAGACGATCAGCTTTATCTCGCGGACATTGACGCGGGAACGGTCCTGCCGATGCAGCCGCCAGTTTCCGGCCCGCTGGCTGCGGCAAACGCTCTTAGAAATGCGGGGGGAACAATTATCAAAGACGTCAATTTGGCGGTTGCAGTCTCCTCTTCCGGACAGGCTTTCTCCGGTGTCTTCGATGGCTAAGCTGCCCACAGCGTAAGGGATGGACCGCATCTGCTTACCCGAGGAGACTTATGAGCGGGTACGTCCTTTTTTGAAGACGCTTGGAATAACCCGTATCGGCCGCCAGACCGGACTCGATCATATCGGCATTCCGGTTTGGTGCGCCTATACTCCAAACGCCAAATCGATCGTCGTTGCTCAAGGCAAAGGACTTACCGATGCCGATGCGAGAACATCCGCGGTCATGGAGGCGATAGAGCGGGCTGCCGCTTGCGATCCGTTCCTGTCAATCAAGAATGTCTGCGCGTCAGCTCTTTCAGATGCTGCCGAGCGTGTCGACTTGCTTGTGCCGCTCCTTGGCCGGAACCAGTCCCCTCCCCGAGCAACCGACACTATGGCATTCGCGGCGGGAGAAGACCTCTTCAGTTTTGATCGCGTCCACGTTCCGGCCGAAGCCGTGTCACTTGATCGGACCCTGTCGAACTGCCGGTACTGGCAATCTTCGGATGGCCTTGCATCGGGCAACACGCAGGACGAGGCAATTTTCCACGGCCTTCTGGAGCGTATCGAACGCGACGCTCATGTCTTGTGGCAGGTTCTTCCTGAATCCAGCCAGCACTCCAGGTGTCTGGAACCGAACGCTTTCAGCGATGAGGACGTTAGGTCCCTTATCGTGAAGATCGAGGATGCGGGCATCCTGCTGCGCATGTTCGACATGACAAGCGATATCGGCATACCGTGTATCGGCGCCTTCCTTGCGGCGAAAACCGCGCTCGCGTCGCGTGCGCCCCGATATGTCGACGTGACGTTCGGCTGCGGCGCCCATCCTTCCTCCGAGCGCGCTGCCATGCGCGCGCTGACGGAAGCCGCGCAGTCCCGGGTCACTTATATCAGTGGCGCCCGTGATGACGTATTTCATGAGACCTATCGGCGACCATTGCCGGAGCGGCTGCTAAAGTTGTTTTCTGCTGATCCTTCACGCGGCGTGCCCTTGCCGGGTCCGAGCGACCTTGCAGGCATCCTGGGGAACTTGAAGAGGTCGGGTATCACGCAGGCAATCGCGGTTCGATTGAGCGGGCCGGCATTACCCTTCGCGGTCGTCAAGATATTGGTGCCCGGATTGGAAAGTCCCGGGGGAGAGCGACGGCACAGATTTGGCGGCAGGGCGATGGCTGCATCGTTTACCTCATGAAAGTCCTCTTTGTCGGTCCAAGCCTGCCGGAGGCAGGACGTTTCGTCTCTGACGATATGATTGTGAGGCCGCCGGCGATGCAGGGAGACGTGCGGCTGGCGGTCGACCAAGGCGCGCGTGCCATCGGATTGATCGACGGCGCCTTCGAATATGTGGCTCCCGTCTGGCACAAGGAAATTCTCTACGGTCTCTCAAAAGGCGTGGCGGTCTTTGGAGCGGCGAGCATGGGTGCCTTGCGGGCGGCAGAGTGTCACGCCTTCGGCATGATTGGCATTGGGAAAATCTTTGCGGCCTATGCGAGCGAAACCCGTGTCGACGACGCGGATGTCGCACTGCTTCACGGACCGGAAGAGCTGGGATATGTCGCCATCACCATTCCGATGGTCAATGTAGACGCAACAGTCACTCGCTGTTGCACGCACGGGCTGATCTGCGGCCAGGAAGCGCGGCACCTCAAAACAAGCGCGCGATCCTTGTTCTTCAAGGCCCGTAGCTGGAACGCGATCGTGGCAAACTGCTCGGGGATTACCAGTGGGCGGGGCCGCGAAGTACTGCGAATTCTTCGCCACAATTATTTGGACCAAAAAAGAGCCGACGCCATAGCCTTGATCGATGCTCTGCGTCAGGTCGACACGTATTCTCCCTCCACCCACTTTGAATTTAACCGAACGTCTCTCTGGCGTGATGCCTAGCGTCATCAGCCATACGTTGTGTCACGCCGATGTCACGCCCGACGACCCTCAAAGAGTTTTAGATTGCCCACACAAGTTGGGGGTTGGTGCATGGCATTCTCGGATTTGCAAATTGATATGGAAGCAGAACTCGTCGCTCTGGCGAGACTGGTGATCTACGCGAGAGAGATCGCAAAAGGCCTCAAATCGATCGAGGTCGAGGCTGGATTTTCCGTGACGCTTGAAGCGATCACCAAGGAGCTTACTGGTGGTCCAGATGCTACGGCGACCAAGTACTCACGCAAAACATCAAGTCAAACCTATCAATGAGCGGGAACCGCGACCGGATCATGGTTGACGGTCGAGGTCGCTGAACGGTGCAGTGGGGGCGGCACAAAGGGCTCGACGGGCGGTATGGAAAGCACGTCGAGCCCTTGCCGCAGTGGGGTAACCGCTGGGGGCGGCCCTGCGGCAGTGGAACTTTCACACGGCTGTCGCCGTCGTCCAGTTCGGTCAGGAAGTGTAACGAATATCCAGTAAACTTCCACCACAACCAACGAGTACTGGGACAAAGTTTGCAGGCACGTGATCTCGTCGGCGCACAGGATCAAATGACAGCAACAACTCCGGCCATTCAGTCAAAATTGGCGAGAAGCTTCGGCAGATCCGCGGTGAGATCTTGGGGCAGTGCCAGGACATCACCTGCGACCCCTAAGCGCTCCCGGCGATCGCCGCTGCCGCCGTTCAATGAGCCGTTGGCTCTGAAATCAAGAAACCGAACGGATTCGGTTTGTCGCATTGAAAAGTTCAAGGACGAAATCGGATGAGACTGGCATGAGCGCGAGACTGTCAAAAACAGCTTCTGCTGAGCAGAACATACCGGCCCTCGGACTTCCAACCAGGCCCAATAACACGTCTGCCATGAACCCGCGCGGCCCACAGCGGCCATGGGTTCAAGTTGACCGCAGAACGGTTGCTGTTTCTCTAGCCCTTCTGAGCGGACTTTGGTTATTGGGAGCCGCAATCCTTGTCTATCTCCTCACATAGAGCGCTGATTGATCTCATGCTGCACTACGTGTCAGTTTCCGCGTTGAAGGCTTGCGGGCAGACGGCGCGGACGTGCACCCTTCGGGCTTCCAGCCGTAACAGGTCCAGGCTTTCTTCATCGCATCCTCAAATTATAGCGAGTCGTCGAGCCGGATGCCGCCGCCTTATTAGAGATCAATAGCCCAAGCTACGATCCCAGCGGGAATCCCGGCTATGATCACGCCAGCCAGCAGAGCCGAAATCATCTTGATCGCATTCGCACGTCGCGCCCGCCGCGCGTCCCACTCATAAACCATCACTCCGCCCTCACACACCCTGCTGCCTCAAAGTGAAACATCGCCGAGCCCGCGAGTCGAGTGGCTATTTAGAACATGGTAAAATTCCGGGGCCTCGGCCGGTCTTCGCCGACAAGACACCAAGGTGCGCAGGTCCAAAAAGAACAGGATTCGTCGGTTGTCCATTCGAGCCCTCAACTGTCTCTTGGCGGGCGGAATATTCCACAATCACGAGATGGTGCACTGTGACAGGTAGACTTTTCGATCTAGCCGGCGGCTGCATGCGCCGGAACATTGGCTCCCGGCAATCGGCATTGAGCGCTCGGGCATCGTTGGATGCGCGGAAGCCTTCTCCCGGCAGGTTGCTTTGATCTCGATGGAGATTGCAAAGAGGGGTCTCCACTTAATCCTCCGGTCGACACCGACGAAACGGCACGGGCTCGATGGCCGGGGCAAAGTCTCGGAGAGTAGCCTCGAACCGAGCGGCGTCGACGCTATCGTCTGGCAGCGCGCACGGCTAGCATCCCGATTAAGGCCTGCCAATTCGCCAATCTGGGCCAAAATTGTTTTGCACATTCAATCGGCTCCGCCTCAATGAGGCAAGAATGCGAAAGCTTAGTCTACGTCAAAAGGCGGCGATGTATTCGCGCGATGAAATAGTAGAATTTGCCTTGTAACGGCCAAGAGGGCGTCATGAGCAAACCGGCTTTCTTCGCAGTGATATTTCTCATCTCAACGCAAGCCACAGCCCAAATGGGCGATCGCTATGAATTCCACGCACGCAATCTGGAGCTTATAGATCGCGTTTGGTGGGTTCATGGCGTCGCCCTCGACAATCAACAAAATAGGACTTGGTGGTGCGTTTACTACGTCAATAGTCGTACGATCATAACGAAGCTGGAATGTTTGCGGAGACTGATTCCGTCAACGGATATAGATCCAAGCTGGTCTGGCGGGATCGGTATGGCCCTAGCGAGCAGAAACACTTTTCCGCCGAAGGTTGCTTGGTCACTGGATCCCTATACGGGTAATCTGGAGGCCTGTCTCTTGGTCACCAAACTGAGTTGTAAAGCGGTCCAGCTTGGCTCTTCTCCCAGGTTGCTAGAGTCTAGTTTGCCGTCGCCTTTCCGCATATGGAGATAGAGCTGCCGGGGTCGATATCACTTCTCTCATTTGACTGTCTTCCCCCAGCGGCAGGGACGCCGGTTGCTCGCGATCGTAGACTTCCCCCGACCGCACAAAAAGCGGTCGTAGCGTTTGGCCTGGCCGCTCATGGAAGCTGATCGTCAAAACCGCCCCGGACGCACGCGCCGAGCACTCGACACGATTGCTTCGGTCCTGCCCATGAAGCGGTGCGACGAACTGGCGGAACTGCTGACGGACCAGGACATTGAGATGCTGCGCCATCCTGTCAACGAAGACATGGGCGCCAATATTTTTCGCGCCTGACGTCTGATCTCTCCTACCTGCAGGCCTGCCGCTTTCCGGCACCAGAAGCTTGCTTCTGACGTTGTTGACCATCATCTGTAGGACCCGAAGAAAGCAGCGGACAGATCCGCAGCGCGGCCTGCCAGCCGAAGCGAGGAAAAGCTTCGAGTCCGAGCGACGATGAGTTTTCATTTTCCTGGGGTGACATCGCGCAGATGTGTAGATCGGGCTCCTATAAGCCGCTGCGGCGGTTTTTTTGGCCCACCCTTTTGACGACCCGGTTTCTTGGAACCGATCTTAGCGAAGTCAGCCTTTGGTACTTGGCGACACATCGCCATGATCAGGCAATCGACACTCTGTCGCGCGCGAGCGCAATCATTTGATACGCTGCTCAGTCCCGGCGTCGAAAAGATGGACATGGTTGCCGGAAAACGTCAGCCGGATGGCTTCGCCCGCCGCCACCACGCTCCTGCCGTTCAAGGCAATGACAATCTCAGGCGTTGTGGCAGTCGTGATGAACGTCACCGCGCCGGTCGTTTCGACTGCCGCGACGTCCACCTTGAAGCCGGCGGCGTCAGCCGCGGCTAAAGTAAGATGCTCCGGGCGGATGCCGACGATCAACTCACGCTCCGCCGGCAGCGGGCAATCGAACGGAATGGTTTGCGGCTCGGCAAGATCCAGAACAAGGGCTCTACCGTCAGGCGTCGGTCGCGCCGGAATGAAGTTCATCGCAGGCGAGCCGATGAAGCCGGCGACGAAGCGATTGCTAGGCCGGTCATACAAATCAAGCGGCTTGCCCTGCTGCTCGATGACGCCATTGCGCATCACGACGACATGATCCGCCATCGTCATGGCCTCGACCTGGTCATGGGTGACATAGACAGAGGTCGCGCCGAGGCGATCATGCAGCGCTCTGATCTCCTTGCGCATATGGACACGCAATGCTGCATCGAGGTTCGAGAGCGGTTCGTCGAAAAGGAAGGCCTGGGGGTTGCGGATGATTGCACGGCTCATCGCGACGCGTTGACGCTGCCCTCCCGACAGTTCCCGTGGATAGCGGTGCAGCAGGTTCGACAATCCGGTAATGGCCGCGACATCGGCGGCCGCCCTTTTCCTCTCCGCCTTTCCGACCCCGTTGATCTTCAGGCTGTAGGTCAGGTTCTGTTCGACGGTCATATGCGGGTAGAGCGCATAGGACTGGAATACCATGGCCAGATCGCGCTTTCGGGGTGGCACCCCGTTCATGCGCTTTCCGGCGATGATGAGATCGCCGCTCGATATTGTCTCGAGCCCCGCCAGCGAGCGCAGTAGCGTGGACTTGCCGCAGCCGGATGGGCCGACCAATGCGACGAACGAACCCTTCCGAATGGAAAGATCGATATCCTTCAGCGCGTGATAGGCACCGTAATATTTGTTGACGGCCGAGAGTTCGATCTGGTGGGTCATTTCAAGGCTCCCGATGTGAGTCCGGACACGATGCGACGCTGCAACAGAACGAAGATGGCAAGGATGGGCGTCACGTACATGGTGGCGTAGGCCATGATGTTGTTCCACTCGCTGGTGTTCGGCCCCATGAAGGAATTGAGCCCGACGCTGGCCGGCTGGAGCTGGATGTCCTGGATCATCGATTTGGAATAGACGAATTCGCCAAAGGCCTGCATGAAGATGAGGATGGCGCTGACCAGAATGCCGTTGCGCGCCAGTGGCAGAACGATGTTGAAGAAGGCGCCGATGCGGGAATTGCCGTCCACCAGCGCCGCCTCTTCCAACTCCATCGGCACGGCCATGAAGGTTGCGCGCACAAGCACGACGAAGAAGGGCATGCTTTTGGCGGTAATCGCCAGGACAACGGCAAGGCGCGGATATTCGAGCAGTCCCAGTTGCGAAAAGCCCACGAAGATCGGCGTTATCATCAGCGAGGCAGGCAGTACCTGAAACATCAGGATGAGGAAAAGCCCGACATCCACCCAGATGTTGCGATAGCGCGCCAGCACATAGGCACAGCCGGTGCCGAGGATCGCGATCAGGGCTACCGCACCGAAGGCGATGACGGTGGAATTCCACAGGTAGCGGCCCATATTCCGGCTTTCCCAGACATAGGCGAAGGTGCTCCATTGGGCCGACCAGGGCCAGAAGCTGGGCGGCGTGGCAAACATTTCCGAACCGCTTTTCAGCGCCGTCACGTACATCCAGTAGAGCGGGAAGAGATAGACCGCCGCCATCACGACGGACAGGGCGAGCAGCAGCCGGTTGCGTGCATTGTCACTCATCCGCGCACCTCGTGACGAGTGGAGCGGACATAGACGGCTGCGGCAAACATCACGAAGACGGTCATGATGACGGAAATGGCGGCCCCTTTGCCGAAATCATATTGCCGGAAGGAAAGATCCCAAGCCCAATATTGCGCAACATTGGAGGAATTGTTCGGCCCGCCATCGGTAATCGCGGCAAACAGATCGAACTGTTGCAGGGTGAAGATCAACCCGAGTGCGATGATGGCGCCGATGGTGGAGCGCATCATCGGCAAGGTGATGGTCCAGAAGCGCTGCCAGGCATTGGCGCCATCCATTTCCGCCGCCTCGTAGAGGTCTGCCGGGATGGCGGCAAGACCAGTGGCAAGCAGGATCATGTTGAAGGAGGTGCCAAGCCAGATATTGGCCAGGATGACCGCCCAGAGCGAAAAATTCGGATCCGACCGCCAGAAGATATTGCCGTTCATGAGGCCGGTTTGCTGCAACAGAAAATTAAGCACGCCGAAGTCGCCCGACAGAATCCAGTTCCAGATGGCGCCGACGACGAGGCCGGGCATGACCCAGGAAACCAGAAACAGGCCCCGCAACCAGGATGCGCCAGGAAAATTGATCCAGAAGAACAGGGCGAGCGCAAAGCCGACGAGGAACTGCCCCGTGATCGATCCCACCACGAAGACAATCGTGTTCCTGAGGATGGACATGGTTTCAGGCTGGGTGAACAGGTCCACATAGTTCTTGAAGCCGACGAACGGCCGGATGACGCTGCCAAGGCTGAACATGTCCACTTCCTGGAAGCTCATCAGGATGTTGTAGAGCAGCGGAAGTCCGGACAGCGCCAGGAGAAACGTGAAGGGGACCGCGACCAGAACAAGGTCGAAGCCACGGCCATCCGTGATGCTGGAGAACATTCTTTTCATCGAAACCTCGCTGAAGCCTGGAGGACGGCCCGGCGGTGGGTGCCGGGCCGTCACCGCGGGATGGCGGCTGTCTCAGCCCCCGATCGACTTGATCTTCGCGGCCGCCTGATCGAGCGCGGCCTTCGGCTCCATCTGGCCCGTCAGGGCTGCCTGAATCGCGTCCTGGACGGCTTTCGAGATTTTCGGCCATTCCGGCGAAGGGCCACGAGGCTGCGCATATTTCAGCTGTTCCACGAAGGTCGCGAGCGCTGAATCCTTCACGGCATTGCCCGTGGGCGGAACCGGAAGGTCGGAGCGGGCCGGCAGCTGGCCGAAATCCTTGTACATGGTCACATCCTTGGACGCGAAGAATTCCAAAGCCTTGAAGGCCTCCTTCGGATGCTTGGTGCTGGAAAAGATCGCCCAGTTGAAATCGCCCATGGCGGATGAACGCTGTGCGCCCTCGCTCGGCACCGGCAGAAGTGCCGTGCCCCACTGGAATTTGGCATCGCTTAACATCCGGTCGATTTCCCAGGGGCCGGAAATCGCCATGGCCGCATTTCCGGCATTGAAAGTGGCCGTCGAATCCCATTGGCTTCGGGTCAGCGTATCCGGCGAGGCCAGCTTTTCATCCAGCATCTGCTTCCAGACCGTCAGAGCCTTGACGGCACCTTCGCTGTTGATCGTTTTATAGGTGGCGCCGCCCATCTGCGCCCAGGGCAGGAACTGGAAAGTGCCCTCCTCGTTGGCTTTGGCGGAAAAGGTGAGGCCGTAGATGTTCTTGGACGGATTGGTGAGTTTTTTCGCCGTCGCCAACAGTTCGGCCCAGGTCTGCGGCGGCTTTTCGGGATCGAGACCTGCGGCCTTGAACAGATCCTTGTTGTAATAAAGTGCGATCGTGTTGGTCGCCTTCGGCACCCCGTAATATTTTTCGTCCCAGGTCACCGATTTCAGCGGGCCGGGGAAATAGTTTTCCGGCTTGATCACCTTGGATTGCCGGATCATGTCGGTCAGGTCCAGAAAGGCCTTGCGCGACGCGAACATGGCATGGTTGGGATTGTCGATGGTGATGATATCAGGCGCCTTGCCGGTCGAATAGGCGCGCATCGCCTCGCTCACCACATCGTCGAACTGAAGCTGGCGATATTCGATCTGGATGCCGTTCTTCTGCGCGTTGAATTCCTTGATGAGGTTCGGCGCGGGCTGGATATCGCGGTCCAGCGACCAGAGAACGAGCTTCACATCCTCCGCTCTCGCGCTGATGCCGGCAAATGACGCAGTGGCCAGAGCCAACGCAATGGAAATCATAGTCCTGCGGATACCCATGGTTCTCCTCCTTCTTGGTTATTCTCAATTCTCGTCCAGCTGGCGCAGAGCTCCTTCTCTGGCCAGCCGGCCTGCGCATCAGACCGGATCGACGACGAATGTGCCGCCCCTTGCCTGTTTCAGATGGTTCAAGGCGTGGATCTGGCCCGTCATTTCCAGCGCATCCCGGTAGACGGGATCATGCCATCCCTCAATGTCGATGGAGCCTGACCACCCGGCCAGCCGCAGTTCGGAAATAATGTCGGTCCAGTTGCTGTCGCCGAAACCCGGCGTACGCATGAAAACGAAGGGATGTTTTCCGAAGATACCGTGCTCGCGGATCACGTCCCAGCGGATGGTGGCATCCTTGCCGTGGACGTGGAAAATCCGCCGTGCCCATTTGCGGATCTGCGGCAAGGGCTCGATGAGATAGACCATCTGGTGGCAAGGCTCCCATTCAAGCCCGATATGCTCGTCCGGCGTCTCGTTGAAAATAAGTTCCCAGGCATCGGGGTTATGGGCGATGTTCCAGTCGCCGGTTGCCCAATTGCCGTCCATGGCGCAATTTTCAAAGGCAATGCGGATGCCCTTGTCGGCGGCGCGACGGGCAAGCTCGCTCCAGATTTGCCGGTAACGCGGCAGGCTTTCCGGCAGCGGCCTGTTGCGGATGCGCCCGGTGAAGCCGGCAACGCAGGTGGCGCCAAAATGATGGGCGTTGTCGATGCAGTCCTTCCAGCCCTGAAGCGTCTGGAGATCAAGGTCCGTTTCTTCCAGCGGATTGCCGAACATGCCGATGGTGGAGATGGTGATGTCCCGCTCGCCGATCGCCTCACGGCAGCGCTTGCCAAGCTCGGCGATGTCCTGGCCGTTGGTGGTCTGCCAGAAAAAGGGCTGGAAGCTTTCAAAGCCCATATCTGCAATTTGGGAAATCCGCTCGGCCGCGTGCCCTTTTGTGGCGCGGACCATGGTGCCGATGCGGATGGAATGGTTTGCCTGTCCGGTCATATTGCTGGCCCTTATGCTGCAAGGTCGATGGTTTGCCGGGACCTGGCGCTTTCAATCGCGCCAAACACCATGGCAAGGCTCTTGATGTTGTCCTGTCCCGCGGTTTCCGGCACGCCGCCGGTTTCGATCGCCGAGAGGAAATCGGCAATCACGCTGGCATGGCCGTGGGTCTCCTCCTCCCGGGCGGGCGGCAGAACCTCGATCGGTATTGCGCCGCGCAGCAACCCGCTGTCGCTTCCCGCAACCGAGGCGCGGAAGGCGTCTTCCCCGTCCCAGGTCAGCATTCCGTTTAAGCCGACAATGCGCCATTCGCTTTCCCAACTCGTGCGTTGGCCTTCGGCGCACCAGGAGCCGCGATAGGTGAAGACCACGTCGTCGGAGAGCTGAAACACGGCATTGGCGCTGGCGCCATGGGCATACCAGGAGCCCGGCGGATTTGTTTCCAGGCAGTAGACGGAAAGCGGTGTCTTGCCGGAAACGAAGCGCGCTGCGTCGAAAGTGTGGATCGCCATGTCCAGAAGCAGGACATTGTCCATCTGCTCACGGAAGCCGCCGAAATGCGGGGCGATGAAGAAATCGCAATGGATCGCGGTGATATCGCCAATCGCGCCGCTCTCGACGAAGCGCCGCATGCGCCGCACACCGGAAATGAACCGCCGGTTCTGCACGACGGAATGAATGCGCCCCGCAGCCTCGGCGGCGCGGATGAGGTCTGTCGCCTCCTCCATCGAGGTGGCCATGGGTTTTTCGCTCAGCACATGACATCCGTGAGAAAGCGCGGCCTTCACGACGGAATGGCGGGCGGCGGGAATGACGACGTCGAATACAATGTCTGCACCGGTTTCGCTGAGCACAGCGGTGAGATCGGATCCGACAGAGACGGGCTGAAGAGAAAACTCGGCGGCCAAGGCCTGCGCGACCGACACATCGAGATCGACCAGACCCGCGACGGTCAGCGCTTGCCTCAGCTTCGGCGTGGACTGGAGCGCACGCAGCCACCCTTTGGCCATGGCTCCGCAGCCACACAAAACGACCTTGTATGTCACCGACATCCTCCCATGCAATGTCTACGGCACGGCACCTCCTGTGCATCCGTAAACGTTTACGGCACTATGAACGCGTCGATTTTTTTGTCAATACTGCTTCCGAAAACGATTACGGTCGTATGTCGAACCCTTGAAAGGCTCCCCTGTGACAGGCATCCGCCAACTTGCCGATTACCTCGATATTTCCATTGGCACCGTGTCCCGCGCGCTCAATGGAAAGGCGGATGTGAATGCGGAAACCCGCAGGCGCGTTCTGGAGGCGGCGGAGAAGCTTGGCTATGTGCCAAACCAGTCTGGCCGCTCGCTGCGCAAGGGCACGACCGGCGTGGTCGGTTTCATGATGCAGACTGGCCCGGAAATCACCAGCCAGGGAGATGCTTTCTTCATGAGCGTCTTCGACGGGGTGCAGACCGTCCTTAGCCGTCACAAGCTCGATCTCGTTGCCCTGCTCTGCTCTTCCAACGAAGATCCCTATGCCTATCTGCAACGCACCGTGGCGCGCGGTTTTGCCGATGCCATCGTCCTCTCGGCCACCCGCCGCAATGATGCACGGTTCGAACTGCTGCATCGGCACGACATTCCGTTCATCTCGCTCGGCCGTAGCCTGACCGATGTCGGCCAGCCGTGGATCGATCTGGACTTTGAAGGCATGGCGGAGGTCGCGATCGAACGGCTGATCAAGGCGGGCCACAGAGATATCGGGATCATCTGGCCAAATGGCGATCTCAACCTGGGTTACCTGTTCGCCGATCGGTGCCGCGAGGTACTCGCGGAACATGGGCTTGTCCTCAGCGAGGATCATATCTTCCGGGCAAAACCAAGCGAGGCGGGGGGCTACGCCGTGGCACACCAGATCGCATCCAGATCTCCACGCCCGTCGGCAATCGTCCTGGTCAATGAGATCCTGGTGACAGGGCTTTACAAGGGCCTTGAGGACGCAGGCGTCAAGCCGGGCAAGGACATTGCGATCATCGGTCGCTACAGTCCCCAGACCCAGTTCCTCTCTCCGGCGTTGACCTGCTTTACATTGTCGCTTCGTGATCTGGGGATCAGCCTGGCGGAGCATCTGCTGTCGGTCATGCCAGCCTATCAGTCCCATTACATCGGACAGACACCCCGCGTGATCTGGCCTATGACATTGATCGAAGGCACAAGCGGCTGAAGGACAGTGTCGGGGGATACCCAGGGTCAACGCGGAAGATGACGTCTCAGCCATGACGCGCCTTGAGGAGAATTGGACCGGGCACGTCGCTGTTCGGGCAGGGGAATTTCCCAAAGGCTTTGCAAAACGCTTGACATCCGGACTGGAGAAAGCAAATGCTCTGCCATGGGGTTGCGATCACCCCACGAGGCCACGGCCGAAGAATCGCGTCCATGAACCCGCAACAACGGAGGACGCGCTATGCCGTCATATCTTGAAATCACATCAGACAAACTTGCCCGCATTATCGGCACGCCAAACCTGCCGACGATCATCGACGTCCGCAACGATGAGGATTTTGGAAGCGATCCCCGGTTGATCCCCGGATCGATCCGCCGGGATTTTCGCCGCGTCACCGAATGGGGCCCTGAGATATCGGGCCCTGCCATCGTCCTTTGCCAGAGAGGACAGAAGCTTGGCCACGGCGTTGCGGCACACCTGCGCGCGATGGGGAAACAAGCGGAGACGCTGGAAGGAGGGTTTGAGGCCTGGCGCGACTCGCAAGGCATTCTCGTTCCCGAGGACAAGCTCCCTTCGCGAGACGTCCAAGGGCGAACCGTCTGGGTGACGAGGTCCCGCCCAAAGATAGACCGCATCGCCTGTCCGTGGCTGATCCGTCGGTTCGTCGATCCTTCCGCGATCTTTCTGTTCGTTCCAGCGAGCGAAGTGGCGCTGGTGGGTGACCGCTTCAACGCGACACCTTTTGACATCGAGGACGTCTTCTGGAGCCATCGCGGTGAACTGTGCACCTTCGACGTGATGATTGACGAGTTCGGATTGAAGAGCGACGCGCTTTTGCATCTCGCCACCATCGTGCGGGGCGCCGATACGGCCCGACCCGAGCTGGCCCCTGAAGTGCAGGGCCTGCTGGCCATCTCGCTCGGATTGTCCCGGATGTTCAACGACGACCTTGAGCAATTGCAGGCAGGCCTGCTGGTCTATGACGCGATGTATCGCTGGTGCCGCGACGCCACGGAGGAGACCCATAACTGGCCCAATCCGAGGAAGGGGTAGCGGCCATGACTGATACGGCGAAAAACCTCACCGTCGGTCAGCCGGTCGCCGGCGGCGATGTCGTACCTCTTTCCGAAGCAGTCAAGGTCTGGGCACGGGTCGCCGCACTCAGCTTCGGCGGTCCCGCGGGCCAGATCGCGGTGATGCACCGGATCGTCGTCGACGAGAAACGCTGGGTCGGTGAGCATCGTTTTCTTCACGCCCTCAACTACTGCATGCTTCTGCCGGGGCCAGAGGCTCACCAGCTCGCCATCTACATCGGCTGGCTGCTCAACAAAACCAAGGGCGGCGTGATTGCCGGCCTTCTATTCGTTCTACCCGGTTTCATCTCGATCCTGGCGCTGAGCTACATATACGTCCTCTTCGGTGACGTGACCGCCATTGAGGGGATGTTCTTCGGCCTGAAATGCGCGGTGCTCGCGGTCGTCATTCAGGCGGTCTTCCGGATCGGTGGCCGCGCGCTCAAGAACAAGGTGATGGTGGCGATCGCCGCCGTCGCGTTTGTCGCGATCTTCCTCCTTCACGTGCCGTTTCCACTGATCATCATAGGCGCGGGTGCCATCGGATATTTGGGTGGCCGTGCCGGGGTCGCGGCGTTCAGGGTCGGCGGCGGGCACAAATCCGGTTCCGGCAAAATCCTGGAAGATCGGGACTCCGTTCTCGGCGAAGACATCCCCCTCCATGCACGATCGAACCTGGCCTGGTCGCTGAAGACGTCAGGCGTCCTTGCGGCGCTGTGGCTCCTTCCAGTCGCCGTTCTGCTGCTGACGCTCGGCCGTGACAACGTATTTTCGCAGATCGGCCTATTTTTCAGCCAGATGGCCGTCGTCACCTTCGGCGGCGCCTATGCCGTGCTCGCCTATGTCGCGCAGGAGGCCGTCGAGCAGTTCGGCTGGCTCCGTCCGGGCGAAATGCTCGACGGACTCGGCATGGCAGAGACGACACCCGGGCCATTGATCATGGTGACGCAATTTGTCGGGTTTCTTGCGGGCCATCGTGATCCGGGAGCGATCAATCCCCTGACCGCAGCCACCCTCGCCGCCATCCTGACGACCTGGGTCACGTTCCTGCCAAGCTTCCTGTGGATCTTCGCAGGCGCCCCGTTCATTGAAAAGATGCGGGGCAATACCGCCCTGACGGGGGCAATGTCGGCAATTACGGCGGCCGTCGTTGGCGTGATTCTCAACCTCGCGGTCTGGTTCGGCCTGCACGTCCTGTTTGGCGAGGTTCAGCAGATATCGGCGGGTCCGTGGTCGATGGATATTCCTGTCTTGAGCTCGGTTATTCTGCCCTCGCTCGTTTTGACGGCCATCGCCGCCATATCCATCTTCCGCTTTGGCCTGTCGGTCATCGCGACGCTTCTCGGGTCAGCAGTGTTGGGAATCTGCTGGAAGTTTATCGCCTTGAGTTGATGTGTGCCGAGACGCTTGGCGTCTCGGCATTGTTCAGATTGCTGCCGATCAAGGGGGATCGCCGGCTTCGACGCGACTGGTGCGGCTGGCTACCGCCACTGCGTCGCATTGCCTGCGGCACAGCCGTAGGGGGGCAAGGAGCCCGCAAAGGTGGCCTTGAGCCTGGCGCATCCCCAGCTGTTGATCGGACCGGGCATGGCGCTATTGAGCGAGATGCCGACTTCATCATAGGGGCTGTCGGTATTGGTGACATAGCGATGCCAGCGGAAACCGGCAAGAACAACGATTGCAAGGACGACCGTCAGCAGCAGGCGAATCAATTTCTTCATGGGAATATCCTTCAGACGCAAAATCCAGCGTCTAGCACCCGGATGTCGAAGCTGAAAGTGCTGCTGCCAGCGCACGCGGATCCCGTCAGATGCAAGGGCCGCAATTGAGATTGCGACCCTTGTCTTGAGACCACCTACCCCCTATCAGGGCGGGGATGGAATCGGGATTTGCACTCGTTGCCGGTCAGCCCCACTTCATTTCGCCGGTGGCGACCTTGGAGCCGATGTCGAGCGCGATGCCCATGCCGAGGCCCGGGAAGCGTGCTTCCATCGCCGCCTTGAGCCCGGCCGAACCCTTGGCCTTTGCCAGTTCTTCCTCGAACGCCTTCAAATAGGCGATGGTATGGGCGACGCCTGACAGGTCGCTCGGTGCTTCCGGCGTCATATGGCCCGCGACCACGATCGCCGGCTTGCGCGCTGCGATCTTCTCGAGATTGGCGATCCAAGCGGCCCGCAATTCGGCGCTGTTGGTGTCGGCCGTCCAGACGTGAACACCGTTAAAGATCATCACGCCGCCGAATACGGCGTTCAGCGACGGGACGAAGAGATAGCGGCGATTGGACAAACCTTCCGCGTCGACGATCTCGACGATTTCGCCGTCAACCGTCAGCGTCTTGCCGTCAAAGGTTTCCGGCATGACGACGTCGGCCAGCGCCTGCGGGCCATTCTCCTTGAGCTGCGGCCCCCACACAGCAAGCTTCTTCTCGACACTGCTCTTGATGGCCGCGACAGTGGCCGAGGCCGCGATAACCTTGGCACCCGGGAAGGCAGCCTTGATCGGGCCAAGACTGAAATAGTAGTCTGGATCGGACTGGCTGACATAGATCGTGGTGAGTGTCTTGCCGGTGGCCTTGATCGCTTCGGCGACGGCCTTGCCGTCGGCGAGCGTGAAGCCGCCGTCGATCAATATGGCTTCCGTTGCGCCGGAGACCAGGACGGGACTGCGGAAGAAACCGCTCTGTCCGGCAGGAAAGTGCTTCCACGTCAGGCCGGTGGCGGCATGGCCGAGACCCGCGGGCGCAAAGACTGCGGTGGCGCCTGCGGCGAGAGTGGTTTTCATGATCGTTCTCCTTGTGAACATGGCTGTCTCCTGGTGTTGCGTTCAGTCTCTGGAATTCCGGTTATGGCGACTCGGCTGGCAACCTGACGGGATGCCGGTCTGCTCCCGGCACCGGGTCCAGCAGATAGGGGATGTGATCCTGCCGTTCATGCCGCGCTCCTTGTGAAGCCGTAAATGACATGACGAAATAGAACCAGGAAGACCAACAAACACGACAGAATGTATGCTAAGAGCTGACAATCACAGGAGAAGCTTTCATGCAGCATGCGACCAACCTCAATCGGCTCGCCTATTTTGTGGCTGTCATCGATGCAGGGTCTTTCACCCGGGCGGCCGAGTATCTCGGCATTACCAAGGCGGTCGTCAGCCAGCAGGTTGCAAGGCTGGAAAAGGAGGTCGGCACGACGTTGCTGATGCGCACCACGCGGCGTCTCCAGCCCACCGAGGCGGGCCGGATGTTTCACGCCCGATGCGTATCGATCCTCAGAGAGGCCGAGGATGCGCTGGCGGAACTGGCGCAGGCCAGGTCAGAACCCAAAGGCCTGTTGAGGATCACGGCACCCTATGACTATGGCACCTCGGTCATCGTGCCGGTGGTCACCGCCTTCACGGCCCGTTATCGGGATTGCAAGGTCGAACTGAACCTCAGCGACAAGATGGTCGATCTGGTCGCCGACAACATGGACCTCGCCATTCGTGTCGGGTGGCTGACCGACTCAAGCCTGCAGGCCAGGCGGATCGGCTCGTTTCGGCAATATCTGATCGGTCCGCCTCAGCTTGCCGGCAGAATAGCGGAACTGGATGGGCTCGCCGGTTTGCCCGCCCTGCCCTTTGTTGCCAACAACGCGCTGCGAGAACCTTTGGAGTGGAGGTTCACGCGCGGCGATCAGGAGACATTGACGGTGCGGTTCAAGGCGTCGATCGCGATCAATACCACGCCGGCGGTCATGCAAGCTGCAAGGCAAGGTGGCGGACTGTCGGTCCTGCCGGACTTCCTCGCGAACGCTGAACTGGCCAGCGGGCGCCTGGTTCACGTCCTGCCCGATTGGCAGCTGCCCTCGGGCGGCGTGTTCACGGTCTATCCGGCTGCACGCTTCCGTCCGCCCAAAGTCTCTGCATTCGTGGAAATGCTGATTGCGGCGTTGAGAACCGAAACACCGCGGGCGGAATGAAATCCAGTTTCCGGCCACCTCCGGCTTGACAGATTTTCCAATTCACTCATAGTAGAAATTGGTCAGACAATCTGACCGCCTGCGCATCAAGGGAGTGATGCGCTCGGAGGATTTCGATGTTCGTGGCTTTGGAGCCGCGCCGGCTTTATCGCCAGGTCGCGGAACAGATTCGTGTGCTGATCGACACGGGGGAGCTGAAGCCGGGTTCGAGGCTTCCGCCCGAACGGGAGCTTGCCGAGCGGTTTTCCGTTTCCAGGCCGACAGTCCGCGAGGCACTGATCGTGCTTGAGGTCGAAGGTCGGATCCAGATCCGGATGGGATCCGGCGTCTACATCAGCAGCGCCTCGAAACAGCCTACCGGTGTCCTGCCGAACGACGAAGGCGGCGGCCCCCTCGAAATCCTTCAGGCGCGCTGCCTGATCGAAAGCGGCATCGCGGAAGAGGCCGCGCGTCTCGTGACGCCCGACGGCATTGCCCGCATCGATCTGCTGCTGGAGCGCATGGAGCAGTCGTTGAACGACGGCCCGGTCGCTCTTGCCTGCGACCGCGATTTTCATACGGCGATCGCCGACATCATCGGCAATTCGGCGCTGAAGCACTTCACGGGGCTGATCTACGATACGCGGATGTCGCCTTATTTCACCAAGCTCGCCAGCTACTTCGAGGGACCGCACACATGGAAGCTGGCGCTCGAGGAGCACCGTGTCATTCGTGACGCCATCGCCGCGGGGGACCCTGCCGCGGCGCGCGAGGCCATGCGTCGTCACCTGACGCTGGCGCAAAAGAGATTCTCGGAAAGCTTCGAGGAGGAGCCGACCAGAGAAGACTGACCGTCCGCCATTGCGGCCGGGTCGACCATACAGTTCCGTTTCACTTGGGAGGAAAGAATGAAACACCGACTGAAAACATTACTGGGCGCCGCCGCAGTTATCGTTGCATCGACGCTTTCGGCACATGCCGAGACCGTGCTGAAATGGGCTCATGTCTATGAGACACCCGAGCCTTTCCACACCGACTCAGTCTGGGCTGCCGGCGAGATCGCCAAGCGGACCAATGGCCGCTACAAGATCGACGTCTATCCGGCTTCACAGCTTGGAAAAGAAGCCGACATCAACCAGGGCCTCAAGCTCGGCACCGTGGACATCATCATCTCCGGCTCCAGCTTTGCGGCGCGTGACCACAAGCCAATCGGCGTCACCTATTATCCCTATATCTTCCGCGACCCGAGCCATCTTCTGGCTTACACGAAGAGCGACGTCTTCAAGAAGCTCGCCAAGGGTTACGAAGACAAGACGGGCAACCACATCGTCGCTCTCAGCTATTATGGAACGCGCCACACCACATCCAATCGCCCGATTTCGAAATGCGCCGATATGGCGGGCCTGAAGATGCGCGTACCGGATGTTCCGGCCTATCTGGCGATGCCGCGCGCCTGCGGTGCCAACACCACGCCGATTGCTTTTGCGGAAGTCTACCTGGCGCTGCAGAACGGCACGGTGGAAGCCCAGGAAAATCCGCTGACGACGATAGAGGCCAAGAAGTTCTACGAGGTTCAGAAGAACATCGTGCTGACCGGCCACATCGTCGATCATCTGAATACCGTGGTGTCCAAGACCCGCTGGGCCAGCCTTTCCGACGAAGACAAGAAGATCTTCACGGATGTGATGCTTGAAGCCGCAGCCCGCACGACGAAGACCATCGAAGCCCGCGAAAAGGCGCTCGTCGATGAATTCAAGAAGAAGGGCCTTACCGTTACCGACATCGACAAGGCAGACTTCGAGAAGAACGTCATCGACAAAGTGAAGCTCGAGGACTTCGGCTACGAAAAGGCCGACTGGGAAGCCATCCGCGCGTTGAAGTGACGATCCCAGCCCCGGCGTGCAACGCGTCGGGGCAACCTCTTGCGATTTTTCACTGAACGGAGTGGACCCGATGACGGAGCATTCGCACGCGCCGATAAGCGTGGAAGAAATGGCGCATGCCTTTGAGGAAGAAGCAGCGCCCGTTGACCTGTCTCCCTATGCCATTGAGGACTGGGTGACGCTTGCGGTCTTCTGGGCCATGGGTCTATCGGTATTCCTGCAATTTTTCACACGCTACGTGCTGAACGACAGCTTTGCATGGACGGAGGAAATCGCTGCCAACTGCCTTGTCGTGGTGGTATTTCTCGGCTCCGTGATGTGCGTGCGAACGGTTCGGCACATTCATGTCGATCTGCTCTACCGTTTCCTGTCGAAGCGGGCCGGAAGGCTCCTGGAACTGGTGGTCGATGCGATCAGCATTGCCTTCTTTGCCTATATCACATGGCTGATGTGGCGCTATCTCGAGATTGTCGGGGAGGAGCGAATGGTCACGGTCGACCTGCCGCGCGGCATCGTCTTCTACACCGTCTTTGCAGCTTTCGCCCTGATGTTCCTGCGGTCCGCCCACAACCTGATCAAGGACTTGACCGGCACCAAGTCCGTGCGCGAGCAGGCGCAGGACGACATTCACGCGGGGGGAATTTGACATGCTGCTTCTGATCGGATCATTCCTCGTCCTTCTAATGATCGGCTCGCCGGTCGCCGTGTCCATGGCTGTCGCCTCGCTGCTCTACCTGGTGATCTACGGCGTGGCTCCCGACATCATCGCCGCCCAGCGCATGATCGCCGGCGTCGAAAGTTTTCCGCTGATTGCCGTGCCGTTCTTCATCCTGGCCGGCAACCTCATGAACATTGCCGGCGTGACGGGCCGCATCTATCGCTTCGCACTGTCGCTCGTCGGCTGGATGAAGGGCGGCTTGGCCCAGGTCAACATCATCGGCTCGGTCGTCTTTTCCGGCATGTCCGGAACGGCGCTGGCAGATGCTGCCGGTATCGGCACGATCGAAATCAAAGCCATGAAGGACCACGGCTATCCGGTCGAGGCGGCCGTCGGCGTCACCGCGGCATCGGCAACGCTCGGCCCGATCTTTCCCCCGTCGCTGCCTTTCGTCATCTACGGCATGATGGCGAATGCGTCGATCGGCGCCCTGTTCATGGCGGGCATCATCCCCGGCATCGTGATGACATCGCTGATGATGCTCACCGTCTATATTTTCGCCAAACGCAAGGGCTGGGGCTCCGATACGCCCTTCGAGCTGAAACAGTTGCTCGGCGCTTCGCTCGAAGTGGCCATCGTGCTTGCCTTTCCTGCCACCGTCTACCTGATGATCCTGGCGGGCCTGTCGGTCAATGTCGCGGTGCTGATCGGGCTTGCGTTTCTGGTGGCGCTGGACTGGTACTTCGACTTTTCCGCCGTCATGGCCCTGATGACGCCTGTCCTGTTGATCGGCGGCATGACCATGGGCTGGTTCACGCCCACCGAAGCCGCCGTCGCTGCGGTCCTCTGGTCGCTCTTCCTCGGCCTGGTGCGCTATCGCACCATGACGCTAAGGGCATTGGCCAAGGCATCCTTCGACACGATCGAAACCACGGCCTCCGTTCTGTTCATCGTCACCGCGGCATCCATCTTCGCCTGGCTGCTGACGGTCAGCCAGGCCGCGCAGCTGTTCTCCAACTTCATGTTCAGCCTGACGGACAGCTGGTGGACCTTCCTGATCATCGTCAACATTCTGCTCCTGATCGTCGGCGCCTTCCTCGATACGATCGCCGCCATCAGCATCCTGGTGCCGATCCTGATGCCCGTGGCCGCACGCTACGGCATCGACCCGGTGCATCTCGGTCTCATCATCACCCTCAACCTGATGATCGGCCTTTTGACTCCGCCGGTGGGCATGGTGCTCTTCGTCCTCTCCCGCATCTCCAAACTGTCGGTGGAGCGAACGGCGCTCGCCATCCTGCCCTGGATGATCCCGCTGTTCATTGCACTCGGCCTTATCACCTTCATCCCGGCCATCACGCTTTGGCTGCCAACCCAGCTGGGCCTCATCCGATAACCGTCCAGGTCCATGTGCGGTGGACCGGCGCCTCTTGAACGAAAGGTATCAGTGCGATGCAGACGCGCGTTGCCCGCCTTCACGCTCAGCGTGACCTCCGAGTGGAGACGCTGGATGCCCCCGACCTCGGTCCAGGCAACGTGCTGCTTGGAATGGCGGCGGGCGGCATCTGCGGCTCCGATCTCCACTACTATCAGGATGGCGGATTCGGGCCGGTGCGGGTTCGCGAACCCATCATCGCCGGCCACGAGGCTTCCGGCTTCGTGGAAGCCTTGGGCGCAGGGGTGTCCGGGCTCGAGCTCGGGCAACTGGTTGCGGTCAATCCGTCGCAGCCCTGCGGCCATTGCCAATACTGCCGGACCGGCCAGCCGATCCATTGCCTCGACATGCGTTTCATGGGCTCGGCGATGCGCCTGCCGCACGAAAACGGCATGTTCCGCGAGAGGCTGGTCGTCCCGGCGATCCAGTGCCATCCGGTGGGACAGGATGTGACGGCCGGCGAGGCCGCCTGTGCGGAACCGCTTGCCGTGTGCCTGCATGCCGTCGCCCAGGCCGGGGATCTGTCGGGTCGCAACGTGCTGGTGACGGGCGCAGGTCCGATTGGACTTCTGACGGTCGCCGCGGCCCGGCATGCCGGCGCCGCCAGTATCGTGGTGACGGATCTGGCCGATGCGGCACTGTCGCGCGCGCCGTCCATGGGGGCGACCGAGACGATCAACGTGATCTCCAATCCGGACGGGCTTCTTCCCTTCCAGGAGAACAAGGGCAGCTTCGACGTGGTGTTCGAATGCTCGGCTTCAGGTGCGGCCCTGCGATCGGCATTTGCCGCGATCAAGCCGCGCGGAACCCTCGTCCAGGTCGGCGTGACGGGTGACATGACCATCCCGCTCAATGCGCTGGTCGGCAAGGAGATCGTCTGGCGCGGCTCGCAGCGCTTCCATACCGAATTCGCCGAGGCTGTCGATCTGATTGCCAGGCGGCGTATCGACGTGCGGCCGATCATTTCGCACAGCTTCCCGCTGGATGCGGTGACCGCGGCTTTCGAGCAGGCTGCGGATCGTTCCAAGGCCTGCAAGGTGCAGATCACATTCGGGCAGACCGAAAACCAGCCGACCGAAAAATCCATGAAGGACGAGATATGAGACATACGTGGCGCTGGTTCGGCCCGATCGACAAAGTGAGCGTGAGAGATGCGGCCCAGGCCGGCGCGGAAGGCATCGTTTCGGCGCTCCACCACATCGCGACCGGCGAGGTCTGGCCGGCCGACGAGATCGCCCGGCGGCACGAGGAGATCAAGGCTGGCGGCCTGGTGTGGGATGTCGTGGAGAGTGTTCCGGTTTCCGAAGACATCAAAACGCAGACCGGCGACTGGAAGCGCCATATCGCCAACTGGCAGGAAACGCTGCGGCATCTCTCGGTCTCCGGCATCCGCACGGTCTGTTACAACTTCATGCCGATCCTCGATTGGACACGCACGGACCTGCGCTGGGACACCCGCCATGGCGCCAAGGCCATGCGGTTCGACCTGACCGATTTTGCCGCCTTCGATATCCATATCCTCAGACGTCCCGAGGCTTCCAGGGATTATCCGGAATGGTTGCAGGAGGATGCGGCGGAGCGGTTTTCCGAAATGGCGGATGCAAAGATCGCAGCCCTGGGCAAGAACATCGGGGCGGGGCTGCCGGGCTCGGCGGACGGCTATACGCTCGACCAGCTGCTGGAAAAGCTTCGATCCTACCAGGGTATCGACCGGGCACGACTTCAACAGAACCTCGTCGATTTCCTGACGGAAGTCACGCCCGTGGCGGAAGAAGTCGGCATCAACATCTGCGCCCATGGTGATGACCCGCCTTGGCCGTTGCTCGGCCTTCCGCGCATCCTGTCGACCGAAGCCGATTACGCACATATGCTGTTCCAGGTCGGCGCGCGGGCCAGTGGCGTCACGCTCTGCACCGGCTCGCTCGGCGCAAGGGCCGACAACGATCTGCCCTTCATCGCCTCGCGCTTTGCCGACCGCATCCATTTCGTGCATCTGCGCAATGTGAGGCGGGACACCGACACCGTCCCCTGCTCTTTCTTCGAGGACGAGCACCTGGAAGGCGCGACGGACATGGTTGCCGTGATCGCCGCGCTGCTTTCGGAAGAGGCCCGTCGGCGCGGGGAAGGCCGCGAGGATCATCGCATCCCGATGCGGCCGGATCACGGACAGGAAATCCTCGACGACCTGACCCGCGGTGCGCAGCCGGGCTATCCTGCCATCGGGCGGCTCAAGGGGCTGGCGGAGCTACGCGGAATCGAGCGGACGCTCACGCATCCGCGTTTTGGCCTGGGGGGATGATCAGAGCTGCCGGCCGGCCGACGGGCGTCAGCCTTCACTCGGTCGCGGAGAACCTGGCCGCCCAAGCCGCCGGCGGAGGTTCAACCGCACCGGGGAATGATGCCGGCGAGCGCCTGATGAACCGTGACTTCCGAAAGAAGGTCTCCCGCTGCGTCGCAGACACGAATACTGCGAAGACCAAACTGCCCACCGCCGCGAAGACAGTCTGCGGCGAGATCGCGGATGCCTCGGGTCGCCTCCGTGGTCGCGGCTTGAAGATCGGGAAGGTCCGAGCCGTCAGGATCCTCGATCACGATCGTAGACAAATAATTCAGGTGAAGGAAGAATTTCGGCATTCGGGTGCTCCAGGGTCGCGACTAGCTCCTCCCGCCAAAGCACATCGTTTGATAATGATATGAACATATATAGTATGTTAGGATTGTCTACGGGACTTAAGCCCCAAGCCCACAGAACAATACTTCGAGCTGGCGGCGTTACGGTGATGGAATGTCCGCTGGCGTACCAAACTACCGCGGTATTCAGAAGCTTGTATACTGCCAATATCGTCTGGTGAATTCTCAGGGCGTAGACGATTGAGAGTGGCTACTCTTGCCCAACACCGGCCAAGAGAACCATGACGGCAATTTCTCAAACATCCATGCGCAACAAGCTCCTTGCATCGCTGCCAAGTACCGACTTCGAGCAGGTAAAACACTATCTGGAGCATATCGATCTGCCGCGCCGCACCCCAATGGGCACGCGCCATGAACACATCGAACATGTCTATTTCCCCACGGACGGCATTGCGTCGATGGTTGCCGTTTCACCGGAAGGACAAAGGACCGAAGCGGGCATATTCGGCAACGAAGGGTTCTTCCCAACGTCCGCGGCCATGGGAAGCAGCGTCAATCTGTTCGACTGCAACATGCAGGTGGCAGGCGAGGCCTATAGGATGACGCTTCCACAGTTCGTCAGCCTCCAAGAGGAAAACACGAACTTTGCAAAGCTCATGTTGCGCGCCGTCGAAGCGTTCACGGCTCAGGTGGCCTATACCGCATTGTCGAACGCTGTCCATGGCGTGGATGAACGGCTGGCCCGCTGGCTGCTGATGTGCCACGACCGATCGATGGGAAATGAGATACCCCTTACCCACGACTTCATTTCTCTGATGCTGGCCGTACGGCGCCCCAGCGTGACCAGTTCACTGCACATCCTTGAGGGCAATTTGTTCATCCGCTCGCAGCGAGGGATGATCACCATCCGGGACAGGCCTGCAATGGAGGAATTCGCGCACGACGCCTACGGCCCGCCCGAAGAGGACTACAGGCGGCTGATGTCGGGGCTTTTCTAGGCGCTGCAAGCAGGACGGAAACGGTCAAGTCTCAGTGCAGCTGGAACTCGCCTTCGACCCGACGCCACTCATTCGGTCCGATCAGGCGCTGATGGGCAAAACGAACGGAATGCAGTGGCCCGTCTAGATTGGCCTGCCAGAAATCCAGAAATTTCTGCATCTCGGGAAATCCCGGCGCCAGATCGTAATCCTGCCAGACATAGGTTTGCAGGACGGATTCGAAGTCTGGAATGTGGTAGAGAATATGCGCCGTCGTGAGACCGTAGCCGTTCAGCTGCCGCTCCAGATCCGATGAAAATTGCATGCTTCATCTCCGTTCAATGACTTTCGAAAATTGGCCTGATCTTTTACAGGTCATCGACCGATTCCTAAACGCCCGGCTCTGATTTCCGTTCCTTATCAGGATCTTAGCAGCCACCCGCACGAAGTGCTGATTTTTCGTCTTCGCCCTCTTGAAATCGAAAAACCGGAAAACCAGATCATGTCGCGCAAAATGCTCGTGCGAGGTTTTGCACCCGCCCGGACTGGCATCCGGTCCGGTCAGGGGAACAACGTCATCACTGTTTGTCCATTGGAGGAAAACATGTCGTTCCGACCGCTTCATGATCGCATTCTCGTCCGCCGGGTCGAATCGGAAGAAAAGACCAAGGGTGGCATCATTATTCCCGACACTGCCAAGGAAAAGCCGCAGGAAGGCGAGGTCATCGCCGTCGGCCCTGGCGCCCGCAACGACGCCGGGCAGGTCCAGGCGCTCGACGTCAAGGTTGGCGACCGAATCCTGTTCGGCAAGTGGTCCGGCACCGAGATCAAGATCAACGGCGAGGACCTGCTGATCATGAAGGAAAGCGACGTTATGGGCATTATCGAGGCCCGGGCCGAGCAGAAGAAAGCCGCCTGAGAACACCATCCATCAGTCAAGCAAGCTGCCTAATCGAGGAGTGAAAAATGGCTGCGAAAGAAGTCAAGTTCAATACCGATGCCCGTGAACGCATGCTGCATGGGGTCGATATTCTGGCCAATGCCGTGAAGGTGACGCTTGGGCCGAAGGGCCGCAACGTCGTGATCGACAAGTCATTCGGGGCGCCCCGCATCACCAAGGACGGCGTATCGGTCGCCAAGGAAATCGAACTGGACGACAAGTTCGAGAACATGGGCGCCCAGATGCTGCGGGAAGTGGCATCGAAGACCAACGATCTGGCCGGTGACGGCACGACGACCGCGACCGTGCTTGCCCAGGCGATCGTCAGGGAGGGTGCAAAGGCCGTCGCTTCCGGCATGAACCCGATGGATCTGAAGCGCGGAATCGACATTGCCGTCGATGCGGTCGTCAAGGAACTGAAGTCCAACGCCCGCAAGATCTCGAACAATTCCGAGATCGCCCAGGTGGGTACCATCTCGGCCAACGGCGATGCCGAAATCGGCCGGTATCTCGCCGAAGCCATGGAAAAGGTCGGCAACGAAGGCGTCATCACGGTCGAGGAAGCCAAGACCGCCGAAACCGAACTCGAAGTCGTCGAAGGGATGCAGTTCGACCGCGGCTACCTGTCACCCTATTTCGTCACCAACCAGGACAAGATGCGGGTGGAACTCGAGGATCCCTATATCCTGATCCACGAGAAGAAACTCTCCAACCTGCAATCCATGCTTCCGGTTCTTGAAGCCGTGGTTCAGTCCGGCAAGCCGCTGCTGATCATCGCTGAAGACGTCGAAGGCGAAGCTCTTGCAACGCTCGTCGTCAACAAGCTGCGTGGCGGCCTCAAGATCGCTGCCGTCAAGGCTCCGGGCTTCGGCGACCGCCGCAAGGCTATGCTCGAAGACATCGCCATCCTGACGGGCGGCACTGTCATCTCCGAAGACCTCGGCATCAAGCTCGAGAACGTCACGCTGAACATGCTGGGCCGGGCCAAGAAGGTGGCGATCGAGAAGGAGAACACCACCATCATCGACGGCGCCGGCTCCAAGGCACAGATCGACGGCCGCACGACCCAAATCCGCGCCCAGATCGACGAGACGACCTCCGACTACGACCGCGAAAAGCTGCAGGAACGTCTGGCCAAGCTGGCCGGCGGCGTTGCCGTGATCCGCGTCGGCGGCTCGACGGAAGTGGAGGTGAAGGAAAAGAAGGACCGCGTCGACGATGCGCTGCACGCGACGCGGGCCGCCGTCGAAGAGGGCATCCTGCCGGGCGGCGGCGTGGCACTGTTGCGCGCCGTCAAGGCACTCGACAATCTTAGCACCGCCAACCAGGACCAGCGGGTCGGCGTCGAAATCGTCCGCCGCGCGATCGAGGCACCCGTTCGCCAGATTGCCCAGAATGCCGGCGCCGAAGGTTCCGTGATCGTCGGCAAGCTGCGCGAGAAGAGCGAGTTCTCCTACGGCTGGAACGCCCAGACCGGCGAATATGGCGACCTTTATGCCCAGGGCGTCATCGATCCGGCCAAGGTCGTCCGTGCAGCACTGCAGGACGCCGCCTCCGTGGCTGGCCTGCTCGTGACCACGGAAGCCATGATTGCCGAAAAGCCGAAAAAGGACGCTGCTCCTGCCATGCCCGCAGGGGCCGGCATCGATTTCTGAGTGATGATCCGGCCCGCCCTGTCCCAGGGCGGGCCGACCCGCTCCACGAACAAATCGACGACCGGCGAAATCGCCATCTCCAGCAACGGGGTCACACGATGAGAAAGGAAAATCCCGAGAATACCGCATCGGAGCAGGCCGGAGCGGCAACCAGCGCCCCCCATCTGCTGCATCCGGCTTCGCATTTCGATCACCCGCGGGACGTGCTGGCGGCCGAACATATCGGCAGGGACGAGAAGCGGGCGAACCTCGCATCATGGGTTTCCGACATATCCGCCATCGAATCCATGCCGTCCTTGCGCCGCTATCCGGGCATGGAAACCGTCGTCACTTATGACGAAATACTCGATGTCTTGAAAGCGCTCGACGGCGGCTGTGAGCCCCTTGGCGCGCAGACTCAGCGAGTTTTCGTGGAGCCGAGCAGGAGCGACCGCAGAAAGAGACGGAACCGACGGCTCCGTCACCGTCTTGGATCGTGCAGTTACTGGAACGGACGGCGCCGCCAGTTGTTTGAAACCTGAATATTCCAATCCGCCGCGCGCCGTCCCGACGGGCGCGGACATGATTTTTGCCGACGACTCACTGCTCTCACGAGGAGGTTTTGCCGATGAAGATCGCTCAGATCGCACCGCTCGCCGAAAGCGTTCCGCCGAAGCTTTACGGAGGGACCGAGCGCATCGTTTCTTATCTTACCGAAGAACTTGTCGCCCAGGGTCACGACGTCACTCTCTTTGCCAGCGCCGATTCCGTCACGGACGCGAAACTGGTCGCCTGTTCGCAACTCGCACTGCGGCTCAACCCGGCCGTCAGGGACCACCTGCCGCATCAAATGGTCATGCTGGAAGAGATCCGCCGCCGGGCGTCCGAATTTGATGTTCTCCATTTTCATATCGACCTGCTGCATTTCCCGCTGATCCGCGATTTTGCCGACCGCACGGTGACTACCCTGCATGGTCGCCTCGACCTGCCGGACCTGCATCCCTTTTATCAGGCTTTTCCGGATATTCCGCTGGTCTCGATCTCCAACGATCAGCGCTGCCCGATGCCCAAGGTCAGGTGGTCCGGAACCGTCTATCACGGCCTGCCCGCCACCCTCCTCCCCTTTACCGCAACACCGCAAGGCAACTACCTCGCCTTCCTCGGACGTATTTCGCCGGAGAAGCGGCCGGATCGTGCAATCGAGATCGCGGCAAAGGTCGGCATGCCGCTCAAGATCGCGGCCAAGATCGACAACGCCGACAAGGCCTATTGGGAGACGGTGATCGAGCCAATGGTCAAGCGCCATCCGAATGTCGAATTCATCGGCGAGATAAACGAGCACCAGAAAGCGGCTTTCCTCGGCAATGCCGTCGCCCTGCTCTTCCCCATCGATTGGCCGGAGCCTTTCGGGCTGGTGATGATCGAGGCCATGTCTTGCGGCACTCCGGTTATCGCCTTCCGCTGCGGCTCCGTCCCGGAGGTGATCGACGACGGCGTTTCCGGCATTCTGGTCGACAGCGTGACCGAGGCGGCCGAAAATGTCGAATGGGCGTTGCGGATGGATCGGAGAAAAGTGCGCGGCACATTCGAGAAACGCTTCACGGCCAAACGAATGGCACGGGACTATCTCGAACTCTATCGCAATCTGCCAGGCGTCCGCACCAAGGCCGCACGTGTCCGCCGGTCAACCGGCCAGGCGCTCGATCTGCAGGTGGTAGCCTGAAAACTTGAGGAGAAGCCATGTCGATCGCCTCCGCGGACAACCCGACCGGGATGGTGGCCGGCCCAGGCGCACCGGTCGCGCAATTCTTCATTCCCGCCGCCGCATCGCTGCAGGAGCGGCGGCCACGCACCCTGAAGCACGGCGATACCTTCGCCGTCTTCGATCACAACGGCGACGCGCTCTCCGGCCCGGGAAGTCCTGAAGGCCTCTTCCACCGCGATACGCGCTATCTTTCTCACCTCTACCTGTCGATCAACGGGAAGCGCCCGATGTTGCTGTCGGCGACATTGCGCGACGACAACGCAACGCTCACCTGCGACCTGACCAATCCCGACCTCTTCGACGGCAAGGGCAGGCTCATCCTGGAGCATGACCTCATCCATCTGCGCCGGTCGCGCTTCCTGTGGATGGCAAACTGCTACGAGCGGCTGACCGTCAAAAATTATGACGAGCGGCCGCAGCACATTCGCATCGAGATCGCATTCGCAGCAGACTTTGCCGACCTGTTCGAGGTCCGCGGCACCGTGAGGGCAAGAAAAGGCCGCCATCTTCCGGCGGTCATCGAGCAGGGTTCCATCCTCCTCTCCTATATCGGCCTGGACAGCAAGAAACGACTGACGCGGCTTTCCTTCGACCCGCAGCCGAATAGGCTCGGCAGCGACCTTGCCGTCTATGACCTCCACTTGGCGCCGCACGAAAGCCGGTCGCTGTTCATCGAGATCGGCTGCGATCAGGCGGCGCAAACCGACAAGACCGGCTACCGCTCGTTCTTTTTTGCCTTGCGGGATGCCCGCCGGGCATTGCGCGCCTCGTCTTCGCGCGCGGCGTCGATCGTAACCTCGAACGAGATCTTCAACGAGGCCGCCCGCCGCAGCATTTCCGATCTCTACATGCTGATGACCGACAAACCCGAAGGCCCCTATCCCTATGCCGGCATCCCATGGTTCAGCACCGTGTTCGGCCGCGACGCCCTTATCACCGCGCTGCAAACGCTCTGGCTCGACCCGGAGATCGCCCGCGGCGTGCTCGGCCATCTGGCGGCCAACCAGGCAACCGAGTTGGACCCGGCCTCGGATGCCGAGCCGGGCAAGATCCTGCACGAGGTCCGCTACGGCGAAATGGCCGAACTCGGAGAGGTCCCCTTCCGGCGCTATTACGGCAGCATCGATTCGACGCCGCTGTTCCTGATGCTGGCCGGCGACTACCTGAAGCGGACCGGCGACCTTTCGACGATGTTCCGTCTTCTGCCGCATATCGAAACGGCGCTGACATGGATCGACGAGCACGGCGATCGCGATGGCGACGGTTTCGTCGAGTACGGGCGGCAGACGAAAGAAGGTTTGATCAACCAAGCATGGAAAGACAGCCAGGATTCCGTCTTCCATGCCGACGGCACGCTGGCCAGAGGCCCCATCGCCATTGCCGAGGTGCAGGCCTATGTCTATGGCGCGTGGCTGAGTGCTGCCGAGATCTTCCGTAGGCTCGATCGGCCGGAACAGGTCACCCACCTTTTAGCGAAGGCGGAAGGCTTGCGCCGCGCGTTCGATGCGGCCTTTTTCGACGAGGAGCTCAGCACTTACGTGCTGGCTCTGGATGGAGACAAGCGGCCGTGCCGCGTTCGATCGTCGAATGCCGGCCACGCGCTTTTCACCGGCATAGCCTATCCCGAAAGAGCGGGACGGGTCGTCCGCACGCTCATGAGTGCATCTTCCTTCTGCGGCTGGGGCATCCGCACCATCGCCTCGACGGAGGCGCGCTACAACCCGATGAGCTACCACAATGGGTCGGTCTGGCCGCATGACAATGCGCTGATCGCCAGCGGTCTGGCGCGATACGGGTTTCGGGCGGAAGCGGCGCGAATATTCGACGGACTGTTTGCGGCCTCGACCTATATCGACCTGCGGCGGCTTCCCGAACTTTTCTGCGGATTGCCCCGACAGCGCGCGCAGGGACCGACATTCTATCCGGTCGCCTGTTCCCCGCAGGCCTGGGCGGCGGCCGCCCCGCTTTCGCTGCTGCAATCCTGCCTCGGTCTCGATTTCGATCCGAATGCGTTGCAGATCAGCTTCAATGAACCCCAGCTTCCGACATTCCTCGACGAGGTCACCTTGCGGCATCTTATGATCGGCACCGGCTCGGCCGATATCGCCATCCGCCGCTCACGCCGCCAGGTCGTGGTCGATGTTGTCGACCGCAAGGGCGATGTTCGGGTTTTGACGATCGCGTGAGCGGGCACCAGGCCCGGTCGGAACCACTGCCGAGTTCATTCGGCTTGCTCTTCCTCGTCGGCGGCGAGCAGATCGACAAGGGCGGCAACCCTGCCGATCGGCAGTCGCCGCCCTTCGCCCATCAGGGCTTCGTCATTGCTGATCCAGGCCCAGGCCTCGGCCAGCTCAGCCTGGGTCGCCCCGGTTGCGATCACCTCGGTCACAAGTGTCCGGTCGACGGGGCCGAGTACGGCGATGACGTCTTTTGAAGTCATTGTCATCATCCCTTCCTTTCCATGCTTTCGCCCATTTAAAGGGAGCGAGACGGCAAAATTCCATTTTTTTGCCTGAGGAGTTCGCGGAGCCTTGAAACGTCAAGCTGCTGAATTATATCAGCAATGTCGATCGCCTGACGGGATCGACACAAAGTCCGGAGGCACTGACCGCGTCTCACTGTCTCCTGTCCCATGTTGCTTCCAAGGAGGATATGGCTATGAGAACAAACCTTGATTTCTCTCCCCTGTTCCGGTCAAGCGTCGGCTTCGACCGGATGTTCAACCTGCTGGAAAAGGCAGGCAGCTTCGACGTGATCGACAGCTGGCCGCCCTATGATATTCTCAAGACCGCCGAAGACGATTACCGCATCACCTTGGCGGTTGCCGGCTTCGCGCAGGACGAACTGACCCTCACGCAGGAGCAGAACATGCTCCTTGTCTCCGGTCAGAAGACCAATGAGGACGAAGGTCAGTACCTGCATCGCGGCATCGGCGGGCTGAGCTTCCAGCGTCGCTTCCAGCTTGCCGACCACGTCAAGGTCGTCGGCGCCAGCCTAACAAACGGACTCCTGACCGTCGATCTCAAGCGCGAAATCCCGGAAGCGATGAAGCCGCGCAGGATCGAGATCGCGACCGGCTCCGCTCTTCCGCAGCTCGAGACGGGTTACGTCGAGGCCGAGAAGACCGCCGCGTAAGGCTTTCCAACATGGGCCCAGGTGCCGGAGACTGCCCGGCACCTGGGCATTGTTGTATCTGGAGGAGCCTATCTTTTGCGAGTTTATAGCAAGCTGTCGCCTGCTCTTAGGCGGCTTCAGGGATTGAACAGCAGGTTCGGCATGTAGAGCACGATCCCGGGCATGAAGATCAGGAGCAGTGTCACCAGCGATACCGCGACCAGGAAAGGCATTGATTCACGCGCGTAATCTTCGATTGGGCATCGCAGGATCTGGCAGACGACAAACATCGCTCCACCCACCGGCGGCGTATAATTGCCGATCGTCGCCGCGATGATGAAGACCAGTCCGAAATGCACGGGGTCGATGCCGTATTGCTGGATCAGCGGCATGAAGATCGGCGTCAGCATAACGATCAGCACCGAGCCTTCCATGAACGTGCCGGCCACCAGGATGAACAGCACGATGATCACCATGACGATGGTCGGATCATCGGTGATGCCGAGCATCCATGTGGAAATCACCTCCGGAATGCGCTCGAAGATGATGCCGTAGCCGAACACGGCCGAGAGCGCGAGCAGGAACATTACCGCGCCGACGTCGACCAGGCTGGCCTCGACCGCCTGTTTAAAGCTCGTCCAGGTCAGCAGCCGATAGGCGAAAACTCCGACCAGGAACGCATAGACGACGGCGAAAGCGCCGATTTCCGATGGCGTGAAGACGCCAAAGCGCAGGCCAAAGATCAGGATGATCGGGAAGAGGATCGCCCAGCTGCCGGCAATCGAGGCCTTGAAGACCTCCGACGGCGTCGGTGCGCGGTCCAGTTCCGGCTTGTAGCCGTGCTTGCGGGCGGTTATCGAGATGGTCACGGCAAGTGCTGCCCAGAGCATGAAACCCGGAATGATACCCGCGGCAAACAACCGGCCGATCGAGACCTGCCCGACCGTACCGTAGAGAATGAAGCCGATGCCGGGCGGAATGATCGGCGCCATCAGCGAACCATAGGACAGCACGCCGGCCGCATAACCTTTCGAAAAACCGCGCTTCAGCATCTCGAAGCCGAGCAGGCGGGTATTCATCGCCGCATCGGCGATCGACGAGCCGGTCACGCCGCTCATCAGCGTCGAAAGCGCGATCGACACCTGCGCCAGGCCGCCCTGCAGCCGGCCGGTCAGCACCGACGCGAGCTTCAGGAGATTGTGGGCGATGCCCGAGGAGTTCAGGAAGTTTCCGGCGAGGATGAAGAGCGGCACGGCGAGCAGCGCGAAATTCTGCGTCTCCGTCACCGTCAGCTGGACCGTCATGGTGCGCGGCAGGTCCGGGTTCTGCAGGAAGAAGACCACACCCGAAATGCCGACCGCAAAGGCGATCGGCATGCCGATGACGAGGAGGATGGTGAATACGGTCGCCACAAGCAGCATGGCGCGCCCTCACACCACGTCGACGGCGGTATTGGCGACGTGGTCACCGCCCAGGTCCGCCCGGATGTGAAGGAGCGTGGTGGCAAGCAGCAGTGTCGCGCCCACGGGAAGGCTTGACGTCACCCAGGAATAGCTGACCCATGGAATGCCCTGGAAGGAGCGGATGCGGCTGATCCAGGTGAGGGTGAACCCGTAATACATGATGAACAGCAGGAAGGCGACGATCAGCACATAGTTGACCAGGCGCAGCGTCTTTTGCAGCTTTTCCGGCATCCGCAGCGTAAACACGTCGAGCGCCATCATGCTGTTCTTGCGCCAGGCGATGTCGGCGGCCAGGAAGCAGGACCAGGCGAAAAGGCAGGTCGCCACGTCGATCGTCCAGTTCTGCGGGTAACTGAAGAAGCGGGCGAGGCCGCCCACAAATATGAGCAAGGTCATGAGGATCAGAAACGTACCCGCGACGATTGCCTCGATCTTTCCGATGAAATCGTAAAAGCGTATCATGATCTCGTCCTTTCGCGGCATCGTTCCGATCCTCCTCCAACCACGGCTCCTACTTCTTGCCGAGCTCCGCTTGGACGGCGTTCCTGGCCTCCAGAATGCCGAGCTTCGAATAGGCGGCGTCGCCGGCCTTTTTGAACGCAGCAAGATCGATGTCGCTCACGACCTGCATGCCCCGCTTCTGGAGATCGGCCTTGATCGTGTCCGCCGAGGCCGAGATTTTCTGCGAGGTCTCGCGGCCGGCCGCCCTGCATTCTTCGACGAGCGCCGTCTGGAATTCCAGTGGCAACTTGGCGAACCATTCGGCGCTGACCACCTGGAAGTTGATCAGCATGATGTGCTTGGTCTCGTTGGCGTATTTCAGCACCTCGTAGAAGCGCCCTCCCGGAATGTTGGCATAGACGAGCTCGACGCCGTCGATCGCCTTCTGTTGCAGGGCGGGGTACATTTCGCCAAAGGCCATGGCGGTCGGCGCGGCACCCAGCGCCCGGATCGATTCCTGCCAGATCGCCGCAGGCGGCGTGCGGATCCGCAAGCTTGCGAGGTCCTGCGGTGTCCTGATCGGCTTGTTGGTGAAGAAATGGCGGAAACCCTGCACCCAGTCGAAGCAGACGACCTTCAGACCATGGCTGGACGCGAGCTCGTCCTGCCATTTCTTCAGGGACGGAGTTTCCGAAAGCTTCCAGACATCCTCCAGCGTATCGACGAAATAAGGGCCGTTCATCACCGCGATACTCGGCACGTAGTTGCCGAGACGGGCGGAATCGGTGTTCTGGCCGACATTTGCGCCCTGGCGGATCTGTTCGATAATGTCTTCCTCGACGCCGAGCTGGGCGCTGTGGAACACTTCCAGCTTCAACCCGCCCCTGGTTCGCTCGTCCACCTTCTTTGCCCAGACCTGGAAACCCGCATGAAACGGTTCGCTCGGCGCCAGAACGTGATTGAAGCGCAGGGTGAATTTTTGCTGGGCGCTTGCCGGCGCCGTCATCAGCGCGGCCAAACCGGCAGCCGCCAGAACCGGCAGCAGTCTTCTTGCAGAAATACGCATGCTCTCCTCCTCTTCGTGTCTCCTGGACGTCGTTTGCCTTGCCGGCTCCTCCGCCGGCAATCGTCACGGCAAAAGCGCGGGGGGCTTCAATCCGAAGCGTTCGCCAAGCTTTGCGAACGCCTCCCGCGTTGCCGGATCCAGTGGAACGCCACGCTGTTCACGCTCGTCGGCGACAATCCATTCGCGGTCGCCCGGAGCCATCACCCGCATGCCCTCGCGCGGCGGCGAAGACCGCAACACCTCGACATATCGCTGCATGCCGGCGGTGAAGACGTCTTCCGGCACGAAAGCGCCGGGCTTCATGGCCAATACGAAAGCGCCAAGCGCGCGGGGCGTGGAAAAATCCGGGCCGTTCATCGGCAAGAGGTCGAAGCTCAGCCGCATGCCCGACAGAACCGCGCTCAGGATCTCCACCAGGCCCGCCAGCCCCGCGCCCTTGAACCCGAACTCGCCGCCGACCGGCGCCAGCATCTCGACCAGCGATGGATCGCGGACGTCGCGTCCCTCGACATCCGAGGCGACGCCCGCTGGAAGCTCTCGGCTGAGGCTGCGGTAGAGCTTCACGCGGTTATAGGGAATGGCGCTCGTCGCCATGTCGAGCAGCCAAGGACTTTGTCCAGTGACGGGCACGGCAAACGCGATCGGATTGGTGCCGTGGAACCGCATCGCTCCGTCGTGCAGACGTACGAAACTGTCCGAATTGCAGAAAGCGGCGCCGATATAGCCTCTCTGCGCCGCAGAGAGCGCATAGGCGCCGGCCGGGCCGAAATGCGAGCTGTTGCGGATCGAGACGACGCCTATGCCGCATGTGTCGGCAAGCTCGATCGCCTTGTCCATGGCGCGATAGGCGGCAAGCGCCCCGTGGCCGTGATCGGCATCGAGCAAGGCTACCGCCAGCGCGGACTGAGTCACCGTGATGTTTGGGCGCTTGTTCACCCGGCCGCCGGTCATCACGGTGATATAATGGTCGAGCAGGCGCACCCCGTGGCTGTCCACTCCGAGCCGCGAGCCGTGCATCATCGCCCGGGTCGCGGCATCCGCGGTCGCCTCATCCGTCCCGGCGGCGACAAAAGCCGCGCGGCAGAACCGCTCGACATCGCCGATTGCCGCATGGACTGTATCCTCCGTATCTGAAGTTTGGCTCAAAGCGTCTGTCCTCCGTCGATCACGAGTATCTGCCCGGTCATGAATGCTGCTTCGTCGCTGGAGAGAAAAACGGCCGCCGCGGCCATCTCCTCCACTGTGCCCAGCCGGCCCATTGGCTGGCGGGAAATGAAGCTGCGCCGCATTTCCTCCGGATCGGCCGCCGCGTCGATCCGACCCCGCAAGCCAGGCGAAAGCGTCGTGCCCGGGCAAAGCGCGTTGACGCGCACGCCGGTTGCGATCACGTCCCGCGCCACGACCTTGGTAAGGCCGATCAGCGCCGCCTTGCTTGCGCCATAGGCGACCCTTTTTTGAACTCCGGTGATGCTCGAGGCAACCGAGGCGACATTGACGATTGCCCCGCTGCCGCGCTCGATCATGCCGGGCAGGACCGCCTTCATGGTGCGGAAGGCGGACGTCGCATTCTGATCGATGCTTTTTTGCCAATCCTCTTCTTCGCAATCGAGGATCGAGCCGTTGTGAACCCAACCGGCACAATTGACGAGAATGTCGATCGGGCCTGCCTCGCCAACCATCGCCTTCACGTCCGCAGCATCCGTGACGTCGAGGCCGACGATCTCCATGGCGGACGAACGATCGGCAAGATCGGCCATCTTGGACGGCGTGCGGCTCGTCGCCACGACCGTCGCACCATTTTCGGCAAAGGCGAGCGCAATGGCCCGGCCGATGCCTTGGCCGGCACCTGTCACTAGAGCGCGCTTCTTTGCCAAACGACCGACCATCCACCTTCCTCTTCCACAGGCGCAGGCTAAATGACTAGTGTGCACACTAGACATAATTTGATTTTTGGCAAGGCGGTTTTTGGATCACGAGATGGCGATCTGCGGTTCGGCCCGTGAAGCCGACGAATTGAAGGGATGCATTCGACCTGATAGTTTCCTTGCCTTGAGGCCGCTTGGAGGCGGCCCAGGCGTCGAAAGCGGGGGCCGGAAGCAGGGAGGCAAGATGGTGGACGAGCGCGTGGCCAATGCGGAGAAGCGTCGGCCGAAGGTCGCGGGCGGTGCTGCGCCTCGTCTCTACCAGCAGGTCTACGAGATCATCGCAGGGCAGGTTTCGCAGGGCGCGCTTCCGCCCGGCAGGCGCGTCACCGAAAGCGCGATCGCCGAGCAGTTCGGGATCAGCCGGGCGCCGGCAAGGCAGGCTCTGGCAGAGCTGGAGCGCGAAGGGTTCATCGAGAAATCGGCCGGCCGCGGCTATCAGGTAAGTGCCTGGGAGCCGGGAAAAGCAGCGCGGCCGGCGGGGCTTTCCCATATGGGAGATGAGCTGCGCCTCACCCAGTTGTCGAGCTGGGAAAGAATCTACGGCGAGGTGGAAAGCGAGATTGCCGCACGATGTTTCTTTGCCGGCTGGCGCGTCAACGAGGCAGAACTTGCCCGCTTCTACGATGTCAGCCGCACGGTGGCCCGCGACGTCGTCGGTCGGCTGCAGCAACGCGGCATCGTGCGCAAGGACGAACGGGCACGCTGGGTCGCGCCTGCCATGACGCCGGATCACGTCGGCGAACTCTACGAACTGCGCTGGCTGCTGGAGCCCGTGGCGCTTGAAAAGGCGGCGCCAAGGGTCTCGTGCGAGGACCTCGGCGCCATGCGCGACCATCTGCAATCGGCGATGGACAACGCGGCCAAGCTTACGGGCCCGGATCTCGACCGGCTGGAGGAGGAGCTGCATGTCACGCTGCTCGGCCATTGTGACAACCGCACGCTAATGCAGGCGATCGGCCTTCCGCAGGCGCTGCTCGTCGCGCATCGCTTCCTCTACCAGTGGATGCCGCGGTTGTTCGGCTCGGAGCCTTTCCTGCCGGAACATATGGAAATCGTCGAGCGGCTTCAGGCCGGCCGGGTGGGAGACGCCGGGGCCTCGCTGCGACAGCACCTGCAGATTTCGCGTCAGCGCGCGATCGACCGCATCACGCGGGTAACGCGCGAAGTGCATCCGCATGACCTGCCCTATCTGGAAAAATTCGACTGACCTCCGCGCGGCGCGGGGAGCGGCAGCACTGAAGACCGGCAGATTTCGCCGGCACCGGGTACCTTTGCGCAGAACTGGATATCGCTTCACGCGCCGTCTTCGACCAGAAGCCGAATGACGCTCTGCTTCATGTGGAAACTCATGAGTTCGTGTGCCCGCACCGGGTCGCCGGCCTTGATGGCTTCGAGCACGCGTTGGTGCTCTTCGACGACACGCGGCGCCACCTGGTCGGGCGGCCGTTCTTGCAGCTTGCGGGTGAACTCCATCATCAGCTTGATCTGGTTGCGCATCGTGCCGAGCGCAAAGGGGAAATACGGATTGCGAGTGGCTTGCGCCACGGCCATGTGAAAGGCGAAGTCTGCTTCAAAGACGCCCTCACCGGGCGGCAGGGTCAGCATCCGCCGGTGCGCTTCCTCGATACCGCGGATCCCTTCGGGATCGCAAAGCCGCGCCGCGTCCTCCGCTGCCGCACATTCCACCACCTGGCGAAACCGCATGCAGCGCTTCATGTCGAACACCGTCTGGATCGACAGCCCCTGAATGTCGGCGGCTGACGGCACCACGTCCGCCCGAGGTTGTACGAAATTGGCCGAGCCTCGCCTGGAAATGATCCGGCCGGCGTCGCGCATCTTCACCAGCGCCTTTCGCAGGACCGGACGCGATACGCCGAATTGACGGGCAAGCTCCGCCTCCGGAGGCAAGCGTCCGCCGCCCTGCCAGGCCGGTGCCTCCAGCATTGCTTCCAGCCGGGCGAGCACATGCGACGACAGGTCCCTAACGGCGCGGGTTTGCTGAATTATCTCATCCATTGCCACATCCTATCCCCGGCATCCGCCCTTTCCAATAGCGTCGGACGATTACTAATATTTACTTATATTGACAAATGAGTTCGCCTGCGCGACTTAATTGAGGATTGCCGCGCAAGGCGGCTGCCTGAAACCCGCATGACCTGAGAAGTGCCCGACATGACAGAGGACCGGATGTTCATCGAGCCGAATTCGTCGACCCACGCCGCAAACAGCCATCTCGCCCGGCATACGCCGCGCATCGTTTCCGTGCGGGCGATCCCGGTTGCGGGACGCGACAGCATGTTGCTCAACCTCAGCGGCGCGCACGCTCCCTTCTTCACCCGCAACCTGGCGATCATCGAAGACGATTCGGGTCATGTGGGCATCGGCGAGGTTCCGGGCGGCGAGACGATCCGCCGCACGATCGAGGAAGCAGGCCCTCTCCTGATCGGCCGGACGATCGGGGGTTATAACGGCCTGCTCGACCAGGTGCGCAAGACTTTCGGCGACCGTGACAGCGGCGGCCGCGGACTGCAGACCTTCGATCTGCGCACGACCATCCATGTGGTGACGGCGCTGGAATCGGCGCTGCTCGATCTTCTCGGCCAGCATCTCGGCGTGCCGGTGGCGGCCCTTCTCGGCGACGGCCAGCAGCGCGACCGGGTCGAGATGCTCGGTTACCTCTTCTACGTCGGCGATCGCCAAAAGACTGACCTCCTCTATCGTGATGGCAAAGGCGAGACCGATGCATGGATGCGGCTGCGCGACGAGGAGGCGCTGACGCCGGAAGCGATCGTTAGGCTCGCCGAGGCGGCGCAGGAGCGCTACGGTTTCCGCGACTTCAAGCTGAAGGGCGGCGTCTTGCGAGGCGACGAGGAGATCGAGGCGGTGACGGCCATCGCTCGCCGCTTCCCCGAAGCGCGCGTCACCCTCGACCCCAATGGCGCCTGGTCGCTGGAGGAGGCGGTTCGCCTCTGCAAGGGACGCGGCGACGTGCTCGCCTATGCGGAAGATCCCTGCGGCGCCGAACAGGGCTATTCCGGGCGCGAGATCATGGCGGAGTTTCGCCGTGCCACCTGCTTGCCCACCGCCACCAACATGGTGGCCACCGATTGGCGGCAGCTCTCGCACGCGATCCAGCTGCAATCGGTCGACATCCCGCTCGCCGACCCGCATTTCTGGACCATGCAGGGCTCCGTGCGCGTCGCACAGGTCTGCCAGACCTTCGGCATGACCTGGGGCTCGCATTCCAACAACCATTTCGACGTGTCGCTGGCGATGTTCACCCATGTCGGCGCGGCAGCGCCCGGGCGCGTGACCGCACTCGACACCCACTGGATCTGGCAGGACGGACAGCGGCTGACCCGCGAGCCGCTGAAGATCGAGGACGGGCATATCGCGGTGCCGGACCGGCCGGGGCTCGGCGTCGAGCTGGACATGGAGCGCGTCGAGGAAGCCCACCAACTCTACCTGAAGCACGGGCTCGGCGCGCGCGACGACGCGACCGCCATGCAATATCTCGTCAAGGACTGGCGCTTCGACAACAAGCGGCCGTGCCTGGTGCGCTGACGAAAGAACCACCGTGCCGCCATGCGCCGCGGCGGCCATCACCAAGAAGCGGCGTCAAGGATCATTGAGGAGGATGAACCATGAAAGCACGAACACTGCTCGCCATTTCGCTTAGCCTCGGCATCGCTCTTGCCGCAGGCGCTGCCAGGGCATTCCCGGACGGCCCGATCACCATTATCGTGCCCTTCCCGCCAGGTGGCGCGACCGATACGACTGCGCGGTTCATGGAGCCGCACATGTCCAAGGTATTGGGAGCGAACATCGTCGTCGAAAACAAACCGGGCGCCACCGGCGCGATCGGCGCCGGTCTGGTCGCCGATGCGGAAGCCAACGGCCAGACGCTGCTGGTCGCCTCGCTCGGCACCTTCGCCACCAACCCCTATCTTCAAAAGAAGCTCTCCTACGATCCGGTAAAGGACTTCGATCTGCTGACCGTCGCGGTGAGCACGCCCAACGTGCTGGTCGCCACGCCGAAATTCAAGCCGGGCAGCGTGCAGGAACTCGTGGCTGCTATGAAGGAAAAACCGGAAAGCGTCACCTTCGCAAGTTCCGGCACCGGCTCATCCGACCACCTGACTGCCGCGCTCTTCTGGCAGGCGACCGGGACCAAGGGCGTGCATGTGCCCTATAAGGGAGGCTCCGCGGCACAGGCCGATCTCGTCGGCGGCCATGTGGACGTGTCCTTCCAGAACCTCGGTGCGATCATCAATTTCGTGCAGGGCGGGCAGATGAAGGCGCTCGCACAAACGGGCGAGAAACGTCATCCGCTGCTGCCGAACGTGCCGACGCTCACCGAACTCGGATACAGCAATATCGTCGTCAACGCCTGGCAGGGCGTGGCAGCCCCGAAGGGTCTGCCGGCCGACGTCAAGGCAAGACTCAACCAGGCGATCCAGGCTTCGCTCAAAGATCCCGAGGTCGTTGCCAAGTTCAACAAGCTGGGCTTCGACGTCGTTGCCAATTCGAACGAGGAATTCGGCACCTATCTCAACAAGGAGATGGCGCGCTGGAAGGACGTCATCGAAAAGGGCAATATCAGCGCGGAATAACCTGTGGATTCACGGGCCGCCTAAGTCTCTTGAGCGGCTTCCTCGCAACATCGGGGAAGTCGCCTCACGGTCTGAAAGAGACCTCTCCGGCATCCGGCGCCGCATCGGCGACCTCGATGCGAAAGAGATCTTTGATCGACGCTACCACGTCTTCGATCCGTTCAACGGGGCTGCGGCTCTCCAGCTCTACCGGTACCACCTCCAGCACGCTTGACAACTTGAACGATCGGACACCGTCAGTCACGGTTGTGTACAATCTCCCGTTTTCAATCCTGATGCCTTCAGCAAAAAAATCGTCACTGTCCTCGACTGCCACCAGAAACATTCACAACTCCACGCGTCTTCGGATAGCCCATAAGATCGAGCGGAATGCATCATTTCAAATCGAGAAAACGAGGTAGGCCCGGCTGCTCCTTTCGGTGGTGCCGGGTGAACATGTCCACAATAAGCTCTGTTCAGCGGCAGGCGCGGTTTTCTTCCACATATGGAGGCGGAAATAGCTCGTCTGGTGGATATGCGAATCACCAGCAGTCAACAATGATGGCGATGCGGGAAGACCCCCCCATCAGCAATGGTCCCGCCTCGCGACTGGAGTCCGGAATCCAGTCGCTTGGGCTCAATCGTGCAAGGCCAGGGGGACCGGTGTTAGCGGTTCCGGCAGTCGAAACTTGCCGCGCTGTCGACATTTCCGTCCCCCTTGTAGTGGGCGTAAGACGGGTAGGGGCATAGCGGACGGGTCCGACCGGGGAAAGCCTTTCCCGAAGCTTCGACACTTCGTGGAGCTTCATCCTTTTCCACCCAGTCGACCAGCTCGGTCAACATGTCGAACTGGTCGAGACCGGCAGGGCCGCCACGGCAATGGGCCATGCCTGGAACGAGATAGAGCTTGGCCCAGTCCTCCACACGCTTGCCGGTCTTGGTCGCCGTGCTCATCCGGTTGAAGAAATCGACCGTATCGTTGGAGGAGAACCACGGATCACTAACCCCATGGAAGAAAATGATCTTGCTTCCCCGGGTGGCGAAGGAACTGAGGTCCGTCCATTGATCGGCGTTGATCAGCCGCTGCTGCGGATCGCCGATATCGGCTTTCTCGACGGCATCGTCCACATCGAAACTCATGGCGTTATTCTTGAACTGCCGGTTGCGCTTGTCATCGAACCGCATGAGTCCTGGAATGGAATCTGCCGTACTGATGACGCCCGTATCGTAGGGAAACGCTACATAGGCAGGCCGGCCTGATGCATCGAGCGTCGGCGAAAACATCTCCGTCACCACGTCCACCTGCTGTTTCGTCAGGCAGCCGTCGGCTTTACCGGCAGGGCAAAGGAGGCTCGCCGGATCGAATTTGCAAGCGGCCGTATTTGCGATCATTCCGTCCTCGATGCCATCAAGACCATCGCAAGACTTCACTATCCCCTTGAGAACCAGATCGCGATCGGCATCCGAGAAGGCTTTCGCTCGGTCCGGCGCGCCGTCAGGGCCGGCTGGAGATATCTTGTTCATCGCGACGTTCTTGGCGGCGAGCGACATGTTCGAACGGCTTGTGCGCATGGCAGGAGCCCCGGCGATAATGCCGTCGAACAATGTGGGAAAGCGTTGCGCCGAGGCCATGGCCTCGCGCCCGCCGGTCGAGCATCCTGCGAAATAAGAGCGATCGGCGACTTTGCCGTAATAGGCGGCGACCAGCGCCTTGCCGAGCACCGTGACCTTCTCGACCGACCAGCCGGCGAAATTCAGCGTGGCAATCTGATCCGCCCTGAAGGAGGCGTCCCAGGCTTCGCCCTTGTGGCCGCTATCATGCGAAATGACGGCGAAACCACGAGAAAGGCCGTTCTGCGTTCCGGCGGCCACGTCCCCCAGGGCTGCCCGCACGACGCCATTCAGGCCTCCGCCGCCTTGGACCAGAAACCTTCCCGTCCAACTGTCCGGCAGGGCAATGGAAAAACCGATGGCATAAGGCTTGCCGTCCGCGCCGGTGCGGTGTTCGAACGACCCGCTGACGAGACAATGCGCCGGCCCCTTGTCCTTGATGTGATCGGCGCTTGCGACCTTCATGTCGAACCCGGGCAGATGCAGGGTCTTCGCCGCCGAGCATTTGGCTTCAGGCGACGAATCCGCGGCGACGGCCGGGGTCAAGCCGGGCACGAGGGCAACAAAAGCTGTGGCAACAACCAGCCTGATCATATCCGATCGTCCTCCTCCATGACGCTGCTTCCTCAAGCCGCGCCGCAATCGCACCAGATTTCAGGCTCCCTGTCAATCAACGGCGGCGCTGCTTGCCTGCCCCCAGTCGGCTATTCAGGCTGCCCGCCGATCGTTTCCAATTGAGCCGGCGGAACGGATATGGACGGCCACTTGATAGCGGTTCTCACTTCCTTCATTGCGGCTACCCGACGCGTTGTCTCGACGAAATCGAGCACGATCTTCGATTTTTCCTCCGCATGCCAGGCGACGAGCAGTTCGACTTCGGCGGGAATGTCGTCAAGCCGCCTGTACACGAGAAAGGGGCTTGGGTTGTGGGCAAGCCAGGACGGCGCGATCGCAATCCCGACGCCGGCCGCCACCAGCGTGCCGATCGCCAAGGTATGCGACACCTCCTGCACGATGACCGGATAGACGCCGACGCGGCGCAGTGCACCCATGATTGCATGATAGTAGCTCGCCCCGACAGTCGGGGCATAGGTGATGATGGGCTCGCCGGCGAAATCCTTGACCGTCAGGTCTTCCTTCTGCGCCAGCCGATGATCCCTGGGCAGCACCGCCACGAAACCTTCCTGCAGGATATGCTCGGTCTTCAGGAAACCTGCCGGATTGGTCGGGCGGATGAAGGCCACCTGAACCTTGCTGCTCTGGAGCAGTTCGAGCTGCTGGGCCGTACCCAGCACCTGCACGTCGACGGTCATAGCCGGATAACGTTTTCGAAACTCCGAAATTACCGGCGGCAGGACATGCGATAGCGCCACATGCACGCCGCTGACGGAAATCGTTCCGCTATCGTCACCGGAAATGGAACGGGTATGCGTGACCGCCCTGTCGATGCCGCCTAGGATTTCCTGGGCGTGACGCAGGAAGATTTCCCCGGCCGGCGTCAGCTTCACCCGGCGGGTGGTGCGGCGGAAAAGCTTGGTGCCGAGGCGATCTTCGAGCTGCCGGATCTGCTGGCTGAGCGGCGCCTGCGCCATGCCGAGCTTGTCGGCGGCGCGGCTGAAATGCAGCTCTTCGGCGACGCAAGCGAAATAGTGGAGGTGACGAAATTCGATGCCGTATTTCATATCGGAAACATATCAATACCCCCGTGATTTTGTAATAGATAATAGTTTATTCCCGTGATTAGTTTCCAAAAAAGACAACAAGAACTGGAACAGCTGGAGCTTCGGCTTCCGAAACGGAGCGTGAATGACGCGTTTCTGGGTGTTGAAAATTCTGCGGACCGTGTTGACGCTTTGGTTCGTGGTGACTTTCGTATTCGTGGTGCTGAGAACGTCCGGGGATCCGGTCGTGGCGCTTGTCGGCGCCGATGCCACGCCTGAGGAAGTCGAACAGTTCCGCCAGCTCTGGCGTCTCGACGATCCGCTCTGGATTCAGTATTTCCGCTACGTTGTCCAGATGGCGACCGGCCAGTTCGGCATTTCCTATCGCGACGGTCGCGAAGTCATCGACATCATCGCCGAACGGGTTCCGTGGACGCTGATCCTCGGCCTTTTTTCCTATATCGGCGCCATCCTGATCGGCGTGCCGGCCGGCGTCGTTGCCGCCATCAAGCGCGGTTCGACCTTCGACAACCTGATCATGGCGACGGCGGTTTTCGGCTTCGCGCTGCCGAACTTCTTTCTCGGCATCCTGATGATCCTGCTCTTTTCGCTGAGCCTGCAATGGCTGCCCAGTTCCGGCACCGGCACCGTATTGCACCTGATCATGCCCGCCATCACGCTTGCCACCTTCACGGCCGGCACGCTCGCCCGCTTCACCCGCTCGGCGATGCTGGAAGTGCTCGACAAGCTCTATATCCGGGCCGCCGCCGCCAAGGGCGTCGGTTACTGGAAACGCATCATCTTCCACGCGCTGCCGAATGCCAGCATCCCGCTCGTCACCATTATCGGCCTCAATCTCGGCGAGTTGATTGGCGGCGCCATCGTCGTCGAGACCGTGTTCGCATGGCCGGGCGTCGGCCGCTTGCTGGTGACGGCCGTCTCCTCGCGCGACCTTGCGGTCGTGCAGGGGCTGGTTCTGATCATGGCGGTGACGATGGTGCTAGCAAACCTCGTCGTCGACCTGCTCTACGGCCTGCTCGACCCGCGCATTCGCGTGCAGAATTGAGGGCCGGCGGATGAAGCGCGTTTCCCCGATTCTCGTCTTTGCCATCGTCATCCTGGCGATCGCGGTAGTCGTCGCCATCATCGGCAATGTCTTCACGTCGCACGGCATGTCGCAGCAGAACCTGCTCGCCCGCCTGAAGCCGCCGGCTTTCATGACCGGCAGCAACCCAAATTTCCCGCTCGGCACGGACCGCATCGGCCGCGACATGGTGGCAAGAGTGATTGCCGGCCTGCAGATGTCGCTTTCGGTGGCGATTGCCGGCACGATCATCGGCGCCGTCTTCGGCTCCGTCATCGGCTTCATCTCTGCGCATTTCCGCGGCTGGGTGGAGGAAGTGCTGATGATGCTGGTCGACTTCCAGGCGTCGCTGCCATTCATCCTCATCACCCTGACGCTGCTTGCCTTTTTCGGCAACAGCATGACGCTGTTCATCATCCTGATGGGCCTGTTCGGATGGGAGAAATACGCCCGCCTCTCCCGCGGCGTGGTTCTTTCGGCGATCAACCAGCCTTATGCCAAGGCGATCGTCGCGCTCGGCGCCGGCAACGGCCGGCTCTACTTGAAACATGTGCTGCCGAACGTGGCGAGTGCCCTGATCGTGCAGGTAACCCTGACGTTCCCGCAGATCATCCTTCTGGAAACCTCGCTGAGCTTTCTGGGCCTCGGCATCCAGGCCCCGCAGACCAGCCTTGGTCAGATCCTCGGTGATGGCCGGGACTACCTTTCGACCGCCTGGTGGATCTCGATCTGGCCTGGCCTGGTCATCTTTCTCGTCACGCTCTCGATGAGCATCGTCGGCGACTGGCTGCGTGACCGGCTCGATCCGATGCTGCGTGCCCGAACAACCTGAAAATGCCGTTCGAACATAAATGAATAAGGGAAGGTGGAACGATGTTTACAAGACGTGAAGTGGGAAATCTCATTCTCGGAGCCGGAGCGCTGTCGATGGTGGGCAGCCTGCCGAAAGCGAATGCGGCGGACAGGCCGTCGCTCAATATCGCGGTCGACAATCTCTGGGCCAATATGGCAACGATCAACGGCATCTCGACGACGTCGCGCCGTATCTTTCCAAATTTCTACGACAATCTCGTCGACCGCGACTACATCAAGGACGAGAACGGCCTGATCTTCGCGCCGAAGCTCGCGACCAAATGGGAGCAGAAGGGTAATATCTGGACCTTCACTTTGCGGGAGGGCGTGAAGTTCCACGACGGCACCGAGATGACCGCGGAAGACGCGGTCTTCACGCTGTCGCCAGAACGTCTCTGGGGCGCAAAACCGTTCGAACCGCGCGGCAAGACTTTCACCGCCGGCTTCAAGCGCGTCGCGGCGACCGGGAAATACACGTTCGAGATCGAGACCGAGCGGCCGGACCCGAACATCCCGAGCAAGCTCACCGGCTATATCGGCTTCGTCGTGCCGAAGAAATATTACATGGAAGTCGGCGTCGATGCCTTCGGCCAGAAACCGATCGGCACCGGCCCCTACAAGGTGACCACCTTCCGCTCCGGCGAAATCATGGTTCTGGAGGCCTTCGACGACTATTGGGACGGCCCGCCGCCCGTCAAGCAGATCTCCTGGAAGATCGTTCCGGAATTCGCCGCCCGCATGGCCGGTCTGGTCTCCAAGGAATTCGACTTCATCGTCAACATTCCGACCGACCAGGAAGCGGCGCTCGAAAAATACCAGGGCGTGACGCTAAAGCGCGTTCTGGCCGACAACTACCCGGCCCTTGCCTTCAACACGCGTCCGGACCCGGTTGACAATCCGCTGGTCGATCCGAACCTGCGCTACGCCATGGTCCAGGCGATCGACATGAACGCGATCGTCCAGGCGCTCTTCAACGGCACCACGGAACATCCGGCGGTTCCGTTCAACTTCACGGAATACGGCAAATTCTATGACCCGAACTTGCCGGTGAAACTCCCCTACGATGTCGCGGCCGCCAAGGCGCTGGTCGCCAAGACCAAATACAAGGGTGAGAAGCTCCTCTGGCACATCACCCGCCAGTATTATCCGAACTATGAGGCGGCAGCCGAAATCATGGTCGAGCAATGGCGCGAGGTCGGCATCAATGTCGAGGCGCAGATCCTCGACAATTTCGAACTCGTCTATCGCCGCCCCTACCATCTGATGAACATGTCGATGAGCTCGGATTTCATCCCCGGCGATCCCTACCAGCCGCTGTGGCTCGATTGGGGCCCGACCGCATCGCGCTCCACCGCCACCTGGAAGACCTGGGATCCGACGCCGGAATATCTGGCTGCCGGCAAGAAGTTCGACGAGGCGATCGAGTTCGAGGACCGCAGACGAGCCTATCTGGAACTTTCGGACGCCTGGCAGAAAGTGACGCCCGGCTACTACATGTGGAAGAGCGTCTACAACTGCGCCCACCGCGCCGGCATCCAGTTCAAGTTCAAGCCGAACGGCGAAATGCGCATCTACGGCGATTACTTCAAGTTCGTATGATGAGCATCAAACGCAAGCATGCGCTGAAGGACATGACGTTCGCGGAGTTCCGCGAACGTCTTTCCGAAAAGCCCGTCATCCTGCTGCCCTTCGGAAGCCAGGAGGAACAGGGACCCCACGCCCCGATGGGCGATTTCATGCTAACCGAAGCGGTGGCGGCAAAGGTGGCGGAAGCGTCCGACGCAATCGTCGCGCCGATCATCCCGTTTGGTTATGCCGATTTCTTCAAGACCATTCCCGGCGGCATCCAGTTCCGGGCCTCGACCTTCTCGGCCGTGGTCGAGGACACCGTGACCGCATTCCTGGATCACGGCATCGAGCATATCCTGATCCTGAACGGCCATACCAGCAATGCGCCGCTTTTCGACCAGACGCTTCGCCGTATCCGCGCCGAGCGCGGGGTTTCGGTCGCCTTCATCAATCTCTGGCAGGCAATCCCGGATGCGCTCTGGAAGGAGCTGCACGGCTCTGCCGCAGCCCGTGGCCATGGCGGCGATCCGCTGACGTCGATCTACCTGCATCTCTTCCCCGAACTGATGCGGATGGACCTCGCCCGCCCCTCAGTGCGCGAAAAAGCCTTCGGCCTGCCGACCGGCGGCGTCAACAATGTCCAGTTCGAGGGCATACCGGTGCATGTGCCGCTCAATTGCGACGAGGTGAATGCCGACGGCATGCTCGGCGGCGACCCTTTGCTTGCGAGCGCCGAGAAGGGCGCGAAAATGGTCGAGCATCTGGTCGGCTTCTGCGCCCGCTTCGTCGAACACCTGCGCCGCTGCGACATGCGCTCGGTGACGGCCTTTTCACCGCAGGCGGAAAAGGCGGCATCATGAGCAACGAGCGGCTCTCGATCGAACATCTGAACGTGCCGTTGCCAAAGGGGGCCGATCGCGCCTTTGCGGTCGAGGATCTGTCGCTGTCGGTCAGCAAGGGCGAGATCCTCTGCATCGTCGGCGAATCCGGTTCCGGCAAATCGCTGACCGCCCTCGCCACCATGGGCCTCCTGCCCCGCAACCTCGGCAAGCCTGCAGGCAAGGTGATGTTCGAGGGCAAGGATCTTCTCACCCTCGACGAGGCGACCCGCCGGGACATTACCGGCCGGCGGATCGCCATGATCTTCCAGGAGCCGACCGCCGCCCTCAACCCGATCTTCCGGGTTGGAGAGCAGGTGTCGGAGACTTTCCGCATCCATACGTCGCTGAGCAGTGCCAAGATCCGCAAGAAGGTCATAGATCTCTTCCGCGAAGTGCAGCTCCCCAATCCGGAGCAGATCTTCCATTCCTATCCGCACCAGCTTTCCGGCGGCCAGTGCCAGCGGGTTATGATCGCTACCGCCCTTGCCCTCGATCCTTCGGTGCTGATCGCCGACGAGCCGACCACCGCGCTCGACGTCACCACCCAGGCGCAGATCCTCAAGCTGATGCTGGAGCTTCGCGCCAAGCACGATACCGGCATCATCTTCATCACCCATGATTTCGGCGTGGTCGCCGAGATCGCTGACCGCGTCGCCGTCATGCAGACGGGCAAACTGGTCGAGATTGGCACCCGCGACGAAATCCTCAACCACCCCAGGCAAGACTATACCCGCCGCCTGCTCGCCGCCGTGCCGACGCTGACACCACGGAAAGAACGCGAAGGCCTCGGCAAGCCGGTGCTGATCGCAAGGAACATCGTCAAGACATTCGCCCGCTCCGGCCTCTTTCGCGGCGGCCGCACCGTGAAGGCCGTGGACGACGTCGATATTACCATCCGCCGCGGAGAGACGCTGGGCCTGGTCGGCGAATCCGGTTCCGGCAAGTCGACGCTGGCGCAATGCGTCATCCGGCTCGTGCAGCCGGAAAGCGGCGACATCCTCATTTCCGGCGGCGATTTCGCCGGCCTCAACGGCAAGGCGCTACGCGAGGCACGCCGCAAGGTTCAGATCGTCTTCCAGGATCCGTACACTGCGCTCGATCCGCGCCAGAAGGTCGGCGACTCCATCGCCGAAGGTCCGGTCATCCATGGCCTCGACCGCAAGGCGGCGATGGCCCGCGCGCTCGACCTGCTCGAAGCCTGCGGCCTCGACCGCGCCTCGGCCACCCGGTTCCCGCACGAGTTCTCCGGCGGCCAGAGGCAGCGCATCTGCATCGCCCGGGCGCTCGCCGTCGAGCCGGAACTGCTGATCGCCGACGAGAGCGTCTCGGCGCTGGACGTCTCGGTGCAGGCGCAGGTGTTGAAACTGCTCGCCGACATGCAGGAAAGACTTGGGTTCGGCATCCTGTTCATCACCCACGACCTGCGCGTTGCGAGCCAGATCTGCGACAATATCGCGGTGATGCGCAACGGACGGATCGTCGAACGGGGCGATCCCGCCTCGCTGTTCGGTGCGCCGAAGGAAACCTACACCAAGGAACTGCTCGCCGCCGTGCCCGGCCGGGGCTGGCAGCGCCACGCCAGTGAAAACGAGGCCGGGACGGTAAAATCCCGGGAGGAAACCCCATGAAGAAATATCATATCGGCAGCGTGCCGAAACAGGTCGACCCGGAACTGATCGCCAAATTCGAAAGCGTCGAGGTGGCGACCATCGGCCATTTTCGCCACCGCGGTTTCGTGCATCATTCGATTTCCCCCGTTGTCGAGCCGGGCAGGACGCTGGTCGGCACGGCGGTAACGGTGGCGATCCCGGCAACCGACTCCACCCTTCTCCACCACGCGATCGGTTTCATCCGCCCTGGCGATTTCCTGTTCGTCGACAGGCTCGGTGACGACCGGCATGCCTGCATCGGCGGCGGCGTCGCCTTCGCGATCAAGACGGCCGGCGCCATCGGCGTCGTGCTCGACGGTCCCTGCACCGATGTCGAGGAAATTCTTGAACTCGATCTGCCGTTCTGGTCACGCGGCGTCTCCGGTATCACCACACGGCTCAACGATCTCGGCGGCTCGCTCAACCTGCCGATCTCTTGCGGCAACGTCCCGGTCATTCCGGGCGATATCGTGGTTGCCGATGCGAGCGGCATCGTGGTGATCCCGGTCGATGAGGCGGAAGACGTCGTCGAGGAGGCAATCGCGCGTCAGGCACGGGCGGGCCGCAACAAGGACAAGATCGCAGCCGGCGAAAAGCTCGGCGATCTCTCCGGTGCCAGCCGTCTGGTTGCCGCTGCGCTGGAGAGCAAATGATGGAAAACCCGCAATATAATCATCTTCGCGTCGAGCGCGGTATCTATCGCAAGATCGCCGGCGTCAGCGAACGCGGCGTCGTCACCTCCCAGCACTACGCGGCGGCGGAGGCTGGGGCGGCGGTCCTGTCGGCGGGCGGCAATGCCGTCGACGCTGCGGTAACCGCCGCCTTCACCTTGCAGACCGTCGAACCCTGGATGACCAGCCTGGCGGCCTGCGGCTACATGCTGATCGCCCAGCCGGACGGAACGGTCGAGGTCGTCGAATTCACCGGCCGCGTGCCTTCGTATTTTGACGAGGAATTCTACAGGCCCGATCCCAGCATCAAGACCTTCATCGGCCACCCGGCATCGGTCGACAACCGCAATGTCCGCGGCTTTACCGCGGCCGTCGTGCCCGGATGCGTGCGAGGCTTCGCTGAAGCGCTGAAGCGCTACGGTACGATCGGCTTCGACCGGGCCCTGACCCCTGCGATCGAGCGTGCCCGCAAGGGCATGTATGTGGACTGGCACACGACGCTGGCCATCACGATCGCCGAAAGCGAGCTCGCCATGGATCCCGGCGCCCGTTCGATCTTTCTCACCGGCGGCCACGCGCCGGAGCCTGGAGCGACGCTGCCGCTCGATCAGCTCGCCAGGACGCTGGAGCAGCTGGCCAACGAAGGCCCGGATTCGCTCTATGGCGGCGCGATCGGCGAGAAGCTAATCGCGGACCTCAGTGCCGGCGGCAGCTCGATCACCCTGGAGGACTTGGCCAGTTACGCCCCCCTCCTCTATCCGTCCCGGACCATGCCATTGCAGGGCAAGACCGTGCATGTGGCGGGGGAAACCAGCGCCGGCCAGCGGCTCTTCGACGCGCTCGATCACTTCGACAGAAAGCGCGGAAAAGGCCCGGTCGACGCTGGTTTCTTCACGGCCATGGCCGAAGCCCTCTGGGAAAGTTTCGGCGCCCATCGCAAACGCCTCAATCCGGCCGAGACCACCAACAAGACCAGCACCACGCAGGTCAACGCGGTGGATTCCGAAGGCCGGATGGTGGCGATCACCTTCACGCTGCTCAACCGCTTTGGCGCCCGCGCCCTGTCGCCCTCGACCGGAATCCTCTTGAACAACGGCATGTCCTGGTTCGACCCGACACCCAGCCGCACCAATTCGCTGACGCCGAACGCCTACGCGCCGAGCAACATGTGCCCGGTGGCGATCACCGACGAGAACGGCACATTCGCGGCTTTCGGCGCCGCCGGTGGCAACCAGATCGTGCCGTCGTTGGCCCAGCTGACCGGCATGATCCTGCATGCCGGCCTCGACATCGAAGAAGCGATGAACATGCCGCGCATGACGACCGGCCCGCATAACGACATCATCGTCAATGTCGACATGCCGGCCGAGCAGATCGAGGCGCTCGAAAGGATCGCCACCGTGAAACCCGCCGCCGCGGTCGTCTATCCCCGGCCCTTCGCCGCGCCGGGCATGGTCGGCCGTCGGGGCAATGCCTTTATCGGCATGCCCGACATCACCTATCCCGCCGCTTATGCCGCCACAGCCTGAACGAGACCAAGATGACAGAGCTGACTTTCGCCCCGGTCGATATCGACGGCGTTCTCAAGATCATTCCGCCGACGGCACCGGCTGTCCCGCTGGTGTTCGACTCTCCCCATAGCGGCCTGACATTGCCGGATTTCGAGCGCACGGTTTCCGACGAACTGGTGCGCGTCGCCGCCGACACCCATGTGGACGACCTCTTCGGCTTTGCTCCGTCGATCGGCGCGCCGCTGCTGATCGCGCATTTTCCGAGGAGTTTTCTCGACCTCAACCGGTCGCGGAAGGATGTCGATCTGGAAATGATCGAGGGCGAGTGGCCGCATCCGGTCCGCGACAGTGCCTCGGCCCGCCGCGGCATGGGCATCACCTGGCGTTACGCCTGGGGTAACACGCCGATGTATGATCGTAAGTTGACGGTGAAGGAGCTGGAAGGCCGCATCGACACCTATTGGCGGCCCTACCACCGCGAGTTGGTTCGCCTGCTTGACGAAACTTACGCCGCCTTCGGCAAGGTCTATCACGTCAACTGCCATTCTATGCCGGCGATCGGTCATGTGCTCTCGCCCGATCCGGCCGGCACCGTCCGCAAGGACATCGTGGTCGGCGACTACGAAGGCATGTCGAGCGAACCGGATTTCGTGAAACTGGTGGTCGAGACGCTGGAAGGGTTTGGCTATTCGGTGTCGCTCAATGTGCCCTTCAAGGGCGCCGAGCTGGTTTCGGCCTATAGCTCGCCTGGAAAAAACCGCCACAGCATCCAGATCGAACTCAACCGCAAACTCTACATGGACGAAGATACCCGCGAGAAAATCGCCGGTTATGAGGAGTTGAAAGTCAATCTCGCCAGGCTCGGCACGGTCCTGCGAGATTACGTCCTGCACAAAAGCTGAGGGGCATCGGGCGCCACCCGGTCCAGCGGCAAGCGCGCATAAGCTCTCCTTAACGCTCAATACGTATTGTGGGCATGCAACAGGCCAGTGCGGAATGGTAGGCGATCTTCTTGACGACAGCGGTTCCCCTTCGATTACATTCATCGTCGCTGCCCGAGGCTCCGGAGGGCTGGGCCGCTCCGATGGCGGTCGACCAGAACATCGCTTCTCGACGGGCAACTGTTCTCGTTATAGGCACAGATGCGGCCAAGCTGGATCTGCGTCAGCTCCCAGCAGAACACATCGAGCTTTCGGTTGTTCCAGCGGAGGACCGCCTGGAGAACCACCAAGCAATCGTCGAGGCGTCACAACCCCACCTTATCCTGCTCGACATTCAATTCGCAGACTTGTGCGGCGTCCACATCTCCCGCCGGCTGAAGCACAGTTCGGTGGCGTCTGAAATACCGGTGATCCTGGTCACTGCCGAGGGCGATATCGAGGGAAGGATCGCTGGTTTTGAGGCCGGTGCGGCTGACTGTGTCTCAAGCACGATCGACAGCAGGGAACTTGGTGCGCGCGTCATCGCACAACTCGCATTGAGCCGCAGTCGCAAGCAGATCCTTAGCCAGGACGAACAGCTTCGGACCGCACTCGCCAGCATGAGCCAGGGCGTGTGTCTCTTCCACGCGGACGGTACACTGGCCTTGTCCAACAGTCGCTACGCCGAGGTTTATGGAGTCGATCCGGCCTTGATCCAACCCGGGCAGTCGCTCGAAAACATCATAAAGTTGAGGGACGAAGTCGGAGCCGTTCCAAAGATGTCCATGGAGGAATACCTCGAATGGGCGCAGGACACCAACGCCGGCGATTCGTCGCAAGTCTGGGTCAAGGAACTTAAATCCGGCAAGGTCATCCGGGGCTGTCATCAGCGTACGGCTGACGGGGGCTGGGTGTCGACGCATGAGGACGTGACCGAGGCGCGACTAGCCGAACGATCTCTTGCTGAAGCTCATGCGCAGGCCGAGCGCGCAGAGCAGGAGGCAAGAGCAGCCCATGCGCGCCTGCTCGCCGCCTTCGAAGTCGTCCCGGAAGGCCTGGCACTGTTCGATGAAAACGATCGGTTTGTGATGTGGAACCGCCGCTACGAACAGCTTTACGCCGATAGCGGTGCTCCCCTCGTCAAGGGCATGGGTTTCGAGGACAGACTTCGCAGCGGGCTGCAGCGTGGCCAGTATCCCGACGCGATCGGCCGCGAGGAGGAATGGCTGACCGATCGATTGGCCCGTCACGCCGAACCGAACAGCGCCCATGAGCAGCGCCTGCCAGGGAACCGATGGGTCCGAATAGAAGAACGACGCGTTTCCGGCGGCGGAAGCGTGGGGATTCGCGTCGACATCACGGATCTCAAGATGCGCGAGGCGTCCTTCCGGCTCCTGTTCGAAGGAAACCCCCTGCCGATGTGGGTTCAGGACCGGGGGACCCTTCAATTTCTCGACGTCAACCAGGCGGCACTTGATCACTACGGTTATGATCGCGACCTGTTTCTTTCCATGACACTCCTGGACATTCTTTCACCGGAGGACCGGGAAAGAATGAAAACCGCGGTCCCGGGCGCGGAGCATGGGAGCGACGCCGATCATTCTCAGCGGCATCGGACGGCTTGCGGAGCCGAAATCGAAGTCTTTATCTATTCGAGCCAACTTGCCTTCGACACTCATCCGGCCTCACTGATTGCCGCAGTCGACGTCACCGAGCGAAAACGTGCGGAAAGGGCACTGCTTCAGCATCGTGACGTTCTGGAGGAAACAGTGCGCAGCAGAACCGCGGAAATTGCCCGTCAGGCTGCGGAACTGGAACGGATGCTCGATCAAGAGCGGCAGGTCAACGAACTGCAGCGGCAATTCGTCTCCATGGCTTCTCACGAATTCCGGACACCTCTTTCGATCATCGACGGCGCGGCGCAACGTCTCGTTCGCCGCAAGAACGCGGTGACATCGGAATTCATCGGTGAGAAAACGGAGCAGATCCGCAGCGCGGTTTCGCGAATGCTGGAGCTGATGGAGAGCATTCTTGCGGTTGGCCGCCTGGATCACGGCCACATCGACGTCGGCCGCCAGCCATGCGCATTGGGCGATATCATCAGGACCTGCAGTGCGCGGCAGGAAAGCATACGCAAATCGCACCGGTTCCTGCTCGATCTGGAGCGGCTTCCCTCGACTATCTATGGCGACGGCGCGGCACTGGAGCAGGTGTTCACCAATCTCTTCTCAAATGCCGTTAAATACGCGTCCCATTCTCCAGACGTCTATGTCACGGGGTGGCAGCAAAACGACTGTGTCCAGATTACCGTTCGCGACGAGGGTATCGGCATCGACGCGGACGACTTGCCCAAGATGTTCGGGCGCTATTTCCGGGCGAGAAGTTCATCCGGCATCGCGGGGACGGGTATCGGCCTCAACCTGGTGAAGCAGGTGGTCGAGTTGCACAGCGGCGAAATTCACGTCGACAGCGTCAAGGGTGAAGGAACCGTGTTTACAATCAAGCTGCCGATCGCGACGCCTAAGCAAACGGAGGAAGACGCAGGCCAGATGTTGACCGACCAGATGGGCCTGCCGATCGAGGTCCAGCCCTAAAGTAATAACAGATAAGCTCGAGGTGATTGCGGGACGCGGCTCCGATCGGTTCAACGGCCCGTCTTGTCCCCGGTCATCTGGGCCCTAAATCCGGCACATGGACGCTGAGCGAATCACAGGTTCTACCAAATCGGCAAGACCGTCTTCGCGGAAACCTCTCCAGAGGCCGAGCCCGGCCATTGTGGAACAAGTCGAGCGCCTGCTGGGTGGGCGCACCCGGAATATCCGGCTCAACGGAGAGCTGGCCCGGCTTTTTCGTGAACGCTCCTGGCCGCAGACTGCCAAGATCATTCGCGCATGGATGATTTGGGTCAGCGTGCTCGACGTCCTGACGTTGGGCCTCTACGCGATCCTGCTTCCGACCGAAACCGTGAAGTCGATGCTTGGGCCGGCATCCATCCTTCCCCCCGCAGCTCTCGTCGCGGCGGTGGTGTTTCTGCGGCCGCGCGCTTTGTGGCTGCAGGGAGTTTTCCTACTCTCGGCTGTCTTTTTCATCCTCCTGTCCGTAGCCCTGGTGGGCGTCAGCGCCGGTGGCGAGTTTTATGAGCGCCATCTGACCATCATGCTTTTTGTGGCCGTCACTGCGATCATCATATTCCCCATCCTGCTTGGCTGGGCCATGGCGATCGGTGCTTCGGCCCTTGGTATCTACCTCGTGTTTCAACTGCACAATCCAGGTATCGAGGTGGGCAGTGCTCTGGCCAGCGCTCTGTTTTTCGCAAGCGGTGTGGCAGCAACCATCGTTGCCCGACGCACCGCAACGATCCTGGCTCACAAGAGCTTCTTGCTCGAGTTGCGAGACCGAAGTCGCCTTGCGGAGCTTGCTGATGCCAATTCCCAGCTGGAACTGCTTGCACGAACCGACCCGCTGACCGGTGTCGCCAACCGGCGCTCGATGATGGAAACGCTCTATCGTTTCTGGAACGAGGACCTTACGCGAACGAGTGGTGCGGCGATGCTGATGTGCGATGTAGATGACTTCAAGCGCCTCAACGATAGCCTCGGGCATGCCGAAGGCGACCGCTGCCTGGTGAAGGTTGCCGGTATCATTCAGAGCAGCATGAGAGACGAGCGGGACGAGGTCGCCCGCTACGGCGGCGAAGAGTTTCTCGTCTTCCTCCCCGGCGCTGATGAACAGGAGGCCAGGATTGTTGCCGAAAGAGTCCGCAGCCGCGTAGAAGCGGCGTCGCTTCCGAACCCCACCTCCCGCGTCGTTCCTTATGTTACGGTCAGCATCGGGGTAGCGGCGCTGATGCAGGACCGCGAACTCGTATCGGCGGAGCATCTTCAGCGCCAGGCGGATGCCGCGCTCTACCTTGCCAAGAAGGCCGGCCGGAACTGTCTGTTAGTCCATGCCCCGGAGACCGGCCAAACCTCCGATTAAACCTGCCGTGCCATGGCGGTTAGCTGGGGACGGAATCAGGTTCCAGCATCCCGTCTGCCGAACGAGCCAGCGAAATCCTCCTTGAGCAGGAGTGACGAACCCGGCTATCGATCAACCGCAAGCCGGCGAGCCCAGCCTTACAACATCGAAGTCTACATATGATGATGGCTTAGCGGTTGCACGCCAAGCCATCATCCCCTCTTCGAAAGAGATAGTGCCGTTTACGGCGAAAGTTCCTCCAGAACCTGACCCTTGGTCTCGACCGCGAAGAGGGCCGTCACCAGGGCACCGACGAGAAGGATCGCTGCGAACGCGCCGAAGACATACTGGATGCCCATCGACGACATGACCCAACCCACCGCGATAGGGCCTGCGGAGGATCCGAGACGAAGCCAGGCGCTGCCTGTGCCCGTGCCAATGGCACGAAGGCGGGTCGGATAGATTTCCGCCGAATAGAGGTAGAGCGAGAAAGTGACGGTCTGGACGATGGCGTAAGCGAGACCGGCCAGGATCAGGACCTGTGTTGCCGACGTCGCACCCAGCCAGGCGAGGATGACAAGCGGGATCGGCGCGATCAGAAGGGCACCGGTGTACCAGCGCTTGCGACCGACCTTGTCGATGAGCAATGCGCAGATAACCGCCGCGATCACGCCACCGACCGAGGTGATAAACCCGTATAGGATACTGGTTTCCAGCGGCAGGTTGAATGTCTGGCGATAGAGGGTCGGAAGCCAGGTGATCGTCCCATTGGCGACCATATAGGCACAGAACCACATCGCCCAGATCGACAGTGTGCGCTTGAGATAGATGCCCTGGAAAAGTTCACGCCAGTCCGATCGACGACGGACGGGGGCGGCAATGATTTTCGGCTCCGGCAGCTCCTTGCCGGCAGCACGAGCGCTGTTCTCCAGCTTGGTGACGATCCGGTCGGCTTCCTCATAGCGGCCGTTGGCGGCGAGCCAGCGAGGCGATTCATTGAGGAACCAGCGCAGCGGGATCATCAGGACGGCCGGGATCAGGCCGACGACGAACATCGCCTTCCAGCCATAGGCCGGGACCATGAAATAGCCGATCAAGCCCGCGCCGACGAGGCCGAGCAGAAACATGACCTCATACAGCAGGAAGAAGCGGCCCCGCCCCTTCGAGCTGATCAACTCGTTGATATATGCACTCGCGACCGGAACTTCTCCGCCGGTTCCGATGCCTTGGATGAAACGAAATGCCATCATCATGCCGGCACCGGCCGCAAAAAGGCATGCGACGTCCATGCTGACGAATAGCAGGATGGTGAATAGCAGCACTTTGAGACGGCCGATGCGTTCGGCAAGCCAGCCAAAGCAAATGGCGCCGATCAACTGCCCCAGGTAGCCCATCGACAAGATCATCCCCGTCTGTCCCGGGGTCAAACCCCACTCGCGGACAAGAACCGGCATGGCATAGGCTATGGCAATGACGGTGTAGCCGTCAAAGAACGTCGCTGCGCCGACGATATTTCGAGCCCAGAAGACCTCCCGGGTCACTGGCAGCCGTTCCAGGCGGGCGCTTATTTCAGCTTGGGTATCGACGGCCGGCGACTGCGCGGCCATCCGTTGTTCGATATTCATGTTTCCTCCCTCTGCCTGGCCCACTCTCCCGGCCTGGCGTCGAACCTACGCGTTGGATGTCTTAAACTTCGGGACCCTTTGGCATGGTGTGGTTGTGGATCCGGAAGGCGTGGCTGTCTCATCGGCTAACCAGGCACCAGCGTGACTGACGGTGCGACCGCGGCGCATCACTCCCCGATGCGCCCGCAATCCCCTCCCCGTAAGACGCCCCCGCTCGAGAGGCGGGGGCGTCCTCAGTCATTCAGCTGCCAGAAGCTGCTCAACCCGGCCGATGCCGGCAGCTTCAAAGGCTGCAAATATCTCAGCTTCGGCCTTTTCGCCGAGGTTCTTCAGCGGCTCGCGGATGGTGGCATGGTCAAGCACACCACGATGGACAAGCCCAAGCTTGAGGGCGACGGTGCCTTCCATATGGGAACCACGGTGGTAGACGGCACGGGTGACCGGAAGGAGACGTTCGAAGATCCGACGGGCTTCCGGATAGTTCTGCGCCTTTCCTGCCTTGATCAGGTCAATCAGCAGCTCCGGTGTGATATTGCCGTAGCCGACAAGCAGGCCGTCGACATCGAACATGGTCGGCAGCAGCCATTCGTCATGGCAGCTCAGGATCTGCAGGTTCGGGTTGGCCTTCTTGAGTTCCGGAATCTCGACGTACCAGCGCTTCATGTTTCGAACGCCGTTTTTGGTGGCGACGACGCCATCCTGGGTCGCGATCGCAAGCTGGGTGTCCAGGTCATAGGAAGCCTTGGTGGCATCCGGGTACTGGAACAGGATGCACTGCAGGCCCGATTCCTCCCAGATCGCCTTGTAGCGATCCTGCGGGGCGCCTTTCTGGAACCCGAAACGCAGCCAGCCGTGGTTCGGATAAACAAGTGCACCCGTCGCGCCGGCAGACTTGCACTTTTTGGCTTCTTCAGCGGCGACCTTGGTGCCCTCGCCGGTGATGCCAGCAATGATTGGAACCCGACCATCGACGGCTTCGACATAGGTGCGGATCAGCTTCAGGCGCTCTTCCTCGGTCAGGAACGTACCCTCGCCGGCATGGCCAAGGATAACCAGGCTCTTGACGCCGTCCATGCCTGCAAGCCATTTGGCGATACGGGCATTGGCCGGATAATCGACCTCTCCGTCGCGGGTAAACGCGGTAACGGGTGCCGGGCTCAGACCTCTCAGATCCATCGTTGGCATAGGTTTTCTCCTCCTAGATAGCCGCTGTCCGCCTTCGTGATCAGCGATGGGATCGTTAATGGGAACGTTCCCACTATCGTTTCCGATTTTACTGGAGTCAACATTTTTTTTGTTGCATGGTTGGTGCGTTGATCGCGAGAACGCCGCAGATGGAAAAAAGCGAAATGGAATCAAAGCCCGAAGAAGCGAGCCGTCAGACACGGGTGACCATCCTTGATGTTGCGTCGGCAGCTGGCGTTTCGAAATCCACGGTATCGCGCATCCTCGATGAACGACTTCCCCGATCCGACAACGAAACCTCGCGCCGCGTCCGGAAAATCGCCGAGGACATGGGTTATGTCAGAGATGTCTCCGCGGCGAGCCTCCGACGCGGCAACACGATGACGGTTGGCGTGATCGTGCCCCGGCTGACCGATACCGTCATGGCAATGCTTTATGAAGCCCTGGCAAAAGCGTGCAGCAAAAGTGGCCGCTTCGCGATTGTCGCAACGACAGATGACAAGCCCAAGGCCGACAGACTTGCTGCCGAGTCTCTTCTGAAACGAGGCGTCGACGGCTTGATCCTTTCGACTGCACGCGAGGATGACGACTTTCCCGACGAGCTGGGGGCCCGAGGCGTACCGTTTGTCCTGGCGTTGCGTACCGATGGACGGAGCCTGTCTTCGGTTGGCGACGACCGGCTGGGGGGATATCTGGCGACGCGCCACCTCCTGGATCTCGGTCATCGTCGTATCGGAGTAATTGCCGGTCCTTCATATGCCTCCAGCTCGCGCGGGCGCGTCGAAGGCTATAGGCAGGCACTGGAAGAGGCCGCTATCTCGGTCCGCCCGGATTGCATTGTGCCGTCGACCTTCGGGATCGACGCCGGAGCGGATGCGGCCCTGGAGCTCATGCGCCTCGAAGATCGCCCGACGGCGATCTTCGCCGTGAACGACAACACCGCAATCGGCGCTCTTTCCGGCCTGTCACGCCTAGGAATATCCGTACCCAACGATGTTTCAGTCGTCGGATACAACGATATCCCGATCGTCAGTCATCTTCCGACCCCGCTCACGACACTGCGCGTCCCCTTCGAGCAGATTGCTTCAAACGCTTTGGATCTGCTCACAAGCGGTGCCACTTCGGCTGACGATCGAATCCGCATTTCGGCACCGACCCTCATACCCAGAAAATCGTCCGCCAGGCCCAGGTCTTGAAGGACGTTGAACTATTGCCCTCCTGATCGCTTGGCAAGACGGCAGCGCCGTGCGCCGGCCATTCAATGGAAGCGCCGCTCCGACTGCCGCATCTGGATGGGACCAAATTCACGCTACCTGCCTCCATCGTGCCCCGACTTTCATGCCCACTATAACCATACGAGCGGCATCCTCCGCCGCCCGCGCAAGCAGTTTTGGCGCGAACGAAATGGCATCTTCCAACGAGCAAGGTCTGCTCAATATCGAGGCGAAGGCATCGATACCGTGCTCGAAATTGAGCCGTACGCCCTTTCCGATGGTCCCGGCGAGCGCGATGACAGGCACACCGGCGCTTTTTGCCCGTGCGGCCACTTCGGCCGGCACCTTTCCAAAAGGGGTCTGCCCGTCAAGACTGCCTTCCGCGGTGATGACCAGGTCGGCCTGCCGGATGAAACGGTCGAGCTCCAGATATTGCATGACGATGTCGTAGCGTGGGTGCAGCCTGCCGCCGAGGAGACCGAGGACCGCGGCACCGAGCCCGCCCGACGCGCCAGAGCCGGGCGCCAGGCCGACATCGAAACCCGTCGAGCTTTGGATAGCGCCGGCATACGTCTCCATCGCCGCGGCCAGCAGTTCCACCTGTTCCGGCGTGGCTCCCTTCTGTGGTCCAAAGATCCGCGCGACGCCCCGCTCGCCGAGAAGCACATTATGCCAGTTCACGGCAGCGTCGACGCGCACACGGCCAAGGCGCGGATCTCGGCCGCTCACATCAATTGCGGCGAGGCGGGTAAGTGCTGCGCCGCCACGAGGCAAAGCCTCGCCCGACACGTCAAGAAGCCGGATACCGAGTGCTTCCGCCATACCGGCGCCGCCGTCATTGATACCGCTGTCACCGCAGCCAAGAAGGATGCGGTGCGCGCCCCTGTCAAGCGCGGCGCGGACGAGTTCGCCAACGCCGTAGCTTGTCGTTAGGCAGGGATTGCGCTGGTCGCGCGGCACGAGGCTAAGTCCGGCGGCGGCAGCCATCTCGATCACGGCAGTTGGCTCGCTGTCGCCGCCCAGGAAGCCGAAATGTGCCTCGACCGGATTGTTGACCGGACCGGTCACCGTCAGATGATGCAGGGTGCCGCAGGTCGCCTTAATGAGCGCCTTGGTAAACCCCTCGCCGCCATCGACCATCGGCGCCTTGAGGACGGTTGCGCCGGGAAGGGCGCGCAGGACGCCAGTCTCGATGCAATCCGCTGCCTGATCGGCCGAGAGGCTTTCTTTGAACCCGGAGGGCGCGACGAGAACCGTGAATGTCATGGGGTGTTCCTTCCATTGTGACAAGGATGTGACGGGGGAGGAACGGGGCAGAACCTAGTCTATTCCGGCAGCGTCAAAATAAATTAGCCGACTAACAAAAAGGCCGCACGCTGCGGCCTTTCCCTTGTGTTGTCCCGACATTCAGTGCAGCGGCAGGCCCTGCAGCGGCCAGGCGAGCGTGGCAAAGACCACAATCAGCGCGAGGAACGGAACGATCAGCAAACCGGCAAACCGGATCAGGTCGGCTTGTCCGAAAGGCGGCGGATCCATGGCGGCAAATAGCGCCACCGGCTTGGCGGAGACCATCAGCGTCTGACAAAAGCCGCTTCCCAGTGTGACAACCATCACCAGATTGAGCGGATCAACACCGAGGGCTGCGGCGGGCAAGGCAAGCGCAGGTATGAGGACGGTTACCCTCGCCGTGCGCGAGGTGATGACGAGATGCGAGAGCGTCGAGACGATTGCTGCGAAGGCAATGATCAGCGCAGGCCAGGTGCCAATGCCATTGCCTGCAAGCCCAACCACCCGCTCGGCCAGCACCTGTGCCGTCCCCGTCTCGAGCAACGCCTCGCCGATGACGAGCGTGCCGGCCAGGAAGAGCAGGAGGTTCCACTCCACGGCCTTGAGAGCTGTTTTCAACGGCAGGCCGGAGACCCTTTGGTTGGCCATTAGAAGGGCAGCGGCGATGCCAATGAGAGGCGTGCCGATGCCGTGCATGGGCTGGGCCGCGAAGAGGAGGATCATTGCGCCGGTGATGGCGAGAACAGTCCATTGCTGGGGTGTCAGGGAGGTGGGAGTTTCGTCGGCGATCGGCTTCGCGATCGCCATCGCCCGCTCGTCCGCGGTAAGGAAAAGGCGCAGCAGCACCGCGCAGGCGCCGAGCGAACACAGCAGCGAGAACGGGCCGGCCAGCGCGATCCAGCCCAAAAAGCCGGGACTTTGCCCGCGCAGGTGCTCCATCATGCCGGCGGCGACGAGATGGGCGCCGGCACCGATCAGCGACGCTCCAGCGGAAAGCAGGATGACCGAGGGAAAAAGCAGCGCGAGCGCCAGGTTGACCCGCGCATTGCCGATCGCCGCAGCGAGGCCGAGATAAACGGGCGCCAACATCGCCGCTCGGGCCGAGGTCGAGGGAATGATGAAGGCGGTGGCGAAGATCAAGAAGGTGAGCGCCCAGAACAAGCCCTGCACGGTCCCGAACCGTGCGAGCAGCCGGCGGATGATGTGTTCGATCACGCCGACCTGCCGCAGCACACCGGCAACGACGAACGCCGCCAGCATCAACCAGACGATTTCATTACCGAGGGAGCGATAGAGCACGTCCTCGTCGATCGCGCCGAAGACAGCCAGAACCCCGGCACCGGCGAGTGCAACGGGCGTATCCGGTAGGTCGAGAATGGTCCAGGCGGTCGTCGTTGCGACGAAGACAGCGAGCGTCAGCCGCATGGGCATGGTGAGGCCGTCAATTGCCAGGAAGATCAGCATGGCGCTGAACGTGAGCACGATTGCCGCCGCGATCTGCTTGACGCGGGTAAGCGGTACCATGCGCTCCAAGGTCGGAGACGGTTCCCCACGCCGATCGGCGTGGGGTCCGGGAGGGGCGATTGCATAAAGGGCCATCATACCCTCCTTTCAGTCTCTCAGGCTGCGGTTCAGTCGTCGTCCGACGACGAATTCGAAGAGGAATTGGAAGAAGAATTCGAATTCGAGTTGCTCGATGAGTTAGACGAGCCGTTCGAACTGGAATTGCTCGACGAATTGGAATTGCTGTTGGAGTTCGAGTTCGAGCTGGAATTGCTCGAGGAATTCGACGAGCTGTTGGAATTGCGGTTCGAGCTCCAGCCACCGCGCCGATCGTCATCCCGACTGCGGCTGTAGCGGACGTGGCTCGCCGCGTTGCTGCGCGTCATTTTCTGCAAAAAGCGATGCACCGGGTCGTCGGCGACAGCAGGTGCAGGCGCTGTGGCGCCGATCAACAGGAACGCGCTCAGGGCTGAGATGAACTTCTTCATGGCAGTTCTCCTTTGAGGGACAGCCTCGTTGGCTGCGAGTGAGAAACGGCACCGGGCGCGGATTATTCCAGGTAAAACAGAATATTTTTCAACGCGATAGGCCATATACGGGGGTCCACGCGGCACCGCCGCCGCTGTGCGAGCCAGCGACGGGCAGATCGGGCGGTCCTCGTAGAAAGGTCATCGCTGGGCGCGGGCGAACCGGCGATACCAGCCATCGGCGGCAAGCGTCTTGCGCAAGATTGTCTTTCGCACAGTGCCCTCGGCAGCGCTTTCGGCGCGGATATCGGCGGCGAGGTCGGATGTCTCGCGGCGGAAGGGGATAACCTGGACGATCGGCGTGCCACGTTCCAGCACATGCAGGCCGTCCTCGCCGGTGGCGAAGAAGGGGAAGTGAATTTCCGATTGGTAGGTGTCTGTGTCGACGACGCCTGCGACGACCTCGAAGACACCGTTCGGGCGGTTGAGCGGCGGCACGAACAGGCAACTCCAGCCGGGTGGAGTGCGGATGGTCCAGTAGTTGTGGAATTTACAGGGCGGCATTGAATCACGCGGATGGCCGGCGACCTGATGGCCGGCGTGATTGCTGACCATCGTCCGGTCGAAATCCCAACCGCAATCGACGTCCTTACCGTCAGCAGAAATTTCCAGCCGGACAGTGGCTGACAGGCCGATTACCCAGCCAGCGGCCATGGCGTCGAGGAACGGCATGCAGCGCTTCACCGTCAGGCCGCTGTTTGTGGGGGAGACATGGGCGTGGTCCACCGGTGGAAGCTTCCGGAACCAGTCCGGGAGCGCCGTTTTTGCCCGAATCGGCGGCGGGATCACTCCTTCGTCTTCCTTGCGGCACGAAAAGATCAGTCGGGGCTGTGGCTTCCTCAGAAGGGTAAGTGCCATGGCGGTTCTCCTCATGAATTGATGCGAGAAGAACGACGCCGGGAGAGATTTATTCCTGATTTGCGAAAATAATCGTCAGGGTGCGAGGGCCGCTCGCTCCTCTTCGGCCGACAGCGGTGTACCGGCCTGGATCGACGAAAGATATGCATCGATCGTTTCTTGCGAGGAGGCCGGCACATAGCCCTCGGTTCTCGCAGATGTCAGCGCGAGCTGTGTCACCCAGGCTTGATCCTGTCGGCAGGCGATGGAGAGCGTGCTGCTCGACGGTTGCTTCAATTCGTACTCGCGGCAGAGAGAGCCGTTTTTGTCGCGAAAGGTGGCGATGATATGCAGCATCTCCCCGGACCCGAGCGCGATATCCCGACCGGACGCTTCGCGGTCCAGCACCGCGGCGACCTGGGCGCTGGAATTCATCGTGGATGGGTACAGATTGAGGCCTACTGTGAAACCGACAACACCCGTGATCACCAAAACAATACCTGCCGCCAAGGGCATGACCCAGCGGTGCTCTGCCCAGCGCTTCACCTGCGGCCTCGGGCGCAAGTCCACAACGTTGCTGGCTTCGGATTGCCTGCCTTGCGCTTCCTCCGCTATACGGCGCACCGATGCCAGCAGCGCCTCCGGCAACGGCTCGTCGATCAACGGCTTCAACGCGCTGGCGACCAGCAGGCGGCTTTCGAGGAACACAGCCAGCCGCTCGGCCAGTGCCTCGTCCGCTGCAAGGGCTGTTTCAAGCCTGACGCTTGTCGCCTCGTCGAGCTCGCCGTCAGCGAACGCCATCAATGTCTCGTCGTCAAAATCATATCGGGTCATACGATGCCGCCTTTCGCATCGGACGAACGTCGTTCCCCGAAACTTATTCCTGTCAGCTCTGCAAGATTTTTTCGTGCCCGGGCGAGACGGCTCATCACAGTTCCAATCGGGATCGACAGCACTTCGGCTGCGTCGTGGTAGCTCAGCTCTTCGACACAGACCAGCACCAGCACTTCGCGCTGTTCGTCTGGCAGCTTCTGTAGCGCAGCGGTGACGTGGAGCAGGTCCAAGCGAGCAAGTGATGCGGCTTCGCCGGATGGAACGGAGATCCCGCTTGCTTCCTCCAGGTCGGCTTGGGGACCGGCCGTTTTTTGTCGCCTCAGATGGTCGATCCACAGATTGCGTAGAATGCGAAACATCCACGCGTCGAACCTGCTGTCGGGCGCAAAACTGTCAGCGGCAAGGATCGCGCGCTCGCACGCCGCCTGCACCAGATCGTCGGCAAGCTCCCTCGAGCGGCAGAGCGATATCGCAAACCGTCTCAGGTTCGGCAGGAAGGCAACCAGCCGTTCCGGTACTGTCTGCATGTCGGTGGCCATCCCACTTTTTTGCATGGCAGGGAATAAGCTGTCGAGTCAAACGTACTTCCGGGAAAGTTTAATCGGAAGCGGCTTCGCAGTCTGAGAAACTGGATCGGGAAAGCTGCCACGGAGACAGATCATGCTGCTCATAGTCATAGTAAAATCATTGCGCTGCCTTGTTGCCGTCATCACCGTGGGAGCAATCATGGCCATGCCCCTGCCCTTGAGCGAAGTTCTATTCACCATTCCCGCCGCGCTTGCCGATGACGACGATGGAGATGACGATGGTGGCGACGATGACGGCGGCGGTGAACGTGGAGGACGCGGTGGCAGCGACGGATATTATCGTGGTGGAGGCGGATTAAACGACCTACGTTCGCTCTTTCGCTGGCCTTCCCGCGAGCGCCGTGCACCCGCGAGCGGTGCAATCCCAGTGCCAGTACGTTCGCAAAACGAGCTTGTCGCGATGGGCCTTGAGGAAGCCGCTATCACCGGGTTGATCCAGGAGGGGTTCGTCCTTGAAGATCGCACCCAGGTTTCGATCATTGGCAGCGAAATGGTCCGGCTTACCGTGCCGCGTAACATGACGCTCGATGCAGCGCGTGCTGCAGTTGTTGCTCGCAGCGCGACGGCGTCGGTCGATTTCAACCACTTCTATCAGCCGCAAACGGAAAACGGGGGAGGCTGCACAGGGCATGGCTGTGCCCTTGTCCGCGAGATCGTTGGTTGGCCGGCTGGCGAAGTCGCGGGATGTGCGAAGCAACACCGCATCGGTCTCATCGACACGGCGATCAATATCGACCACATGGCCCTGATGAATACCCGGCTGGAGGTCATTCGTCTCGGTAACGAGGAGGAGACGAAATCCGGGGCGCAGCATGGCACTGCTGTCGCCGCCCTTCTGGTCGGCGCCTCAGACAGTCGGGTTCCAGGCCTGCTGCCGGGAGCCGAGCTCATCGCCGTCGATGCCTTTCGGCGATTTGGCAGATCGGCGGATATTGCCAGCACGTATGATCTCGTGCGCGCGCTCGATCTGCTAAGCCAACGTGACGTCAAGGTCGTCAACCTGAGCTTGACCGGTCCGGCAAACGCGCTGCTGGAGAAGTCAGTGGAAGCGGCGACCGCCCGCGGCATGATCCTCGTGGCGGCCGCCGGCAATGACGGTCCAAATGCCAAGCCCGTTTACCCTGCGGCCTATGGTGATGTGATTGCCGTGACGGCGGTCGACAAGGCGCGCAACCCTTATCGACGCGCCGTTCGTGGCGACCATATCGACATTGCTGCTCCCGGCGTCGGCGTCTGGACCGCCGCGTCCATTTCCGGAGCCCGGCAGAAAACCGGAACATCCTTCGCCGCACCCTTCGTAACGGCAGCAGTCTCGATGTTAATTGCTGAGGAGCCAAATATGTCGCTTGAAAGACTGGAAGCAAAGATAAGTCAATTGACCGACGACATCGGGGAGCCCGGGAAAGACCCTGTGTTCGGTTGGGGTCTCCTAGACGCAAGCGGGCTTTGCAAAGGCAACGGCGAGATCAAGCCGTCCGCACTATGAGCCCCAGCGTCGTCGCTCGTGTCCTTCGGGCGGGAACGGCTGGAACGCGGAGCAGAGAAATTGCGGCATTTCAGCCGCGCGCGGCAACTGTGGACTCACGGGCCATGCCAACCGAAAAGATTACGCGGGCGAGATGGCAGCGCCCTACTAGGCCCTGCCAAAGATTGAGGACCAAAAGCGCTCCGGCGGACACAGGAAAGGCTCTAAGCCAGACGGCGACGGGAACTCTCCTATCTGCGAAGGGTAAACGCAGCGCGAAATGCCTCGAGGGCACCCTCCGGATCGTCCTTTGCAAAAGCCTCCATGCCGACGGGCCCGCGATAACCCATCTCGTGGAGCGCGCGCGCTATCATCGGATAATTGACCTCGCCGGTACCTGGCTCGCATCGACCGGGCACATCGGCCACCTGCACCTCGCCGATCCACGGGAGGCAGGCACGGCAGGTTTCGATCAGGTTCCCCTCGCCGATCTGCACGTGATAGAGGTCGAGGTTGAGGCGTAGACGCGGATGGTTGACCGACGCGACCAGAGCCAGGGTATCCTCGGCACGTCCGAACGGCGTGCCGGGATGGTCGACCGGCAGGTTGAGGTTTTCCAGTGTGAAGACAACATTTTCCTCCTCCGCCATGTCTGCGATGCGGCAAAGCGTGTCCCTTGCCTTCAGCCACATCCGTCCTGTCACCACATCGCTGGGTCGGGCCGGGAGCCCGCCCTCGCCAAGCCCGGTTCCATGCAGGTTAAGACGCGCGACGCCGAGCCGCTTGCCGACCATAGCCGTCTCGCGCGCGGAACGCAGCAGCTCGTCGGCGCCCTCGTCGTCGGCAAGTCGGCCGGTAAGATAGCCATTCATGATCGAAAACGTGGCCCCCGATCTCTCCAGCCTGGCGAGATCGTGGTCCGGCCAGTTCCATAGACCGACTTGAAAGCCCAGGTCGGCCAGCCGCGCGCAGCGCCACTCGATCGGCTTGTCGCGCCAGAGCATTTCCGCGCAGGCGGCAAGCGTGAAGGGTTGATCCATGTTTACTCTCTCGAATGTTGTGGGGCGAAAGAAGGTGCGTCTTCAATCAGGCTCGGCGCTGCCGCAGGCGAAGTCGGCAACCGTGCCGGATGCCGACGACATCACGCGCTCCCTTCACGTTTTCTGGCTTTCGATGCGGATCACAGCGCCATTCGAGGCAGCCATAGCGTGAATGACCTTCTCGATGTCCAGCCCTTGGGCGAAATCGGGACCTGAGTTCCGACCGCCAGCGATCGCCACCAGCAGGTCGCGCGCCTCGACCACCTTCTGCTCGTTGAAGCCGAAATTGTGTCCCGGCGCCGGACAGAAGGCGGTAAAGTCCGGCTGCCCGGGTCCGGTCAGATGACGCACGAAGCCGGCCTCGCCAACTCGATGCACCCACAATTCGTTCATGTTCTCCTGATCGAACACGATCGTGCCGTCGCTGCCATGCACTTCCCATTGCAGCCGGCACTTGCGGCCCCGCGCCACGCGGGAGGTGGCAAACGAACCCTGAGCACCCGAGGCGAAGCGCAGGAGCGCCAGAGCACTGTCCTCGTTCTCGACCCGTTTCGGCCCATCCGGAGAGGGGCGCGTGGGGATGGTGACCTGGGTCTGGGCGACCACATCGGTGACCGGCCCCATCAACGCCAGCATATGGCTCACGAGGTGGCAGCCAAGGTCGCCGAGTGCGCCCAGTCCGCCACCCTCGTGAGTCATCCGCCACGACCACGGGAGGAGCGGGTCGGCCGAATAGTCTTCATCATAGACGCCGCGGAAGGCGACCGCCCGCCCGATCGCGCCGTCGCGGATCAGGCCACGCGCCGCCTGGAAGGCCGGGCTCCTGAGATAGTTGTAGCCGAGGATGGTCACCTGGCCCGGATATGCGGCCGCCGTCGCCGCCATCGCCTCGGCGTCTGCGAGCGTTAGCGCCATCGGTTTTTCCAGCCACACGTGCTTGCCGGCCCTGAGCGCCGCCTCGGCCATCGGGCGGTGCATCCCGTTCGGGGCTGTGATCGAGACGATGTCAACCTTCGAATCGGTTACCGCTTCCTCCCAGCGCGCGGAGGCGCGGGCAAAGCCGAACTGGCGGGCAAAGGCCTCGGCACTCTCCGGCGTGGCATCCGACAGGATCTCAAGCCGGTGATGCGCGCCGCCGAATACCGCGGCGACGTTGCGCCAGGCCATGGCGTGGCACTTGCCCATGAAGCCCGTACCGATGAGGGCGACCCCGAGCGGAGTTTGAGGCAGTGAAGATTTATCCATTCGGGCTACCTCAGATCGTTCCGCCGAGCGAGCCTTCGAGCTCGGCCATTTCCTGGCCGCCGGCCATCAGATCCTGCAACTGGGCGGCAGTGATTTCGCCGCGCGTAGCGGTGCCGAGCGTCTGCCCGCGGTTGAGCACGGTGAAGCGGTCGCCCACGGCAAGCGCATGGCGGACGTTGTGGGAGATGAACACGACGCCTATTCCCTGAGCACGCACGCGCTTGATGGTCGCAAGCACATTGGCGGTCTGTCGCACCCCAAGCGCCGAGGTCGGCTCGTCGAGGATCAGCACCTTGGCTCCGAAATAAACGGCACGCGCAATCGCCACCGTCTGCCGCTCGCCACCCGAAAGCGTGCCGACCGCCTGGTCGGGACCGCGCAGGTTGATGCCCATCTTGCGCATTTCTGCCATGGTGATCTCGTTGGCGGCGTCGATATCGAAGCGCTTGAACAGGCCCCGCCCCTTGGTCGGCTCGCGTCCCATGAAGAAGTTGCGAGTGACGGACATCAGCGGGATCATTGCCAGATCCTGGAACACCGTGGCGATGCCGGCCTCCATGGCGTCGCGCGGGCTGTCGAAGGAAAGCGGCCTTCCCTCGAAAGTGATGGAGCCTTCGGTCGGCTTGTGCACGCCCGACATGGTCTTGATGAAGGTCGACTTGCCGGCACCGTTGTCGCCGAGCAGGCAATGGCATTCCCCGGCGAGCAGGTCGAAGGTCACGCCATTGAGCGCGATGACGTTGCCATAGTGCTTTTTGATGTTTTCCATATGGATGATAGGGGCGGACATCTCAGCGCTCCCCGGTCACACGTCGGCGGATGACGTTGTTGAAGATCACGGCGAGCAGCAGCATCGAGCCGAGGAACACCTGGAACCAGTCCTGATCGAAGCGGGTATAGGTCAGCCCGATGGTGACCATGCCGAAGATGATCGCACCGAAGAAGGCACCGATCGCGGAACCGTAGCCGCCGGTCAGGAGGCAGCCGCCGATGACCGCGGCGATGATCGCTTCGAACTCCTTCATGAAGCCGCGGCGGGCATCCGTGGAACCGGCATCGATCACAGTGATGATGGCAACGAGCGCGGCGGCCATGGCCGTCAGCATGAACAGCGAGATCTTGACCCGACGTACGGGCACACCGGAATTCTGCGCCGCCAAGGCGTCACCGCCAGTGGCGAAAATCCAGTTGCCGGCCGGCGTGCGCAGCAGGACATAGGTTGCGACCAGCGCGAAGACGATAAACCAGATAATCTCGACCGGGATGCCCGGCACCTTTGGCACGCCGGATTTGAAGCTGTCGACAAGACCCGCCTTTGCCATCCATGTCAGAATAAATCCAAAGGCATCGCCGGAAAAGATCGGCGCCAGGAAATCGCCCTCGACCGCTTCGCGGATACCGCGCAGCTGGGTCGAACCGCCGGTGAAGATTTTCAGGCCGACCAGTGATGCGCCCCGCAGCACGAAAAGACCGGCCAGCGTCACGATGAAGGAAGGCAGCCCGGTGCGCAGCACGATCAGCCCGTTGGTCACGCCAAGTGCCGCGGCGAGCCCCATCGTCAATGGTATCGCGATGATGAGCGGCATGCCGACATTGACGACGAAGACGCCAAAGACCATGCCCGCAAAGGCCACCATCGAGCCGATCGACAAATCGAATTCGCCGCCGATCATCAGCATGGCCGCGGCGATGCCGAGAATGCCAAGCTGTGCGGCCGGGGTCATGAAGTTCATGATCCCGGATAGCGTGAACATGGTGCGGTCTGCGGTCAGGAAAAAGAACACGGTGACGAGAACGACCCCTCCGATCGCCCCCAGTTCCGGCCGCTTCATGAGTTTCGTTGCGAAGGACTCGGTTTTGATCCGTTCGTCCGCTCGCGCCAGCGTTTCTGTCGACATTGACCTGTCTCCTGATCGGTGGCCGAGCCGCGACGTGGAACGCTGCGGCCCGGCAATCAACTGCGGTTAACGGATGCCCTTGGCCGAAAGATCGATGACCTTGGCGGCAGCCTCCTTGGTAACGAGGTTCGGTCCGGACGGAACGTCGCCGCCTGGAACAAGGCCATACTGCGCATTGAGCGCGAGGAAGGCGACCGGCAGATAGCCCTGCAGGAACTGCTGCTGGTCGATTGCGAATGCCGCCTTGCCGTCCGCGATGAACTTGAGAAAGCCGGCCGAAAGGTCGAAGGTGGAGATCAACACGCCGTTGCGTCCGACCGCCTGCGCCGCCTTGACGCTGGGCTCGCCAACGAGCGAGGCGTTGAGTGCCAGGATTACATTCAAGTCCGGATCGGACTCCAGCGCTGCGCGCACCTTGGCTTCGACTTCCGCCGGATCGTTGGAGGTCGGGAGCACCTTGACTGCCTTGCCAAAACCCTCCTTGAAGCCGGCGCAACGCAGGTCGAGCGAAACGTTGCCGACTTCCTGGTTTACGCAAATGGCCTTTTTGCCGCCGAGCTCGGCAAGCTTCTGGCCGGCGATCTTTCCGGCGTCGAATTCCGATTGACCGACATGCAGCAACGCACCGAGTTTATGCGCGACATCCGAACCGGAATTCATGGAAATGACCGGAATGCCGGCGGCAACTGCGCGCTTGATCGCCGGACCCAGCGCGTCGCCATCAGGAATCGAGACGACGAGGCCATCGGGGTCCTGGTTGACCGCGGCGTCGATCATCTGGCCCATCTGGACCATGTCGAAGGTCTCCGGCGAGCGGAACTGGACTTTAACGCCTGTGTCCTTGGCCGCCTTTTCGACGCCGTTTTTCACCACCGACCAGAACGGATCGTTCGCCTGCCCGTGAGCAACGACGATGATGTCAGTTGCAAGGGCCGGACCGGCCATGGCGACTACCGCGGCGATGGCGACGGATGCTAATAATTTCTTCATGCTAACCTCCCGATTAAGTCCCCTTGGACGTCACTCCCGTACGTCCATTCCTCCGGCCAGGCAGGCCGGAACCGAAAGCCGGCGGCGACACCTCCCGTGCGCCGCGGCAATGCGTGCACGATGGCCACGGCCACCGCGCTGATGTTTTAAGGCGCCAGATCGACCGATTGGCCAGACCGTGCCGATTGGGTCGCAGCCTCGGCCATCGCCAGCGCCGCAACGCCGTCCGCCAGCGGGACCGGGATGGGGGCACCGTCGAGAATGGCGTGCAGGAAGGCATCCCATTCCGCAGCATAGGCGCGCATATAGCGCTCTAGGAAAAAGAACTCTGGCTTGGCGCTTGTCACGCCGGCCTTCGTCGCCTTGGACACCGTGTTTTCGAGCACGTTTGCCGCCGACAGCAGTCCCTCAGCGCCCAGCAACTCGACGCGCTGGTCATAACCGTAGACGGCGCGGCGGCTGTTCTTGATAACTGCGATGCGCCCGTCGGCGTAGGTCAGCGTCACGACGGCGGTATCGACGTCGCCGGCCGCGCCGATTTCGGCATCGACAATCGACGTGCCAGTCGCGTGAATGGTCTTCGGCGCGTCTCCCATCAAGAAATTCGCCATGTCGAAGTCGTGGATCATCATGTCGCGAAACAGTCCGCCCGACACCTTGATATAGCTGACCGGCGGCGGAGCCGGGTCGAACGAGGTAATCGAAAGCAATTCCGGCTTGCCGACTTCGCCGGCGTCCAATGCCGCCTTGACCCTTGCGAAATTTGGATCGAAGCGGCGATTAAAGCCGATCATGACCGGAACGCCGGTGGCCGAAGCCACCGCCAAGCATGCCCGGGCCCGTTGAAGCGAGAGGTCCACCGGCTTTTCGCAAAGTACGGCTTTGCCGGCCCTCGCGGCCTCCTCGATCAGGTCGGAATGGGTATCGGTAGAGGTCGCGATCAGCACTGCGTCGATCGAGGTGTCCTTGAGGATCGCCTCGGAACTGAGTGCCTTCGCACCGTAGGAGCTGGCCAGAGATTGCGCAGCCTCTTCGTTGACGTCCGACACGGCGACCAGTTCGCTCCTGGCATGACCGGCAATATTAATGGCGTGCACACGGCCAATACGGCCGGCACCGAGCAGTCCAATTCTCAGCACTGACATCCTCCTGAAAGCGGCCTCCCGCTGCCTTGAAACGGACTATCTCTACATTTGCTCGCGCGAGCAAGAAAAATCTGCTCCCGCGAGCAAAAAAGATGGGATAAAGGAAAAAGGCGCTATCAATGGAGGCTAAAGCAATACAAAACAGAGTCGGGAGATCGGAATGCCAAACGAAAAGAGACCCCCTTTTGCCGAAAACGTCACGGCGGACGATGTCGCAATCGCCGCAGGCGTGTCGCGCTGGACGGTCAATCGCGCCTTCCGCAAAGATGCATCCATCTCGCCGAAAAGCCTCCAGAAGGTGATGGTTGCGGCAGAACGCCTCGGCTATCTGCCTGATCTGCGTGCCGCAAGCCTCGCCTCGGACAGATCCAACCTGGTAGCGCTGCTGATCGACGACTTCGCCAATCCGCACAAGCTGGTCATGATGGAGCACCTCACTCGTATCCTGCGGCGCGAGGGCTGGGACATCCTGCTGGTAAATACGCTGAACAGAGACGATGCTGGCCATGCGCTTTTGAATGCAAGCCAGCGGCGCGTCGACGCGGTAATCCTGATCGGCATCCAGTTTGACGACGACGTGCTGGAAACCGCGCTCCAGGCTCGCCGCTTCCGCAAGCTGATCGTCTTCGCCCGTAGTTCGGAGAATCCGAACACCATCTCGATCGCGGTCGATGATGTCGGAGCAATGACAGAACTGGCGCGTTACGTGCATCAACGCGGATACCGGCGCCCTCTATTCCTTGCTGGGCCGCAAAGCTATTCGGCACATCTGCTCCGGAAAGAAACATTCCTGGAATACTGGGGGAAACATTTCTCGTTCCAACCCGAGTCGGTGACGGTTCCTGCCTATGATCCCGCGCTGGCCGGAACTATCATGATGGAAACGCTAAGCCGTCGAGGGCCATCAGAATTGCCGGATGTAATCGTCTGCGAGAATGATGCACTCGCAATGGGGGCAAGTGACGTTATTCGGCACAAGCTGGGACTGGAAATTCCCAAGGATATCGCCATTACAGGCTTTGACGACGTGCCCCAGGCGGACAATCCAAACTACCGCCTCACCACCTATCGGCAGCCCCTTACGGAAATGGTTGAATACCTCGTCAAAGTTTTGGCGGATCCGGAAGAACGGGATCTCAATCGCCTTTTTACGGGAAGACTGATACCGCGACACAGCGCTTAGACCCCACGGTCTCTAGTAAGCATGCGGGTCATAACCCCTAATTACGCCCCATGGCGATCGACGTCCACGGCTCCAGATGATCCCAGAATGGGACAAACTCCATCCTTTCCGCGGGGTCGCTCGTGATAAGTAAGCAGACTGGGTCCGACCTGTCCGATTTCTTCGGTCATTTCGCGTCCACGCGCTAATCGAGCAGTTTCCGCTTGCGTAAATAGTCTAGATACTTTGGCTCGGAATCCTCAAAAATCTCCTCGCCTTCTGCCATATACGCCCGCAGAAGCGGATCCGTAGACTCTTCCAGTCGACCAAGGTCATAGAGGCACGTCCCGATGCCAAGTTGCACGAAGCCGTTCGCATAACCGTCAGCCCTGGCGGCGGCTTGGTGGAAGGAGGAGAGCGCTTCCTCCGTCTCGCCTTTCTGCTGTTGCGCATCGCCGATAGAGGCATAGAGCCACATCGTGGCATCCCATTTCTGTCTTGGCTCCGGTAGGAGAGTCAGGGCCGAGCGCCAGACCGCAATCGCACCATCGGCATTGCCCGCATCCAGCATATCGTTTCCCTGTTCCGACAAATCGGTGACGCGGTCATGAATTTCATCCGGAAGTTCTTCTTCCATGTCACAGTTCTTTCTGCGCGCGTTCCTTCAGATAAAACTCGAGATAGGACATATCTTCGCCGGCAAACCCCTCACGTCCATAAAGCTCGTGAACCTTGGCAAAGATGTCATAGGCCTCAAAAGTCAGACCGAGCTGATAGAGCGAGCGGCCCTCCAGCATCAGTACAAGATGGTCGCGATGCTCGGGATCGTCGTACATCCGATAGGTCGTATCGATCCATTGCTTGACACCTGCAGCATCCCCCACAGCGGCATATTTCGTAACCAAGCTGCGCGACATGATCTGCGGATAGAAATCCCATTGCTCCTGTGGAGCAGGCAAAAGCGACCATGCCGAAAGACCAAGTGCGATCGATTCCGATACATTGCCCTCGCGGTTTTTTGCTCCCGCCTCTCGCAACACACCATCGATCTTCTCGGCCAGATCGGTGCGCAGGGTTTTCTTCTCCCTCATGTAGCTCCTCATTGCGTTAAGGGGGGCAGATAGAGATGAGGTCTGCCCGCCGAAAGCTGATGCATAGCAACATCGCCCACGGCGGGATTTATCCAACTTTTAATTCAGCGTCGCCATTGTGTGAGACCGAGAATCTGAAAACTGTTCCAGTATCGCCGAGGCCAAGTTCCTGAAAGCTCCCCGATCTACAGGGGGGCGAAGCGCACCCATAACCGATTTTCGTCCGCCTGTTCGGGTCAACGGCGCCTTACCCTATGCGGCGAACAGGCACCACATCACTCGGGGTAATCTTCATCAGGCTGAACTCGTCAAGTTGAGCAAGAATGCTGAAGTGTTCGAGCGCCGACAAGCGCTTGATGTTCTCAACCCGTTGAAGCGGACCAAATGCCCCGGATATTGCCAAAGCCGGCACGAAGCCGAAGCATTCGCCTTTCTTGAGCGCTCCGTAGGCGGCAACGCAGCGATCGAACATTGGCTCGCCGTTGACATCCAGGAAGTCCGCATCCTCGCGATCCGGTACCATTCCGCTTGCCACATGATCGGCTGAGGCCTTCTGCTGCCAGCCGGGGATCGTCAGCGGCGGGCAATATAGGGTTCCCAACGGCAGCTCGATATCGACTTCGAAGAACTTTGGAGACCAGCATCGCAACCGGCCAAAAGCCGTATACCCAACGACATGGCATTCATGATGATTGAAGTCCGGGTCCGCCTTGAATATCAGCGCCAGAACGCTCTTGAAGTCTTCAGGGTCGCAAAGCTGAAAAAGGCCCCCGTGAAATGAAGGAAACCCATATTCCGATATGAATTCGACCAGGGATGCGGGGTATATTTCGGACAGGCGGGAAATGACCGCTGGATCAGGCTTTTCTCCCGCAAGGGCCGGGTTGTATTTGTCCAGGTAGTATTTGAAATTTTCGTGCATCTCGAAGCCCTATTCGCAAACCTTCAACTCGACATTCATTTTTTCGCCAGATCGACCGGAATTTCGCATCTGTTCGGCCTCCTCTTTCAGAGAAGCCGCCCGGCTCTTCTGAGTCCACTGATTTCCTATGTAGGAGTTTACCTCCGAATCGCCCAGTACAGGATTGCCTGCCGCATCGGTGGAAAATATCGCCGGATTTCCGCCTGCAATCATATCCAGAAAATGAGTGGCCGCTTTGCCCTCGACCGCGTCGGCGATCTGTGCCTCTGTCTGGCCCTGCGAGCGCAGATACTGCTTATACAGGTTTCGATGTTTTTGCTGGAGATACGGCTGCCGAAGAGCTTCGGTACCGCCGGCCTTGTCCAATACCCAATGGGAATAGGCCATGTCGTCGGCGGTCATGTTGTTGTTGATATAGTCCATCTGCTCGGCAAGCTGCCGCTTGTATTCCTCCGTTTTGCCTTTCAGTTTGTCGGGCACGTCGAAGCATTCCACCTGGAATCTCCGGGTGACCCGCCCGCCATCCTTGCCGTCTGCGTTTTCGCCTTGATTGTGACGCTGGGGAACGTTGGCGTCATCGACCGCGTCTTCCGCGCGTTCTGCTTTATGGATCGCGCTTGCCGCGTCGCCCGCCTCCTCGAGTGCTTCGCCGGCTTCCTTCAAGGCCTTGATCTTTTTGCCCGGAGAAAAAATGCTCGCAAGCACGCCGACGCCAGCGCCGGCAGCACCGGCTACGCCGTGTTTCTCGTAGCCCTGCTCGACGCTATCAATGGCCCCTTCGACCTGATCGACGGCCCATCCGCCGGCGGATTTCGCACTTCCGATAGGGTCATTAACGACCTGCTCGCCGACATTCAGGAGGCCGGACCCTATGTTCTGCGCACCCTGCCAAAGTTCGGCGCCGGTCGGGATGCTGTCATAGGCACCTTTTACATCATCAAGGAACTGCGACGGGTTTTCGAACCACTGGCCGGCTTTTTTCACAGCCCCGTCCAGAAGCGCCGCTTCGTCCGATGTTGCCGTCATTCCGCTCCAAAAATCGCCGGCCGCCTGTTCGTACCACGCCTTGTCCTGCCCGTCCGTCGCGTTGGGCGGCGGCTGGATATCCGTTGCACGAACGTAGCAATATTCGCCATCGGTATTGCCATTGTTGAGCGTGCAGAGGTCTGCATGGCGCTGGACAGGCTTTCCGTTGACGGTCAGGATCGGCGAAGAGGTAACCGGCTCGACCACATCCCCGACCGTCCCGGACTTGCATCCGAGCCCGACCCCCGGCTCATCGCCGTAGCAGCGCGAAAACTTCGATTCGTGATGTTTGATGCGCTCGCCGTTGGCAAAGACGTCCGGCGAATAATTGGTGTCGTCGTCGGCCTTGCCCCAAGCCGGAAAGGGACAGGGTTTGTCCGGAGCCCGGCAGACATCCGGCGAAAGACTGAGTGCCAGCGCGTCCTTGTTGTCCGGTATGATTTCGGGCGGCGCGGGCGCGGGCGCGGCGGGACGCGGCTGGCTTGCCGGCTTTTCCTCCTCTTTCTTGGGAGGCGGCCAAGGACCGTCGTAGTAGAGCATCGGACTGCGGCCATCCGGCGCCTTGGTGATCAGCGTGCCCGATATCGGCGGCCCGATGATCCTCGTTCCAGGTGGCAACCCATAAAGAGCGGCAAAATCCGCGTCGTAGATCGGGTCGGGAAATTGCCTATCGCCCATCAAGCCACTCCCTGAGCGGAACTTGCAAAGGCGAGACGCGGCAGCCCGCGACGTTCAGGCCAGGGGAAGCCGATCCGCCATGTTAGAAAAACACGCCCGACCCCAGGCCGCATGTCGAAATGAACGCCATCGAGCACCATCGCGCCACGCGCCGGCCCCTTGCCTTGGTCGATCGTGACCTCCAGCCGGACATCGGGCAGACGACCGCGAAACACATCCATGCCCGGCAGGAGGTGATCCAGCTCGAATGCCTCGCTGCCCTCCAGCCAGGGATTGGCCACCAGATCAGAATGCGCCGCCTGCCAGAAGGAGAGATCAAAGTCCTGCGGCAGCAGCGGATGCCTTTTCTTCAGCCAGACGTCGTCATAGGTGCCCGCTTTGTTGATCCGGTCCTCCCAGAAAGGCGAAATCGGACCCAGGCCTGCAGGCGCAGGCCTGTCGCTCACGGAGTGAATGGGCACATCCGCGTCCTCGATCTGCGGCGCACGCCATTCAGGTCTTTCGCGAAACCGGGTTTCGTCGACAAGTCCGATCCCCACCGGATTCCGCTCGAACACCTCCCCATCTTCCATCCTTCCACCGAAGGCAAATCGCCAGTCGATGGGAACATGGGTGACGGGCTCGCCCGCCGTAAGGTCCCAGCCGGCGATGACATCCTCTTTCTCGCGGTCGATGAGCCCACGCCAGGTCTTGCGGGTTTTCGCACGCCAAAAACGCGGCCCATAAACCCGCAGCCGCTTTTGAAGCGGGCCAACCTTCAGGCCGCATGTCCACGAGGAAGCTGCCACGCCGCCCGGCGCAAAAGCGGCGCCGATGAAGGTCACGTCTGTGCCCGGCTTGAAGGGTGCCAGATCCGTGCAAGCCACCTGCGGCGTCTGGTGCGGATCACCATCATAGGTGTCCGACATCACTAGAGGACTCTGGACATTATCCAGAACCAGAGGACCGTCCTTGCTGAGGCGAAACGTGCCGCGCGCCACCACAACGCCCAGCAAATCACCGGCGAGATTGTACTGCCGGAACGCGAGCGCTGGGAAAGGCGTGCGATTATCGACCGACATCGGAGCGTCAGCCCTTTGCTGTCGTGTCGGACGAAGTAGGCGATGCCTCCGAAAATCCTCCGCCCGGCTTGTTCAGGTCGACAACCTTGCCGTTGATCTGCGTCGGACCGGATGCGGTGAAGTTGAAATGCGTGCCCAGGATGATGACGGTGCCGTCCTTGCGCATGATGAATTTGGACGCGCCGCATTCGATGACGAATTCCTCGCCGACGATCACCTTCTTGAATTTACCCACCTTTTCGAGAGACGTCTGCCCGACATTCGTGACCTTGCTTACGCCGATCTGTTCAACCCTGGCGACGCCCACCGTGTCGGATTTGAAGGAGCCGACAATGGTGTTCATGATTCCGGGCAGCGGGAACAGGCTTGAGGCCGCATCGCCGACACCGGTGCCGGAGCCCGCCAGTGCGGTGCCCGCGTCAGCCCGCGGGCTCGGGCCGGAAACGATACCCTGGCGGCTGCCGAGACCGCCGGCACTCAAGAAGCCGAGCGCCGAGGAAGCAAGCGTACCCGCGAATGCGGCAAGGCCCGGTCCGCCGCCGCCGGCGATCTGACCTGCCTGGCCAAGAAGCGTCGCAGTCTGGCCGGCAAGCCCCTGCACCGCGGACATTAGCGCCATTGCTGCAGGCCCCGTGCCACCGACGACCGTGTTCATCGAGCCGCCGACTTCATGCTTCTGGTTGCCGCCCACCTCGACCGTGCGATTGGAACCGATCGCCGAGACCTCGTGCCTGTCGACGCGCTTGGTCCGGTCGTTGAGGACGCGGGTGGTCTGGTCCTTCTGGGCATGGAAGAACATGTTCTCCCGGCCGGCATCGTCCTCGAACGTCATCTCGTTGAAGCCGTTGCCCTTATGGGTATTGGAACGCATCACCATGCGCGTCTTGTTGGCCGGCAGGTCGTAGGGCACCCCGTTTGACGGATTGGGCACGACGCCCGTGACCAGCGGCCGGTCCGGATCGCCGTCGATGAAGGCGACCATGACTTCCATGCCGATGCGCGGAATGACCTGTCCACCCCAGGCGGAGCCGGCCCAGTTCTGCGCCACGCGGACCCAGCAGGTGTCGGAGCCGTCCTTCTTCGCCTTGCGGTCCCAGGGGAACCAGAGCTTGATGCGGCCGTACTGGTCGGGATGGATTTCCTCGCCGGCCGGCCCCGCGACGATCGCAACCTGTGTTCCTTCGATCCGGGGACGCCTGGTTTCCCGATGCGGCGTCATCGGCACGCGGGATGGGGTCGCTTCGAACGTATTGGTATATTCCGGCTCGTTCGTATTGGTCTCATAGGAGCGATCGACGACCTTCTGGGTCATTTTGGTCACCACATGCTCCTCGTAGACATGGTCCGGATGGGCCACTTCGTAGGGCGTGAACCGACGCCCGACTTCGAGGATGCGCGATGTCGACGAACTCGAGACGCGGTCGTGATCGGCCTCGCTCGCCTGCATGCGCAGCTTTTCGGCACGCTCGGCCTGAGCAACTGTGGATATGCGGGCCGGGTATTCGTAAAGCTCGCGTTTGATCGCCTCGGGCATCTGCACCAGCGACGGCGTCATCGTGCCGGGCACCATGCGCGGCGTCTCGAAATTCCAGTCGGCACCCGCACGCTGGCCGGGCACGTAGGAATACCGCCGGCTCCAATCGTTGATATGGTTACGGTCGGAGGAGCCCTGCGCCAGACGGACCCGTCCCTCGCCCTGCGCCGAAGGGGATGGACCAAGCCAGGAACTGGCATTGTCTCCCACATGCAGCTTGTGCTTGCCGTCCTCATGGCTGAACCAGTAGAACAGCCCGTCCTCTTCGAAACGGCGGGTGAGATAGGCAAGGTCGGTCTCGTTCCACTGCACCGAATAATGTTGCGGCGGCGGTGGCGTCACGATGCCGGACGTGTCGGGCGCCGGGATGCCGTGCTCGGAAAACAGCGTCTCGACGATGTCGATCGCCGTCTTGTCCATCCAGATACGGCAATCGGAACGTCGCGACAGAAGCCACATCTGCGGCCGCAGCACCATCGAATAGGAGCGCAACCCGCGGGTGATCGGCGGTCCTTCGTTGAGTTCGGTCACCAGGCCGTTGAACGGACGGCGCACGCCGCCTTCTCCTTCGCCCTGCTCCACCTCGACCGAGACATCCACCAACCGGCCGATAAGTTCTTCCGGCTTGACCGTCGGCTTCTTGGCGCGCGCCGACAGCTTGATCTCGAAGAGCGAAGAAACGCCTTCCTCGATCGTCACCCGTTCCGGCAGAAGCTGGTCTTCGCCCAGCGGCGAAACGACCTTCAGAATGCGGCTTGCCTGGATGAAATCGGCGGCAAAGGTTTGCAAATCGTCCATACGTCAAGTCCCGTCTAAAAACGCTCAACTACTGTTGCTGCGGTCGGGGATGAGTTCTGAAATAACCCGGCAATGCCGAGAAATAATCTTTGAGCATCCTGGTATTGGCCTGGTCGGATACCTTTTGGTAAGCGTCAACAAGCGCTTGCCGCTTGGCCTTGCCTTCTGCGCTTTGATAAAAATCGGAAAGAACCGAAAGATCTTCCTTTGGCAAAGCGGCAAGGATGAACGTCAGCCGCGCCTTTTCTTCCATCCGCGCAACATCTTTGGGCACCGGCTTTTCGTTCTCGGTCCTGTCGCGCAGGGATGTGATGACGCCTGCCAGCTCGGACTTCAGTTTCTCCGGTGACGCGGATGCCAGTTCAGCCGAATTTGCGTCGGAAAATGCCTCCAGCGAGACGTACATGACCTGCGCGGTGAGAGCGGTTTCGGCAGCCAGGTCCGGCGACGCCATCAGGTCCGCCAACTGCTTGATGCGGGGCCCGTCATCGGCGCCGGCGATGCGGGCCTCGATCTGTTTTGCGGTCACCCGATCCTGGCTTTCGTACATCGCGATGATTTTCTTGCGGCCATCCTCGAACGCCGCGGCGGCCTTCGCCAAGGCCGTCGGCTCGACTTTCCCATCAGCGACCTCGGCCAGGCTGTCCGATATCTCCGCAACCATGCCTTTCGGATCGAACGAAGCGCGGACGGCCGGTTCAAGGATGGGTCCAGCCTTCGAAGCCTCGGCATCCCCTCGATCGGTCGCGGCTTTCACGACGCTTCCAACCGCCGACGGCATTGCCGAAAGGCGTGGGCCGACCTGCTCCATCCGAAGAAGAGCTTCGTCGATTTCGCCGGAGGCCGATGCAACGGCGGGCGCCGATACCGTCGTGGCAAAGGCCAGGGCGACATTCCGTGACCACCGCAGAATGGTGCCGGCCCGAGCCGATGACGAAGATAAACCGATCAACTGCATCCGCTGCACCTCAGATCATCCGTACGTCTATCAGTTGCCTGGGGCGGGCGTCGTTGTAGAGCTTGTTGATGATCTGCTCGGCCTTCATCATCTGTGCGTGGCCGGTTGGGTCGAGCAGCTTCCTCTCCACAAAGCTCTGGCTCGGATAGAATGGCCCGTTCCCGGTGCTGATGCTGAGCTTGTTGACGCGCTCCCGGATACCGGAGCCGATACTCTCGTATTCGATGCGCTGGCCCGGATCGTAGGACGCAAAAGGCCTGCCGTTGAATCGGGGATGAACGGCCTTCGGGTAACGGGGGTCGGACGGCATCTGCGAGATCGACTTTTCGCCGTATTTCGTTTCGCGGCCTATGGCACCGACGCTTCCGCCATAAGACGGTGCGTAGGTGACGAGCCTGTCGGAATCCAAGACTGCGCTCATGTAGAAGAGCAGTTCCATTTTCTCGGCCAGCTTCTTTTCGTCGATGCTGCTGCCGGTCGGCGGGTTGCAGAACGGGATCCTGGCCGCCATATCGGCAACCTTCCCCTTGTCCGCCTCGCTGATGGAATTGTCTTCCTTCACGCCTTCGATGAACTCATGCGTGCAGATATGGCTGGCACGGATGAAGTCCATGAGACGTGACTCGTAGTTGACCGAGGTCGGTGCGGAGACCTGTGTCCCAGTGCTCGTCAGGCCTTCCACCAGTTTCGTCACCTGCTTGTTGGCAACCTTCTTGGCCTCGTCCAGAACACCGCCCAGCGCGAACATGAACGCCTTGTTGTTGTTCGCGGCGGCCATCAGATTGAACGTGCGGTTGAGATTGTTGTTGCAGATCACGCGGACAATCGCGCGGCCCGCCAGGACGCGTACCGAGGTCGTAGCAAAGGCGGCCATCATGACGCTGCCGGTCAGGACCGAAGCAGCCAGCACAAACATCTCGGCGGTGGCGCGATCGCGCTCTCCCTGGGCCTTCATTTCGTTGTTGTAACTCAATACCGCGGCGTCATATGCGCGCACGTAGGGGCTGGCGACATTCAGCTCCCATTGGGACTTGTGTTTGGGAAGCTTTACAAGAATATCGCCCAAGCGTTGATTTGCGGATGCCACGATCATCTCCCATCGTCCAAAGCCGAAAAATATGTCTCAACTGTCTGCGAAAACGTCCGTCACCCGCTCAAGCGGAGACGGGTGGGGTAGCGCATGGATGCGACGCCGGCCGAAAAGAGCCGGCGCCGGCAATGTTGAGCGGCCTTAGGCGGCCTTGGCGGTGGAAAGATCGTAGGACGCGATCATCGGCGACTGCGGCGAATGATTTTCGTCGTAAGGCGTGTACTTCACTTCCATCTTGGTGAAGTTCAGCTTGATCGTTTCGATCGGGCGGTCGCCGTTGGAATCGATCGAGTAGCTGGCGATCAACGTGTTGGTCAGCGAGTATTCGATATACGTGTCGCCCGGGTTGCCCGTGGTCACCAGGTGGATCACAGTGCGCTTGCCGGTGCGGCCCGAGCAGGCTTCCTGGAAAAGTTTGGTCGACGAGGAGTCGCTGACCTTGGTGAGGATGACTTCCGAGACAGTCGGCTCGGAAGCTTCACGGTTTGCCGCGGAACCGGCAGACGTGTTCATGTTGCGGGCAACGTTCCAATGGATGGCTTCGATATCCATCCACTTGCGGTGCTGTTCATGGGTTGCGTCACCCTGAATACCGTCGATCTGCAGATAAATCGGCATGCTATCAGCTCTCCTATTATCGGATTAAATGCCTAGTTGCGTCTAAGGCGCAGTTGCCTTTCGTCTTGCTCCTCCCCGGGTGCGCTTGCGGCCCGAGGGTTCTTCATCCGCCTGCCGACTATGATCCGGTTCGGCGAATTTCTGTTGCACGGTCGCGCTTTCGGTATCGATGCCGAAGCGCTGACCGTCGAAAATGATGGTGATGCCGGCGCTCTTGCGACCTTCCGCGACAGCATCGAGGAAGAAGGTGGAAAGCACGGGCAGAAGATCGCGGGCGATCATGATCTCGATGGCGCGGGCGCCAATCTCGCTGGTTTTCGCCCGGGAGACCAGCGCTTCCCGCGCGTGGGTGGACAGGTCGAGCGCCGTGCCGTAGGCCGCGCCAACGCGGTCGCGAATGCGTCCGATCTGGATATCGACGATGCCGGACAGCGTCTCGCGGCCGAGCGGCATGAAGGGCAGCACCGCGGTACGTCCGAGGAAGGCCGGTTTGAAATGTTTCTGCAACTCTGGAAGCAGAAGCGCTTCGAGCGCCTCCCCTTCCGGCATCGTGTCCGGATCGGCAGCAAGCGCCGCGAGCAGTTCCGAACCGGTATTGGCCGTCATGAAGATCGTAGTGTTCTTGAAATCGATGTCGCGACCCTCGCCGTCGCGCAGCGTTCCCTTGTCGAACACCTGGTAGAAGATTTCCTGAACGCCCGGATGCGCCTTGTCGATCTCGTCGAGCAGCAGCACCCCATAGGGCCTGCGCCGCACGGCTTCTGTCAGGACGCCGCCTTCCCCATAGCCCACATAACCGGGTGGCGAGCCGAGCAACATCGAGATTTTGTGCTCTTCCTTGAATTCCGACATGTTGATGGTCGTCAGATATCGGCTGCCGCCATAAAGCATGTCGGCCAGCGACAGCGCCGTCTCCGTCTTGCCGGTGCCGGACATGCCGACGAGCAGGAAGACGGCCGGCGGCCGGCGCGGATCGGACAGACCGGCGCGGGCAGCGCGCATGGTCGATGCGATCCGTTCGATTGCCGCATTCTGGCCGAGCACGCGCTCCTTCAGCCGCAGATCGAGCGTCTTCACCGTCTCGACCTGGTCGGACAAAAGCTTGCCGACCGGGATGCCTGTCCAGCGGGCAACCACTGCCGCTACCGCCTCCTTATCGACAACGCGCGGCATGAGCGGTATCTCTCCGGCGACCGCCGTAAGGCTTCGCTCGGTGCTGGCAAAGGCGGTGCGGGCGCTTTCGGGCGTCATCGCCTGCGGCGGGAAGGGCGCGATATTGGTGCTGCCGCTCGCCTCGCCGGCCGGAGACAACGGCACGATGGCAGGATCATGCGCGAAGACGTCTTCAAGGCGATCAGCTTCGCGCGCAAGCCGCATCTCCTCGTCGAACTTTGCCCCCAGCGCCTCGATTTCGGCACCGATCTCGTCTCGTTCTCGCGCAATCTCGGCAAGCCGGGCGACATTTCCCGGTGTTTCGGGCTCGCCCGACAACCATCTGGCTTCGGTTTCCAGAAGATCCCGCTCGTTGTTCAGCAGCGTCAACGCTTCCGGCGACGTCTGCCGCGCCAGCGCAACCCCGGCCGCAGCCGTATCGATCAGGCTGATCGCCTTGTCGGGAAGCTGCCGGGCCGGCAGATACCGGGCCGAAAGGCGAACGGCGGCGACCAGCGCCTCGTCGCGGATCCGCACCTTGTGGTGTGTCTTCAGGCTCTCGGCCACCCCGCGCAGCATGCGCACCGCCGTCTCTTCATCCGGCTCCTGCACCTGCACCATCTGGAAGCGCCGCGTGAGTGCTGCATCCTTCTCGATATAGCGCTTGTATTCGCTCCAGGTCGTTGCCGCGATTGTCCGCAACTCGCCCCGTGCCAGTGCCGGCTTCAGGATATTGGCGGCATCGCCCTGCCCGGCCTGTCCGCCCGCCCCGATCAACCCATGGGCTTCGTCGATGAACAGGATGATCGGTTCGGGTGAGGTTTTCACGGCATCGACGACGCCATGCAGCCGTCGTTCGAACTCACCCTTCACGCCGGCACCCGCCTGCAGCAGGCTGAGGTCGAGAAGCAGCAGCTTCACCTGCTTCAGCCGCTCTGGCACGCGTTCGGCGGCGATCTCCAGGGCGAGCGCTTCGGCGACCGCCGTCTTGCCGACGCCGGCCTCGCCCACCAGGATCGGATTGTTCTGCCGCCGGCGCATCAGGATGTCGATCAGCTGGCGCAGTTCGCGGTCACGACCGATGACCGGGTCGATCTTTCCGGCGCGGGCATCAGCCGTCATGTCGCGGGTATAGAGGCGCAGAAATTCGTTCTCCGCCGACGAAAAAGCCGGCCTTGAAAGAGCCGGCTCAGATGGGTTATCCGTTTGATCGGCCTTCGCTTTCTCAAGACTGTCGTCGAGACGCGTCCGGTCGAGGCTGCGCATCGAAGGCGCGATGCCGCGCACGACCGAGCGCAGAGCGTGATCGGCGGTCAGTGCAGCCAGCAGGTCCGGCAGCGTGATGGTACTGCGCCCGAACTGAAGCGAGGCGACAAGCCACGCTTCGCGAGCCAGCGAAAGCAGGTTCTGGGAGAGTACGAGCGACGCATCGTCTTCCCGGCGTATATCGGCAATCGCCGCATCGAGCTCGGTGCGGAGCGTCTCCGAAGGAACCCTGAGATCCTCGAATACAGCTGAAACTTCAGGGATATCCAAAATCGCGCGAAGCCAGTGACTGACCTCGACGACGGGCTGCTGATGACGTGCAGCAAGCGAAGCGGCTGTCTCAAGACCGACACGCAAATTTGGCTCAAGCGTTCTAATCAGACGGCTGAGATCGATGTGCGACATCCGGCAAGCCCTGTATCTTTTGGTCGAGGTGCAGTGTTCTTTCGAGATGCGAGGCAACAACTAGGGCGGTTACCGGACCTTGTCCAGATCAAAAGTTGCGCTATGTCAAAAAATAGCGATTACGATAGTTGTCATGAAACTGTCACCTGCCTCCGGAGCTTGACAAGCCAGTATATGGCTCACAAGATGACGATCTGCAAATTTATGCTCCCGTTTTTGGAGAATATGATAGCGTGAATGTGCTAAAAATAGCCACCCCTTTTGAAGAAGGCGCTCCATGCGGAGAAAATCTCCGAGATAATACTTCTGTGCGTGAAATATACTATAGAATTAAGGACGCCAGAAACGCCGCGAGGACCGCCGAACGGGGAACAGTTCCAGGTGAAGCTATTGGTCTTTCACCTGCTTGGCATGATGTCAGCAATCTTGGATTGCAGATTCTTTCTTCCGTGAGCAAGGACATCGAAGTATTGGCCTGGCTGGCGGAGGCGCAGCTGCGGCTGCGGGGCTTCGAGGGTCTGCGCGACGTCTACGAAGCCATTGTGTCGCTTTTAGACAACTATTTTGACTCTGTCTATTCGATCAGCGATGCCGATTTCGAGGAACGGTTTGCGCCTCTCGCAGGCCTGAACGGCGTCGGCGGCGAAGGTACGATCATCCAGGCGATCCGCCTGACTTCATTGATTCCTGGCGGAAAGTTCGCCCAGTTTTCACTCTGGGATTTCCAACTTTCCCAGCGGGCGACCGAAAGCGAGCGGCGCCAGGAATTGCAGCAGGCGGCGACGGAAGCCGGTGTCGCACGCATGTCAGGCCACCTGACGGTACTCACGGAATGCATTGCCGCTTTCGACCGTCTGGTCGCTATACTTGATGCTCGCTGCGGCGATCAGGCGCCACCGAGTTCGAATACACGCAATGTATTGCATGAGGCGGCTTCTGCAATTCGCGTTCTGGCGGGTATCGAAGCCGTCGTTCCCGCGCCGGAGCAGCAGGTGCCGCACAAGCCGGACCTTCGCCCCGCCAACACGAACGAGGCCGAGACGGAACCTGCAGCCCAGCCGCGTCAGATCACCGCCGAAACTATTCGCTCCCGCGAGGAGGCTTTCGAGCTGCTGGCTGCGGTGGCGCGCTATTTTCGCCGGACGGAGCCCCATTCACCGATTTCCATGTCGATCGAGACGCTCGTGCGCCGCGGCCGCATGGATTTTTCCGAGCTTCTTGCCGAGCTTCTGCCCGAACAGCATGCGCGCAATGCGGTGCTGACGGCGGCCGGCATCCAGCCCTCAGCCGACAGGGGAGGTTGAGGGGTCTACGACCGCTACGGGCCGCCGCCCGACAGCAATCTGCAACAGTCTGAATTCGTAATCTGCCGATGGCAGGAAGGAGAATCCCGATGGCAAGCGTGCATGAGAAACTGGAGAGGGTTCGCAAACCCCGGGTCCACATCAAATATGAAGTGGAGACCGAAGGCGCGATGGTGGTGAAGGAACTGCCCTTCGTCGTCGGTGTGCTGGGCGATTTCTCCGGCAATCCGACCCAGCCGTTGAAACCGTTCGGCGAGCGCAAGTTCGTCCAGATCGACCGGGACAATTTCGACGACGTGATGCGCCGCATGACCCCGGGTCTCACCATTTCCGTCGAAAACACATTGCAGAACGACGGAACCGAGCTACCGGTCTCCCTGAAATTCGAAAGCATGGAGGATTTCGAGCCGGGCTCCGTCGTCAACCAGGTGCCGGCTCTGAAAGCCCTTCTCAACGCCCGCAACGAACTGCGCGACCTGATGAGCAAGGCCGACCGTTCCGAGGAGCTGGAACGGCTGCTCGAAGACATCCTTCAGAACAAGGCCGATCTCTCCCAGCTCGTTGCCGAGCTCGGCAACGACAAGAAGAAAGACGCAGTGAACTGAGTGTCGTTTGCGTGCAGCCGGCTGCGCGCTTTGAAATTCCTGCCCATCTGTTGGTTGGAGCAGCCGCTTGCTCGAAGGCGTCAACACTTTGAGACCGCTGCTTCCCTGAAAAGGATTTGAGACATGAGCACCGACACGCAATTGCAGACGACGGAACAGATTGATTTCGTTCCGGATCAGGACCTTCTCACGAAAGTGGTCGCAGCGACCCGCCAGACGGAGCCGAACCGCGCGCAGGACCTGCTGCGCACCCTCACCGACCAGGCTCTGAAAGGCACGGTCACCTATGACCGCAATCTGACCATCACCCTGAACAACGCGATCGCGGAAATCGACAAGACGATTTCCAGGCAGCTTGCGGCGATCATGCAGGCGCCCGAGTTCGTGAAGCTCGAAGGAGCCTGGCGCGGCCTCAACTATCTGGTCAAGAACACCGAGACCAGCGTCAACCTGAAGATCCGCGTGCTGAACGCCTCGAAGCGCGACATCTCCAAGGATCTGGCCAAGGCCGTCGAGTTCGACCAGTCGCGCCTTTTCAAGTCAGTCTATGAAGACGAGTTCGGCACACCGGGCGGCGAACCGATGGGCGCGCTGGTCGGCGATTACGAATTCGACAATTCCTTTGAGGACGTTCAGCTGCTGCAGGGCGTGTCGATGATCGCCGCGGCCGCCTTTGCGCCGTTCATCTCGGCTGCCAGCCCGCGCATGTTCGGTTTCGAGGACTTCCGCGAAGTCGCAAAGCCGCGCGACCTCGAAAAGATCTTCGATACGGTCGAGTACGCCAAATGGCGCGGATTCCGTGACAGCGACGATTCGCGGTTCGTGACGCTCGCCATGCCGCGCGTCCTCGCGCGCATGCCCTATGGCCCGAAGACCAACCCGATCGACGAGTTCAACTACGACGAGACGGGCGGCTCCGATACCGGCGAACTGCCGCATGACAATTATTGCTGGATGAACGCCGCTTATGTGATGGGCACGCGGCTGACCGAGGCCTTCGCCAAGAGCGGCTGGTGCACCGCGATCCGCGGTGCGGAAAACGGCGGCAAGGTCGAGGGCCTGCCGATGCACATCTTCTCCAGCGACGATGGCGATCTCGACCTCAAGTGCCCGACCGAGGTCGGCATCACCGACCGCCGCGATGCCGAACTCGGCAAGCTCGGCTTCCTGCCGCTCTGCCACTACAAGAACACCGACTATGCCGTGTTCTTCGGCGCCCAGACGACCCACAAGCCGAAGCTTTACGACCGGCCTGAAGCCAACGCCAACGCGGCGGTCTCTGCCCGCCTGCCCTACATGATGGCGACGTCGCGGTTCGCTCATTACCTGAAGGTCATGGGCCGCGATAAGATCGGCTCCTTCATGGAAGCGGAAGACTGCGAAGCCTGGCTCAACCGCTGGATCGCCAATTACGTCAATGCCAATGACGAGGCGGGCGAGGAATCGCGTGCCAAATATCCGCTGCGCGATGCCCGGGTGACCGTTCAGGAGATTCCCGGCAAGCCGGGCGCCTACAATGCGGTCGCCTGGATGCGCCCCTGGCTGCAGATGGAGGAGTTGACGACCTCGCTGCGGATGGTCGCTCGGATCCCCTCCAAATCCTGATGCGACGCACGCGCGGCGTCCCCTCGCCGCGCGTGACCCCCCGCATTTGTTTTCACGCAGTTCCGGACCGACACACGACTACGCTTTTCTGGAACTGGCCGGATTTGACACCAGGATGACGATGGGTTCTTGCACAGAATGGAGGCGTCGGGCGGACCGGTTGATCGCATTGATCGACGAAGCCCTGAACCGCCAGGTGAATGCGATCCTGCATCACCCAGACTTCCAGGCCATGGAGGCCAGGTGGCGCGGCCTTGCCATGCTGGTGCGTGCATCCGGCCCGAGCGGCGATGTGAAGGTCAAGCTTCTGAGCATCGGTTCGCAGGAGCTTGCGCGGAACATGGAGCGCGCCTCGGATTTCGATCAGAGCCACCTCTTCGAGCTGATCTATAGCCGCGAATTCGGCACGCCGGGCGGCGAGCCCTACGGGCTGCTGATCGGCGACTACCACTTCTCGCCGAGCGAGCCGCAAGGCGGAGACGCCGTCAGCCTCCTGACGCAGCTCGGCATGGTGGCCGCAGCCGCCTTCTGCCCCTTCGTCGCCGGTGCCTCGCCCCAGGCGATCGGGCTTGAGGACTTTGACGAACTCGGCCGCGTCCAGGATTTTTCCTGGCTCGCCAGCGATCCGACCCGTATCCGCTGGAACGCGCTTCGCGCCCGGGAGGACTCGCGTTTTCTTGGCCTCGTCGGCCCGCGAATCCTGATGCGCTCGCCGCTCGAACCCTACGACCGTCGGCGCAATGACGGCTTTCCCTTCCGCGAGGACATCGCGGCCCACGGCAGTTCGCTGCTCTGGGGCAACGGCGCCTTCGCCTTCGGCGCCATCGTCATCCGCAATTTTATCGATTCCGGCTGGTTCGCCGATATCCGCGGCGTCACCCAGGACAGGATCGACGGCGGTCTGTTGAGCACGTCGGAGCTACGCCCCTACGACTTCGGCACCGAAAGCAACGGGCTTTCAGCCCAGGCGCCGGTGGAAATCCGCCTGACGAGCGTTCAGGAGCAGCAGTTCTGCGATCTCGGCCTGATCCCCGTCGCGACCACCTATCTCTCCGCCTCGGCGATCTTCAACTCCAATCAGTCGCTGCACGCGCCGCCGCATTATTCCAGCGAGCATGCACGCCAGAACGCCCGGCTCGCCGCCATGCTGCAATACGTGCTCTGCGCCTCGCGCTTTTCGCATTATCTGAAGGTCATCATGCGCGACGAGATCGGCCAGCTCTCCGACGCCAACTCCATCCAGCGGAAGCTCGAGGACTGGCTGACCGGCTATACGCTCGGCAATGACGACGCCGATCTTTCGCTGCGCACCCGCTTTCCCCTCCGTTCGGCCGGTATCACCGTGGCGGAAATCCCGGGAAAGCCGGGCACATTCTCCTGCACCGTTCGCCTGCAGCCGCATTTCCAGCTCGACGACGTCTCCACCAGCTTCCACCTCATCGCTGAGACCGCGAACCCGGACCAGATCGTTCCCCGCCCCGTCGCCAATACCGAGAGGATGTCCGCATGACGCTTTCCGAAAGCATCGCCAACCGCTTAAGCGACAATGCACTCGATGCTGCGCTCGACATGGCAAAGGCGCACCTGAAGTCCAATCCCTCGGACCAGGAGGCCCGCCACCTCTATATCGACCTGCTGGTGCTTGCCGGCGACTACGAGCGCGCCGACACCCAATGCAGCTTGGCCGTCACCTTCGCCCCCGACGCGACCATGGGCTTTGCCCTTCTGCGCAACGAGTTGCGCGGCATGGCGGCACGCGACGCCTGGTTCCGGAGCGGTGCCGTGCCGGAATTCCCTGGGGGACCAAGCAATCTCGACAAGCTTGCGGTCCGCCTCGGCCTCGCTCACCGGATGCAGGATGCGACCGAGGCAAAGGACATGCTCGCTGCCCTGGAAGATCAGCGCGGCGAATTTCCGATGCTCTGGAACGGCAAAAGGGTTGCCGACTTCCGCGATCTCGATGACCGGAGCGCCCACGCGCTGGAAGTCATCATGACGGGCGGCTCCTATCTGTGGATCGACTATGCCAAGATCGCGACGGTGACGGTCGAACCGATTGCGAGGCCGCGCGACCTCGCCTTCCGGCGGGCGGAACTCTCGCTGATCGACGGCGCCGTGGCGCCCGTGCTGCTGCCTGCCATCTATCACGGCACGGCGTCCGATCCGGCGCTGATCCTCGGCCGCGAGACGGACTGGATCGAAGAACCGACGGGGATCACCACCGGCCGTGGCCAGCGCTGCTTCCTTGCCGGAGACGAACTCGTCTCCTTCCACGATACCGAAAACCTCGAAACCGTCGCGACGGCGGCCCGTCGCAAGCAGGTCGTCCATGGCTGACCCGCTCGAACGCTACCGACCGCGCGACCGCGTTCTTGCCCGCTCGATCCTCGACCGGCTGATCGACGAGGCACCGGATCGAGCCTTTGACGCTCCGGCAAGCCTGGTCGACCAGGTGCGCGACATGCGGGAATCGATCCGTCGCGACCTGGAAGCCTTGCTTAACACGCGCCGCTGCCCGACCGCGCCGCCGATCGTGCTCGGCGAACTTAAGGACGCGCTGGTGAGCTACGGGGTCGACGGCATGGTATCGGCCAACCTCGTGACGGACGAGGCCAAGCTCAAGCTCGCCCAGATGATCGAGCGCCGCATTTCACTTTTCGAAACCCGCCTATCCGATGTTCGCGTCACGATCCTGAAGAGCCGGACGATGACGGAGCGGGCGCTGCGCATGCGCATCCAGGCGAGCTTTCGCCTGCATGAAGGCATGCCGCCGATAAGCTTCGAATCCACGATCGATCCATCCACGCAGCGGTTCCTGGTGGAGGCGGCGAATGGCTGAAGGCTTCCTCAACCGCTACAATGACGAATTGCTGGCGCTGCGCCGGCGGGCGGCGCGGTTTGCGGATGCGTTTCCGAAAATTGCCGGCCGCCTGCGCATGACCGGCGACGTCGCGGACGATCCGCATGTGGAGCGGCTGATCCAGAGCTTTGCCTATTCCGCCGCCCGCGTCCGCCAAAAGATCGACGACGAATTCCCGGAGCTGACGGACGGACTGCTCGAAACGCTCTACCCGCATTATCTCGCACCGCTCCCCTCGATGAGCATCGTGCGCTTCAAGCCCAGCGCCACGCTTGCCTCGGTGCAGACCGTGCCGCGCCATACGGAAATCCTGGCCGAGCCGGTCGGCGGCGAGGCCTGCCGGTTCCGCACCACCCAGGATGTCGATGTGGCGCCGATCGAGATCGCCGGCGCGGCATTGTCGGGCCAGCCGATCAACGCGCCGCTGTCGCCCTATTCCGGCGTTGCCGGCTGCCTGCGGCTATCGGTCCGCACGCTCGACCCGCGCCAGCCCTTCGGAGCTCTCGGCGTCGGTACGCTGCGGCTGCATGTCCCCTCGCCCTGGCAGCAGGCCGTCGCGATCCACGAACTGCTCGCCAACCACACGCTCGGCATCGCGCTTGCAAAACACGCCGATGACCGCAACGCGATCTCCCTGCCGGCCCGAAACCTGAAGCCGGTCGGCTTCGAACCGGAGCAGGCCATGCTGCCCTATCCGGCGCCAAGCTTCATCGGCTATCGGCTGCTGACGGAATTTTTCGCCCTGCCGCAAAAATTCCTGTTCCTCGACCTCGACGGGCTCGACGCCTGGAAGGGCGAAGCGCTGGAGATCTTCATCTATCTGGATGAGACGGACGCGAAGCTCGAACGCACCGTCTCGGCTCGCGATTTCACCCTCAATGCCACGCCGGTCGTCAATCTCTTCCGCCAGACCTGCGAGCCGATTTCGGTCGATGGTACCCGCACCGAATACCGCCTGCTGCCGGACGCCCGCCGTCAGAGGACGCGCGAAATCTATGCGGTCGACCGCGTGCTCCTGACCGGCTCCCGCGGGCAGGAAGAATTCTGCCAGCCGTTCTTCGGCCGCTCGCAGCGGGCGGGCAACAGTCCCTCCTATTGGCAGGCCTATCGCCGCTTCGACGACGACGGGACGAGCGACATGGAGATCGCTTTCGTCGACCGCAATCGCCGCTTTGCCGGGCCGATGGATGCGGTGGCGAGCGTCGATACGCTCTGCCTCAACCGCGACCTGCCGGAACAGCTGCCCTTCGGCGGCGGCCACCCCTTCCTGCAGCTGGCTTCGGGCCATGAGGCGGTCGCCGGCGTCGAAGCGCTGATCCCGCCGACCCCCTCCGTCCGCATGAACGATCAGGACGGTCGCAACTGGCGGCTCGTGTCGCACCTGCTGCTCAATCATCTTTCCTTGTTCGACAAGGACGGCGCGGCGCTGAAGGATATCCTGTCGCTCTATGCCTTCCGCGACAGCCCGGAAACCAAACAGCTCGTCGATGCGCTGATCCGCATCAAGGCCGGCAATTCGACGGCGCGGCTTGGCAGCGGCGGCATGGTGCCCGGCACCGAGATTGCGCTGGAATTCGATCCCGCCGCCATCGACCGGCCATCCGCCTTTCTGTTCGGTGCGGTGCTCGACCGTTTCTTCAGCCTCTACACCTCGGTCAACAGCTTCACCCGGCTGACCGTGTCGATGAAGGGGCAATCAAAACCCATCGCCAGCTGGCCGGCACGCGCCGCCGAGCGGCCATTGCTCTGACGAAAGGATTGCGAACCGACCATGGACCTTGCTACCCGCAAGCCTGACGCACCATCCGGTGTCCTATCAGGTGCCCCAGCGAACGCTCTCGCCGATCTGCTCGAACGCGACCCGGGCCGCTTCGAACCGGTGACGGCATTCCGCGTGGCGCAAGCGGTGGTGGCCGAATATCCGGGGCTGGAACTGGATGTCTCATCCCATGTCGGCGTCTCTCCCGCGCCGCTCGCGGTCAACGGCTTCAAGCGGAGCGGCATGCGCGCTTCGGTCAAGAGCGCGCTTGCCGGCCTGATCGGCCCGCTCGGCTCCATGCCATCCGCTTATAACGAAATCGTCCTTCGCGAAGAGCGCAACAGGTCGAAGGCTCTTGCAAGCTTCTTCGATCTTTTCAGCGCCCGCATGACCGAGCTGTTCGTCGAGGCCTGCGAGAAATATCGCCTCGCACGGCGGCTGCGCTGGAGCGGCAACCGCAAGGACAATGCTTTCATCACGACGCTGCTTGCCCTGACCGGTTTCGGTACCAAAGGCCTGAGCGAACGAAGCCGAGTCGATGAGGATCTCGTCTTGCGCTTCTCGGGCTTTTTTGCCGCTCGCAATCGCAATGCGGCGAACCTGCGCGCGATGCTTGAGGAATTCAGCGGCCTGCCGATCGACATCAAGCTCTTTCGCGGCCGCTGGCTTACCATTCCGGAGGAGGAGCGCAGCCGTATGGACCAGCCGCACGGCGTCCAGCTCGGTATCAATGCCACCGCCGGCGCCGCCATCCGCGATTTCAGCGGCGGTTTCCGCATCGTCATCGGTCCGCTCGGGTATGCCGACTACCTGTCGCTCGCGCCCGGCGGTCGCAACGTCACCGAACTCTTCGCACTCACTCGGCTTTATGTCGGTTCCGCTCTCGACTTCGATATCCAGGTCATCCTCAGGAAGGAGGACGTCCCCTTCTGCCAGCTCGGCGGCGAAAGGGCCGGCGACCCGCCGCGCCTCGGCTGGAACAGCTGGGCGCGTGTCGCCCCGGCCGCGAAAGACAGCGGCGATGCGGTGATCGTCGAACGCCCGCGACACTTGGAAGGAGGCGGACATGCGGCTTGAACTGCGTCAGATCGACGGTGACGGTACGTCGCCGGCGGCAAGGAAATGGTTCTTCGAACGCGGCCGACGCACGCTCGGGCGAGCGCCGGACTGCGATTGGCGGCTGCCGGAGGACCAGCGCTCGGTTTCCAAATTCCATTGCACGATCGAACGGGACCGCGACGGTTTCCTGCTGCATGATCAGAGCGCCAACGGATCGAAAGTCGATGGCCATATCGTCCTTGAAGGAGAATCGGCAAGGCTCGCCGACCAGTCGATGGTCGAGGTGGGAAATCTGGCTTTCAAGGTCCGCATCTCCGGCGAGCGGGATGAAGATCTGGAGGATCCCGATGCCGGGCTCCTGCTCAGCGACGAACCTCTGACGATCTCCGCCATCCTGGCGGATATCGCACCCGGGGGCCGCGCTGCCGGAGGCATTCTCGGCGAGCGCGTCGCGGAGGACTGGTCGATACCGGTCGCGACCGAGAAGCAGGGTTCCGGCCCATCCCGCAACGTCGAAATCGGCTGGAACGGCCCGCCCGAAATCCGGTCCGCCACCAACTTCCTCCCGGACGACTGGAATGCGGACGAAGGGTCTGACTACGGGAGCCGCCTGGAACATGGATCGGCCACCCATGTGTCCGCACCGGCACTGCGTGTCCGCCCCGTGGAGACATTGGAAACCGTCAACGACAATACACCTCCGCCCGAGCCGTTGATCGATGATTTCCCGCGCCTCTCGATCGGCCGGACCGGCGAGCTTGCGGAAAGGCTGGGGCCGTTGCTCGGCCAGCTCGATGAAGCCTTGGAAAACGCCTTTGCCATCTTCGATATGGAGCCTCCGCAACCATCTTCGGAGCCGGATTTCTTTGGCCGCAGCCGCGAGGAGGCGCTCGTCATCCGCGCCGTTGCCCTGCTTGACCAGCAGACGAGGCTCAACGCGGCACTGGAAGGGCTCGTGCGGGAAGCCGGGCGTCAGATGGAACCGCGCGTCCTGGAAGCACGGATCGACGCCGGGTCTCGCGGCCTGCGCTTCGGTTCCCGCGGTCGGGACTATTGGCAGGCTTACAAGGCGCAATTCCAAAAGAACGGCAGGACGCAATCGATCCGCGAGGTCTTCCGCGACGCGATGATGCGGGCGGCGGACGGCGGGCAGCGCGAGGCCATGCCGAAAGGACGAAAGGGAAACAGCAGATATGAGGAATGAAAACCGGGTCGCCTGGAGCGAAGGCATGTTCCTGCGCGTGCAGCATTTCCAGCAGGCGGACCGCTGGACGGAAAGGCTGGTCCGCACCACCACGCGCGGGCTCGCCCCCTATCCCTGGGGCGTGTCCGAAATCGGCATCGACCGCAGCGCGTTGGCGATCGGCCAGTTCGCTCTTTCCAACCTGCGCGGCATGATGCCGGACGGCACACCTTTCGAGGCCCCGATCGATGCCGATCTGCCGCCGCCGCTCGACCTCGACGAGAACACCAAGAACGCCATCGTCTATCTTGCCCTTCCTGCCCGCCAGCCCGGCAAGGCCGATGTGGCGCTGAACGGCGGCGCAAAGCTGAACAGCGTCCGCCTCGTCGCCTCGCTTTACGAAGCACCCGATGCCAATGTCGAGACGGATTTCATGGCGCCGATCGATGTCGGCCGGCTCAGCATGCGCTATCTCAAAACCGGCGACGAACTCAGCGGATACGAGCTGGTCGGCCTCGCCCGGATTATCGAGGTGCGTTCCGACCGCGCCGTCATCCTCGACCCGGAATTCATCGCGCCGAGTCTCAACTGCGCGGCCGAGGCGCGCCTCACCGAGCTGATGACCGAACTGCTTGGCATCGTCCGCCACCGTGCGGAGGCGATCGCCGAAAGGATCGGCGATCCCACCATCCGCGGCACGGCGGAGGTCGGCGACTATTTCCTGCTGCAAATCCTCAATCGCGCCGACCCGATGCTGAAGCATATCCTTTCCAATGCGACGCGCATCCATCCGATCGAATTCTACCAGACCTGCATCCAGCTTGCCGGCGAACTCGCGACCTTCACCACCGAGCGGAAGCGGGCGACCGATTTTCCGCCCTACCGGCATGACGACCTGAAGGCGACCTTCGCAGCCGTCTTCGACGACCTGCGCGCATCGCTTTCCGCGGTTCTCGAACAGGCGGCCGTCGCAATCGAACTTGCCGAGCGCCGCCATGGCGTGCGCGTTGGCACGATCAACGATCGCTCGCTGCTCAAGGATGCCGGTTTCGTGCTGGCGGTCAGGGCAGAAATGTCGGCCGAGGATGTTCGCCGGAAACTGCCGGCCCAGATCAAGGTCGGCCCGGTGGAACGCATCGCCGATCTCGTCAACGTGGCACTGCCCGGTATTCCCGTCCGGCCGCTGCCGGTCCTGCCGCGCCAGTTGCCGTACCGGTCCGGCACGATCTACTTCGAACTCGACACCAAAAATCCGCTCTGGAAGCAACTCGACACCTCGGGCGCCATCGCCATGCATCTTGCCGGCGATTTCCCGGGCCTCGAAATGGAACTGTGGGCCCTTAGAGAATGAAGAACGAACCCGCATCCGCCTGGCAGAACCTGCCGACCATCGTCGAACTCACCGAGGACGGCGTCAAAAAAAAGCAATCCGCCCGAAAGATGGCAGAAATGCTGGACGACGTCCTCGAGTTCTCGGAAAGCCCCTCGGACAAGGACCTGCAGCAGGCACCTCCCCGCAAGGGAGGCTGGTCGGTCGAGACGCTGGTCAGGGATTTTCGTTTCGGAGGGGAGGAAGTGCCGACCCTGGTGCGTTCGGCGGCTCCGCTGCTCAACCTGGCCCATGCGCTGCGCCACGCCGAGGAGCAACCGGACATCGATCAGCTCCGCAAGATCGCGGTCGAGGCCATCGGGCGTTACGAACGCGATCTGGCCAGCGCTCGCATCAGTCCGGACCGGGCCCGCGCCGCCCACTATGTCGTCTGCGCCACCGTGGACGACGTGGTCCTGAGCAAGCCCTGGGGCGTGCGCGCCGGCTGGGCGCGCTCCGGCCTCGTCTCCACCTTCCATATGGACGTGACCGGCGGCGACCGGGTGTTCGACCTGCTCGACCATTTCCATCAAAGCCCCGGCGCCAACAAGGACCTGTTGCTTCTCATCTATCTCAGCCTGTCGCTTGCCTTCGAAGGCCGCACCCGTGTCTCGCCGCGCGGCAGCCTCGAACTCGGTCGCATCCGCGACAGCCTCTACAAAACGCTGCTTGGCCAGTATGGTGTCTTCGAGCGGGAGCTGTCGCCCCATTGGAAAGGTGTTTCGGCCCGCCACAAGCCGTTGCGCACCGCCGTGGCGCTCTGGACACTGCTCTCCATCCTCGCGCTCGCCTTCGCGCTCGGTTATCTCTTCTTCACCCTGTCGCTCAACAGCGCCTCCGACGGAACGTTCGAGCGCCTGGCCAGCCTGCCGCCGCGCGAGACGCCGAGCGTGCTGATCAAGGTGCCAACGCAGCCGCCCGGACCGGACCAGCCGGTCGTCGAGGTCAAGCCCGCGCCGGTCGAGCCCCCGCCGAAGCAGGCAGCGCCGCCGAGCCGCCTCGACAATCTCCTCGCCTTCCTCCAGCCGGAGGTGGAAAAGAAGCTGGTGACGCTGTCGGGTTCGAACGGCCGACTGCTGGTGCGGATCAACAATTCCGGTCTCTTCAATACCGGCAGCGCCGAAGTCAGCACGAAGTTCCACGATCTCATCCAGCGGATCGGCAGCGCCCTCGCCGCGGAAAAATTCCGTGCCGTCGTCGTCGGTTATACCGACAACGTACCGATCCGCACTGTCCAGTTCCCTTCGAACTGGCATCTGTCCGAAGCGCGCGCCAAGGCGGTCGGCGACATCCTGGCCTCCTATGCCGGGCCGGATGCGATCCTGACCGAAGGCCGCGCCGACAGCGATCCGATCGCCGACAACAGCAAGCCCGAAGGGCGCGAGACGAACCGCCGTACGGAAATCCTGGTCCTCACGGATTCCGCAGAAAGACTGAGCGACGCGGGCCTCAAGGTGCCGCCGGTTCAGGCTGAAAGGCCGAAGCCCGAAACCACGCCGGCGGTTGGAGGAGCGGCACGATGAACCCGTTAGGTTTCTTCTATACGCTGCGCTCCTATGTGGAGGCCTATGCGGGCCTTATCGGGCGTCGCTTCATCTCCGTCATCTGGGTGGCGGCAATCTGCGTCGTCATCTGGTTCTACGGTTATCTGGCCGCCTACGGGAATTTCAAGCCGCTGGCCAGCGTCAATTCCCGCCTGCTTCTGATCGGCGTGATCATTGCCGTCTGGCTCGGCTATCTCATCTTCACGGTCATCCGCGACCGTCGCCGCGACAAGCAGCTGGTCGAGGGCATCGAGCGCGATGCGCAGGCGGAGGCCGCCGCCAACCAACAGGCGGAGGTGGGTGAAGTCCACAGCCGCCTGAAGGAGGCATTGCAGCTTCTGCGCCGTATCACCCGCAAGCGTTTCGGCTATATCTACGAACTCCCCTGGTATGTGATCTTCGGCGCGCCCGGCTCCGGCAAGACCACCGCCCTCACCAATTCCGGCCTGAAATTCCCGCTGGGCGATGCCCTGGGCAGCAATTCCATCCAGGGCATCGGCGGCACCCGCAATTGCAATTGGTGGTTCACCGACGAAGCGATCCTGATTGACACCGCCGGTCGCTACACGACCCAGGACGACCTGGACGGCACCGCCAAGGCCGGCTGGGAGGGCTTCCTCGGGCTGCTGCGCAAATACCGGCGTTCACAGCCGATCAATGGCGCTCTGCTCACACTTTCGATCGGCGATCTGCTGACCCGCGACGCGGAAGCGCAGCGGGAGGAGATCAGGGCAATCCGCCAGCGGCTTTCGGAACTCGACGAACACCTGCAGGCCCGCGTTCCGGTCTATCTCGTGCTGACCAAGGCAGACCTCCTCACCGGTTTCGTGGAATTCTTCGACGGGTTCAACAAGACCGACCGCGAACAGGTCTGGGGCACGACATTCGGCCTGGAGGAGAGCTACACGGCCGCCAGATTGCCGGATCGTTTCCTCGAGGAGTTCGCCCTGCTGCAGGAACGCGTCGGCGCCATGCTGATCGAGCGCCTGCAGCAGGAGCCGAATCCGGAGCTGCGAGGCCGCATCTTCCGTTTCCCCGCGGAGCTCGCCGCGCTGAAGGAGCGGCTGCACGAGGTGATGACGGAGCTTTGCTCCGGCTCGAAACTGGTCGAACCGCCGATGCTGCGCGGCATCTATTTTGCCTCCGGCACGCAGGCCGAAGAGACGAGCCTGCCTTCGCCAACGCGGGCGCGCCGCAGCTATTTCCTGTCGCGTCTTTTCAAGGACGTCATTTTCGACGAGGCGTCCCTGGTTGCCCGCGACAAGCGGCTCTCCCGCCGACAGGTGTTTTTCCGCCGCACGGCCTATGCCGCCGCAGTTCTGGCGCTGGCCGTCGTGCTCACCAGCTGGACCGCTACCTATTTCCAGAATGCCGCAGCACTTGCCAGTGCCGAGCGGCGCATCGACGCCTATGAAGAGCTGGCCCGCGGGGTGCCCGTCCGTGACGTGACGGATAGCGATTTCCTTCGCGTGCTCCCGGCACTCGACAATCTCGCCGCCGTCACCAGCGAGTTTTCAAAAACCCGCTTGTGGCCGGTCAGCTTCGGCCTCGACCAGGAAAACAAGGTGGCCGGCCGACAGCGCGACGCTTACCAGCGCGCCTTGAACGCGCTGCTTCTGCCCCGCATGCTCGTTCAGCTGCAGAGGGAAATGACCGAGAGCAAGGAGCGGGCGACGACCTTCGACGCCGTCAAGCTCTACGGCATGCTTGGCGGGCTGGGCCCGATGGATGTGGATTTCGTTTCGCTGGAAGCGGAAGAAATGTTCACCAGGCTTTACCCCGGCGAAGGCAGATCGGCGGCGCGGCAGGCGCTGATTGCGCATGCCGGCGCCATGGCGGGTGGTTCGCTCCCACCGATCGAACTCGACAGCGCCCTGATCGCCAAGGCCCGCGAGGCAATCCGCTCCCAGAGCGTCCCGAGCCGGGCCTACGATATTCTCGCGAGCTACCGTCAGTCGCGCTCGCTGCCCGCCTGGACGCCCGCCGGTGCGCTGGGCCCGCTCGGCGAACAGGCATTCGAACGCCTATCCAAGTCAGCGATGGGGGAAGGCGTGCCCGGGCTCTTTTCCAGCACAGGCTACCGCCAGGTCGTTCTGCCGAAGATTACCGATGCCGCCCGCGCGGCGCTCGAGGAACATTGGGTGCGCGGTGAGGCCAACGCGGTCGGCTTGACCGTCGATACCGTCGCTCAGGCGGCATTGCAGCTCTACTTCGACAATTTCGAACAGCGCTGGTCAGGGCTGCTGGCGGACCTCAGGGTCAAGCCGTCGCAGACGATCGGCAATGCGGCCGAGACGACGCGCATTCTCGCTGGCGAGCCAAATCCGGTGGAGAGTATCGCCAAGTCCATCGCCGCGGCGACCGATCTTCGTCGACCCGGTGCCGAGGTCGCGTCTGCCGCGAATGACAGCCTGCCCGCCTCGACCACCGCGCTCGCGAGCGCCGCGAACGCGCCCGACCCGTTCGCATCGCTGCGCGCCGCGCTCGAACCGCCCCAATCCGATCCGTTGACCACCGGGCAGCTGCCGAGCGGTCAGGCGCAGGACGCACCCAAATCTCAGATCGCTCAGCTGAAACCGGTCCTGCAAAAGGTGCATGAGCAGCTATCGCGTGCCGCGACTTCCACCGCCGAAGTGGCAAAGGTCTTCGACGTCGACAGTCAGCTGACCAACGCCAACCAGGATCTCCTGCAGCAGGCGCGTCGCCTGCCGGCGCCGGTGGATACCTGGATGGTCGGGCTTGCCGCGGATGTAGGCTCGCTGGCGGTCAAGTCCGCCCGCACCCGCATCAGCAATGCATGGACCGCCGAGGGTGCCAATTTCTGCTCCAGCGTGATCACCGGCCGCTACCCCTTCGACCGGGAATCGCCGCGCGATGTCGCGATGAGCGATTTCGTCCGCCTGTTCGGTCCGAAAGGTCTGTTCAAGACCTTCTTCAACGACAGGCTCGCTGCTTTTGTCGATACCAGCTCCTCGCCCTGGGGCTGGAAAGGTACCTTCGGCTCCGCCAGCATTCCGAGCGAGGCGATCGCCCAGTTCGAAAATGCCGACAAGATCAACCGTGCCTTCTTTTCCGCAGACAGCGAGACACCGTCGGTCGCCATCAACATCAAGCCCGTCTCGCTGACCGATAGCGCCAATGCCGTCATGCTGGAGATCGAAGGAGAGCGCGTCGTCTATTTCCATGGACCGATCCAATCGAAATCCATCACCTGGCCCTCGACCGGACCGAGCAACGCTTCGCGTATCGCCTTCCAGCCCGGAGGCTGGCAGGAGGCAATGACCGAAAACGGCGACTGGTCGCCTTTCAGGCTCTTCGATGGTGCCAATATCGCCATGCAGGGCGACGACCTCTTCCGCGCCCGGTTCGAGCAGAACGGACGGACGGCGGAATTCGACGTGCAGTTTGGCTCCGTCCTGAACCCGTTCCGCCTGGAGGCCCTCAATGCCTTCTCCTGCCCCACGCAATTCTGATCGGCACGCCATGAACGAACGCGCGACGCTGGGCCAGACTTCGTCAGACGCCGACCGTATCGGCTTCTTCGGCAAGCTGCCGACCCATGGCGATTTCGTTTGGACCGGGCTGGGGCGAAAACTGCACGACGCGCTCGATGCATGGCTGCAAACCAGTCTCCAGGCCATCCAGGCGGAGTTCGGCAGCCAGTGGGAACGCCGCTTCAGGTCCATGCCGTCCTGGCGTTTCATCGTCGAGCAGGGCCTCTGGGTACCGGCCACCGTCGCCGGCGTCATCGTGCCGAGCCTCGACCGCGTCGGCCGCAGCTTTCCGCTTGTCGTTGCCGCCCAGCTTCACGGGTTTTCCGGAGATCCGCGCAGCCTTTGCCTCGATGATACGTGGTTCGTTGCAACCGAGGGACTGGCCGAGACGTCAGCTCGCCGCGATTTCGACATCGACACCTTCACGACGAGCCTGAAACAGCTAAGACCGCCAAGGCCCGGTCAGTTCGATGGCGGGGTGGAGCAAAGCAGCTTCACGCAGCCGGGAACGTTCTGGTGGCGAATGAATTGGGAAGACCGGCGAATGAAGGGGTTCCGCGTCAGCGGCGCTCCCGGCCCGTCGGATTTCCTGAGGCTGTTTGCCGAAGACGCCGCCAAGGAAGCAGAGCAACCCGGATCCGCCCCCCGCCAGCCACTGGCGACGGCTGAACCGAAGCCGGCGACGGCTGAAGCGCCCCGACATTTGAAGCTCCTCCACAGCTATGCCAGCCATCCCGGAACCCGCCTGTCTGTCAACGCCGACAGCATCTTCATCTCCTCAATACCGTCGATATTCGCGATCGTGGATGGGGTTGGCGATGGCAATAGCGCGGTCGAAGCCAGCAAGATCGCCGCCGGCATGCTGGGGGACGCGGCGTCCCAGGAGACGATCGAGGCGCTTGTCCAGGAAATCAAGGGAAAGCTCGGTCAGGCCCATGGCCTGCTGCAATCCGGCCACCTCACCTCGGAGCGATCCGCGCCCGCGGCGAGCATCGTCGTTCTGGCATCGCTGCATGAGAGTTTTGCGGTTCTGTGGGCAGGAGATGCCCGCTGCTATCTGCTGCGCGACGGCATGATGCGTTGCCTTACGCGCGACCACACCAAAATCGGTCTCAGGCGCTCGCTGGCGAGAGGGATCGGCCTGAAAGGCCAATTGGTACCCGATGTCGTCTCTGGCCGATTGCATCCGGGCGACCGGTTCCTGCTCTGCAGCAATCCCCTGCCCCAGGTCTTGTCCGAACGCAGCATTGCGAACATCATGCTCTCGACAGAACTCGGCAAGGTTTCCGCCGTGCTGGCACAGGAAGCCCTGATCGGAAATTGCCGTGAAAACTTCAGCGTCACGGTCGTTGACGTGAAGGCCGATCGTGGTTGATCATCCCGGGAACCCAGAATTTGAAGATGTCGCGCGCAAATTTGCAGCGCTCTGGCAGGCTCTCGCCGCCGCCGGAGGCAGTGTCCGCGACCCAGCGGGGCGCCACCTTCTGATCGATCAGGTCCGCGACGCCCTCGACAGGGGCGAAGACCGCCTCACCGGCCACGACGTCACGATCGTCGCCAATACTTTCGTGCTCGAAGCCGTGGTCCACGAGGGCACGTCGACACGGATCCATCGCGCCCGTCATCGCGACCGCGATAGCCTGCATGCCATCAAGACGCTCCGCCCCGACCAGGCAGACGACCCGGTCGCGCGAGGGCTCCTGCTGCGCGAGGCGAGGATCGGCGGCGCCATCCGCCATCCGAACGTGGCCGCCACCGAGACACTTCTGCGGCTTGCCGACGGCCGGCCGGCCCTGGTCCTCGAATGGATCGACCACAGCCTCGCCGATCTTGTCGGGGAGACGCCGCTCTCGGTCGACGACATCACGCACATCATCGCCGCCATCTTGAGGGGGCTCGACGCGATCCATGCGGCCGGCTTTGTCCATGGCGACCTGTCACTCTCCAATCTTCGCTATCGCGACGGTGATCTCTCCCGGCTGAAGATTGGCGATTTCGGCATCGCACTGGAAACGGGGCGTCGTCATCGGGATCTCGACATCGCCTTTGCCGGTCGCCCGCGATTCGCGCCCCCGGAACAATTGGCGGGACTGGCCCTTGACGGCCGTTCCGATCTCCATGCAGCCGGCCTCATCCTGTCGATGCTTCTCGATCATTGCCGGGAGCCCGGCGCGATGGTGGAGTGTTTGCGCCAGCTCGCTGCGGACCTGGCGCGTCCGGAACCGCAGGAGAGGCCCGAAAACGCGAAAGCCGCCCTGCATCTGCTGGGCGGCCTTGGCAAAGAAAACCCGGGTTAGGGTCAGTTGCTGCCGGGCAGCGGCGCGGCGGCCGTCGGCGCGCTCTTCTGATAGATCGTGAAGAGCTTGGCGAAATCCACCAGGCCCGAATTGCTGGCATAGAGAATGTCGCCGTCCGCCATCTTGAACCGCTGCATCAGCGACAGGTTGGCGACGTCCTTCATGTCCACGCGGTAGATGACCGGCTTGGTCGTCATCACGGCCGTGCCGGGGTTCTTGGCAGCGTTTGCCACCGCAACCTGGCTGTAGACCGGCTGGTTGCGCACCACATAGAAATTGCTTGCGTCGGCCCGGTCGTCGAGCAGCCCGCCCGCACGGCTGAACGCCTGCATCAGGGTTAGCTTGCCCGGCTCGAATTCGAACTCCCCGACGCTCTTGAAAGCCCCGAAAGCCGTAAACGACGGCGCATCCTTGCCGATATAGACCTGGTCTTCCGGCAAGAGGTAGATGTTCTGGCGATCCTCGTTGAGCACCCGTTCGAGCGGCGCGCTGGCCCTCTGCTTGCCGCGAATGACGGTCACGGTCGCGGCAGTCGGCGCCGAGGAGGCACCGCCTGCGAGAGCGATGGCGTCGAGAACACGCTCCTTGCGTGCGGTGAGCGGAAAACGGCCGGCCGCGCGGACATCGCCATTGACCGTGAAGCCGGTCGTGGGCTTTTCGACCACGGAGACCACCGCCTGCGGGTTGACTGCCGAACCCTTCAGGCCGGACGCGATCCGCGTCTGCAGCGCCTCCGGCGAGGATTCCAGCACACGCTGCTTTCCGACAAAGGGCAGGGTCACGGTGCCGGCGGAATCGACGGTGAAGCGCCCCAGATTCAGCGTCTTGCTCTGGGTCGAAGAGAACATGCCCTCCTCGCCGGTATCGAGGATGGTGACCTCGATGACGTCGCCGCGGCGCAGCCGGCTATCCGCAAAACCTGTTGAGCGCAGGACGCTCAGGCCTTGATCGGTCGCGGAATAGCCAAGCGGAGCAGGGTTGAACGGTTCCATCGGCGCATTCGCCAACCGCACGACGGGAATCTTCTGGCCGGTCTGGGGATCCGTCGCGTCGTAGAACCTGCCGGCTGTCGGGCCGTCCGACGGTGCGGCGCAGGCGCTGAGAAACGCAACAAAGACGCAAGTGGCAAGCTTCCGCATCCCGTATCCTTTTGGAAAAGCCTCGTTTCCTTGACAAGTATCAAGTCGATGCGTCACCGCAATACGAACCGGGCACAAAAAAGCCATTATGACAGCTTGGGGGCGAGTACCTGTGGTTGATGTGCAACTCTACCCCAGCTGGTCGACCTGTCCGACCCCGAACCAGCCTTGATAATCGCCCCCAATCGGCCTCGATTGGCGCGCTTGCAAGCGACGAACTTGCGAAGGGCGGCCCCTGATTCGGCCCGAAGTTTCGCGGGAGGTTCGGCCGAGGTCGCCGGCTTCAATAACCGGATGCTCGGCTCATCAGGGATGGCCATTTGCCGAGCGTTTCCGTCAATTTTACCCGGTCTTCCGGAGCGAGCCGCGGCAGGCCGGGAACCCGCACTTCGCCGACGGAAAGGCCAAGCTCTATCTCCACGGCTTCCTTGACGACCGTAACATTTGCGCCGTTGCGGTATTGCGTGCGCATCCGCTCGAAGGGCTCGATGATTTCGATCATCCGGCGGGCCACCTGATAGTCTCCGGCCTCAAGTGCGGCATGAATCGCCAGCGAAATTTGGGGCGCGACATTGACGAGACCGGAGGTGAACCCCCGGGCGCCGGCAGCGGTGAAGGCCGGCGCCCAGCTTTCCGCCAGGCCGCAGATGAACAGGGCGTTGCCGGCAGCGGATGCCGCGACGACCCGAGATAAAAGCAGGATGTCGGTCGTCGCGAACTTGATGCCGGCGATGTTCGGATGAGCCGCGAGCCGCAGCATGTCGTCCAAGCTGAAACCGTCCGCCCTGACATAAGCGACCATCGGCAGCAGGGAGGCATCGGCGAGATTGCGGAAATAGTCGATCTGGGCGGCGGGTGCCGCGAAAGGATCGACCGGCTGGTGCGACATGACGGCGGACGCACCGATCGTCTTCGCCGTCCTTGCCATGGCAATCGCTTCTCGCAACGAGCGGCCTACGGCAGCCGTCACCGGCGCCTTGCCATCGACGCCCGCCACTGCCGCTTCGGTGACGACCGTGATTTCCGCCGGCGTGAGCGCATAAAATTCACCGGTATTGCCGGCCGCGACGATATTGTGGATGCCGGCTTTCGCCACTCGCGCGTAAATCGCTCGGGTGACACTGATGTCGACCTCGCCATCCGCTCCGTAGGCGGTGATCGGTACGCCGGAAATGCCGGTCAGGATTTCGCGGAATGTCAGGATATCCATAAGCTTTTCCTCAGATTGCGAAGCGATGAACAGGCGTGCCGCGGACCCCCGGCTCGAAGGCGTAGATCGTGCCGTCTTCGAAAGTGCCGTTATTGTCGGTCGAGAGCGTGGTCACGTAGAGAGTAGCGAGATCGGGTCCGCCGAAGCACGGCATGCTCGGCCCCTTGGCAGGCATCAGATAGGCCTCGACAACTATTCCATCCGGCGAGATGCGGTTGAGCCGTCCCCCCTGCTGGCCGGCGATCCAATAAAATCCATCGGCATCCACGGCGGCACCGTCCGGCCGTCCTTCCTCCGGGGTGAAGTCATGCAGGCGGCGAGGAGGACCTGTGACGCCGTGCGCCGGATCGAAATCGAAGATCTGCGCGTAGAGCCCACTGCTGTCGGAATGGTACATCGTCCCCCCATCCGGGCTCCAGGCGATACCGTTGGAGGTCATCAGGTCGCCATCGATCACCGTGTCGACCGACCCGTCCGGCTTCACCCGGTAAAGGCGGCCGTTGCCCGTCTGCGGTATCGCCTCGTCGCGAGTACCGACCCAGAAGCAGCCGTCCGGCCCGGCCTTTCCGTCGTTAAGCCGACTGTCCGGCCGCCCGCCGTCGGGGTCGCAGAGCAGTTTCATCGAGCCCGTTTGGGGGTTCAGCAGGTATACGCCGCTTTCCAGCGCCACCGCGACCTCGCCATTTTCACAAAGAGCCAGGCAGCCGATCTTCGCCGGCATCTCGAACCGATCGACGGCGCCGACGGCCCGCAGGCAGATTGCCGCGGGTGCGAGGATGTCGACGAACCAGAGATCGCCGGTGCGCTCGTCCCAGGTGGGGGATTCTCCGACCTTAAGGGGAAAGTCGATGACGCGGCGAACGTTCGGTGTGATGATCTTTGTTTCGCTCATCGTGCAGCCTCCGTGAATACGATCAGTCCGTTCTCGTCCCGGAGCCGGATTGTTCCGTCGTGTTGCGGATCGCAGAAACCTCCGCCCTGGAAGAATGCGGCAACCGGGCTTTCATCCACCGGCTCGAGCCGTAGATGATCGCGCGACAAATCCTGTGGGCGGTAGCCGAGCCGCTCTGCAAGTTCATCCTTCCACCAGCCGGCATCGTTGCGCGACATGCCGTAGACGACCGCGGCAGCGATGTCGGGATGGGTGAGGCCGATCTTCACAAGCTGGAACAGGTCGCGCGGGCTGATCCAGATCGCCGCCGCCCGTTCGCTGTTCGGATAGGGACCGGCATTGCCGATGCGGATAGACAGCGTGCGGATACCCGCCTTGTCGTAATAAAACCCGGCGACCATCTCGCCCCAGCATTTCGACAGGCCGTAGCGCGTGTCGGGCCGCGGCACGTCGAGAGGCGTGATCGTTCGGGAACGGGGATAGAAGCCGGTCGCGTGGTTGCTGGATGCGAAAACGACGCGGTTCGTGCCGTTGGCGCGGGCGGCATCGTACAGATTGTAGGTGCCGAGAATATTAGTCTGCAGCATGTCGCCGATATCGGCCTCGCGGGGGAGCCCGCCGAGGTGAATGACGCCGTCCATGCCCTCGAGTGCGGCACGCATTGCGTCTGCATCCGCGAGATCGCCCTCGAAGAAGCTTTCGTTCGACGCGAGTTCTCTCGCCGGCCTGATGTCGATCAGCCTGATGTGCTCCGCCTCGGGGCGCAGAAATCCCCTAAGCTGCGTGGCGATATTGCCCGCACCACCCGTTATCGCAATCCGTTTCACCACCCCTCCTCGCGATGCCTCGCATCGCCTGAAATCGAAGGTCTCCTAGCCTCCCACGCCCTGGAACATGCGGGCGCGCGCATTCAGTATATGGTTCTTCATCGCGTCATGGGCCGCCGTTTCCCGCCGTGCCAGGATCGCCTCCACGATCGCCTGATGCTCGTCCTGCACGTGCCGCACATGCAGTGGCGTCCGCTTGAGGCTGAGGCTGCGGGTCACCGACATGCCGATCGAAAAATGCGGTCTGAACCAATCCCGGACGGTGACGTGGAACTGGTTACCGGTCGCCGCGGCGATGGCGTCGTGCAGGTACTGGTCCTCTTCCGCACCGAGCTCGCCGATTTCCAGACAGTGTTCGAGGGCCGCAAGCGCCGAAAGGATACGGATCCTGTCGTTGGCCTGCCAGTTGCGGGCTGCCAATTCTGCCGCTTCCGCCTCAAGTCCGGCGCGGAACTCGAAGAACCGTTGCACGTCCGCAAGCGATCCGACAGGAACCTGCCTCAGCACCGACGAGTCCGGCCGCTGCCGCACATAGGAGCCGGATCCCTTGCGAGACACGATCAACTCATCCCTGCGAAGCCGCTCCAAGGCTTCGCGCACCACCGGCCGCGATGCCCCGAACATGACTGCAAGGTTCGGCTCGGACGGAAGGCGCTCGTTGATGGGAAAACGGCCGTCGGCGATCATGCCTACGATCTTCTCGTAGATGATGTCGCTGAAACGAGGCTCCGCCTTCGCGGCCGCTATCACGCCCGATTGGTTCATCAACGTCCCTTTTCACGTCTCCATTCGCGAAACGCCTGCTCGGCTTCGGCTTCCGGCGGATAAAGCCCGAAGATGCCCTCGCCCGCCCTCACGCGTTCTTCGACGAAATCCTCGCGCGAGTCTTCGCTGAAAGTCATGCGTCTCCTCCCTGTCGACGGGGCTCTTTTAAACCAGCAGTATGTAACCTGTAAAAATCTGTCAATACTTGTAATCATCTGAAAACCTGCTTATGGTCGTTTTAGCCGATGGGATGGAGGTCCTCGGCGGTCATGACGGTAGGGAACCTGTCATCGATCGCCTTTCAGGTCGGCGGTTCATTTGGGAGGAATTGATGCGCGACGACGAAAATATGTCTTCCGGCGTTACCCGCCGGACGTTCCTCGCAGGCGTTGGCGGGGCCGTTGCCCTGTCGGTTGCGGGCGGCAGCGCCAGCGCGGCTGCGACCAAGGAGGCGCCGCAGCTTGCGGCCCTCGTCAAGGACGGCAAGCTTCCGCCGCTTGCCGAACGTCTTCCGAAGAACCCTATGGTCGTGAAGCCCTGGGAAAAAATAGGCACTTACGGCGGCACGCTGCGGCGCGGCCTTCGCGGCTCGTCTGACCATAACGGCATCCTGCGCATGGTCGGCAACCAGGGCCTGGTGCGCTGGAACATGGACTTCACCGAAGCTCTGCCGAATCTCGCGGAGAGGTGGGAAGTCAATGCGGATGCCTCGCAGTTCACCTTCTACCTCTTGAAGGGTGTGAAGTGGTCGGACGGCCATCCGTTCACGGCCGACGACGTGGTTTTCGCCATCGAGGACGTCGTCAAGAACAAGGAACTCTACAGCTCGACGCCGGCGCAGATTTCGGTGGCCGGCAAGCCGGTCGTGGTCGAAAAGATCGACGACTACACCGTCAAGTTCACCTTCGCGGCAGCCAACGCGCTTTATCTGGAAAACCTTGCGACCCCGCTTGGCCAGCATCCGACGCTGTTTGCCAAGCACTACTGCAGCAAGTTCCTGCCGAAATACAACCCGAACCTCGACGCGGACGTGAAGGCGGCCGGTTCATCGAGCTGGCCGGACCTTTTCCGTGCCAAGTGCGGCGACATCGAAATTCCGCAGCGCTGGGGCAATGCCGAGAAGCCGGTACTCGATCCCTGGATGATCAAGGAGGCCTATTCCGGCGGCGCGACCCGGGTGCTGATGGTTCGCAATCCCTACTTCTGGCAGGTCGATACCGAGGGCAACCAGCTGCCCTATGTCGACGAGCTGAATTTCGGCATCTCTCAGGACGTCGAGTCGCTGATGCTCAATGTCATCTCCGGCAAGATCGACATTCAGGAGCGCCATATCAACTCGCTCGCGAACAAGCCGACGCTGTCGCAGAACATGAAGAAGGGCGATTACCGCCTGCTGTCGCTCGTACCGTCGGCGGCGCAGCAGTGCTCGCTCTACCTCAACATGACCCACAAGGATCCGGTGCTGCGGAAGATTTTTGCAGACAAGTCGTTCCGCCAGGCGCTGTCGATGGGCATCAACCGCCAGGAAATCATCGACATTGTCTATTTCGGGCAGAGCGAGGGTTACCAGACCGGCCCGCGCCCCGGCCACCCGTGGTATCACGAGAAGCTGGCACGGCAGTTCACCGAATTTGCGACGGACAAGGCCAATGCCATGCTCGACAAGGCTGGCCTCGACAAGAAGAATGCGAACGGCATCCGTCTTCGGCCTGACGGCCAGCCGCTCTTCTTCGCGGTCGACGTCATCCCGACGCTCTATCCCGACCTCGTCGACGTGCTGGAACTGGTGAAGGCGCATTGGGTGAAGATCGGTATCAGCATGAAGGTCAACACCATCGAACGCGCTCTCTATTATACGAGAGGCGACGACAACGCCCATGATGCGCAGGTCTGGCCGGGTCCCGGCGGTCTCGACCCGATGCTCGATCCGCGCGACTTCTTCGCCTTCCATCCGCAGGGATCGCGTTACGCCATTCCGTGGACACTCTGGTACACGTCCAACGGCGCCAAGGGCGAAGAGCCCCCGGAAAGCCAGAAGAAACGCTTCAAGCTCTATGACGAGGCTCGTTCCACGGCCGATGTCAACAAGCGCGGCGCGATCATGAAGCAGGTCTTCGATATCGCTGCTGAAGAATTCGAAGTCATGGGGATCTGCCTCGCTGTGGGTGGCTTCGGCGTGATCCGCAACAACCTGCGCAACGTTCCGGAAAAACAGCCCGACAGCTGGTCCTGGCCGAACCCCGGCCCTGCCCTGCCGCAGCAGTTCACATTCACGAGCTGAGCGGGCACGAACTGATGAGCATGAGCTGATTTACTCCAACTGTGCCGCCGCCCGACCGGCGGCGGCACCCTTCCGGTCCCACTGCATCACCTGCCCGAACGATGGCCAAAGGCTTTCGTATTGGCATGCCGTGCAATCCGAATTGCGAGCTTTGCATGCTGAAATTTATCATCAAACGTCTGCTATGGATGATCCCGTCGCTGTTTGCGGTGAGCTTCCTCGCCTTCGTTCTCATCCAGCTTCCGCCAGGCGACTTCGTCACCACCTATATCGCGACGCTTGCCTCCTCCAACGAAGTGGTCGATCAGAACACCGCAGCCGCACTGCGCGAGCGGTTCGGCCTCGACCAGTCCATGCTGGTGCAATATCTGAAATGGATCTGGGGAATTCTTTCCCGCGGTGATTTCGGCATCTCGTTCGAATGGCAGCAACCGGTCTCCGGCCTTATCTGGGAGCGCATGGCGCTGACCCTGGTACTCGCGCTCGCAAGCCTGATCGCCACCTGGGCGATCGCGCTGCCGATCGGCGTCTATTCGGCGGTCAAGAAATATTCGATCGGTGACTATGCATTCACGGCCTTCACGTTCTTCGGCCTGTCGATCCCGTCTTTCCTGTTGGCGCTGGTGCTGATGTATATCGCCGCCGTCGAGTTCGGCGCGGATGTGGGCGGCCTTTTCTCACCGGAATACGAGACGGCGCCCTGGAGCATTGCCAAGACGCTCGACCTTCTGTCGCGTCTGTGGCTGCCGGTGGCGATCCTCGCGGTGTCCTCGACTGCGAGCCTGATCCGCGTCATGCGCGCCAACATGCTGGACGAGCTGCCCAAACCTTATGTCACGACTGCCCGTGCCAAGGGGCTCTCGGAGTTCCGGCTGCTGATCAAATACCCGCTGCGCATCGCACTCAACCCGTTCATCTCGACGATCGCCTGGCTTTTGCCCAACCTGATCTCCGGCTCGGTCGTCGTGGCGATCGTGCTCAACCTGCCGACAGCGGCGCCCCTGCTTCTCCAGGCGCTGATGGCCCAGGACATGTATCTCGCGGGCGCCTTCGTGCTCCTGATCTGCGCTCTCACGCTGATCGGCTCGCTGATCAGCGACATCCTGCTTGCGCTGGTCGATCCGCGCATCCGGCTCGAATAGGAGGCCCGAATGGTCGATGCAACCATCCTTAACGATCGCCCCGATCGCGTCGCCGTCGCGGCGCAATGGCAGCTGATCTGGTGGGCCTTCAAGCGGCACAAGCTCGCAATGGCCGCCCTTTTCGTCACCGTCGCGATGTACATTGTCGCGATCTTCCCGGGCTTTTTCGCGATCAACGACCCGATCCTGCAGAACGCCCGCTCGACCTTTCATCCGCCGCAGAGCATTCATTTCCTCGACACGACCAACGGGTTCAGTTTTGGTCCGTATTATTACGGGATGAAGCTGACGCGCGATCCGAACACGCTTGCCGCCATCTTCGTCGAGGATACCAATACGAAGATCCCGATCCAGTTCTTCGGGCGTGGCTACACCTACTCGGTGCTTGGCCTGTTCGAGACCGACATCCACCTCATCGCCACCACCGACAACACCAAGCCGCTCTATCTGTTCGGCGCCGACCGTCTCGGACGCGACGTCTACAGCCGCACGGTGCAGGGTGCACAGATCTCGCTGTCGATCGGCCTGGTCGGTGTTTTCCTGTCGCTGCTGCTCGGCATCGTGCTCGGCGGCATTTCCGGATATTATGGCGGCCGGATCGACTTCGTCATGCAGCGCGTCATCGACTTCGTGCTGTCGCTGCCGACCATTCCGATCTGGCTGGCGCTCGCTGCAGCCCTGCCGCAGGGGTGGCCGGCGGCGCTGCAGTACATGATGATCACCATCATCCTGTCGTTTACCGGCTGGGCCCAGCTTGCCCGTGTCGTGCGCGGCCGCTTCCTGTCGCTTCGGACCGAGGAATTCGTCGCCGCTGCCCGTCTCGACGGCGTCTCGGAGGGCCGCATCATCTTCCGCCACATGCTGCCGAGCTTCTCGAGCCATATCATCGCCTCGATGACCTTGGCCGTGCCGGCGATGATCCTGGCGGAAACATCGCTCTCTTTCCTCGGCCTCGGCCTGCAGCCGCCGACAGTTTCCTGGGGCGTTCTTTTGCGCGAGGCGCAGAACATCCGCTCCATCGCCACCGCACCATGGCTGTTCATGCCGGGGCTCGCGGTCGTCATCGCCGTCATGGCACTCAACCTTTTCGGCGACGGTCTGCGTGATGCGGCCGACCCGTACAACAAGTGAGGCGCGGATGACCGACATCCTATCCATCACGCCCCGTTCTTCATTGGCTGCGGGCAAGACGCTGCTCGAGGTAAAGAACCTGGTGACGGAGTTTCCGCTTCGCACCGGCATCTTCAAGGCGGTCAACGACATCTCCTTTTCGATCGAGCCCGGCAAGACCCTGTGCGTGGTCGGCGAAAGCGGCTCCGGCAAATCCGTCACCGCCCGCTCGATCCTGCAGATCATCGACTCGCCCGGCCGCATCGCCTCCGGTTCGATCATCCTCAACCGCCAGGACGGCACTTCGGTCGACCTGGCGAGGCTTGATCCGCGCAGCAAGGCGATCCGCGCCGTCCGCGGCCGCGACATCGCGATGATCTTCCAGGAGCCGATGTCGTCGCTTTCGCCGGTGCACACCGTCGGCGACCAGATTACCGAAGTGCTGCGGCTGCATTTGAACATGAGCAAGGCGCAGGCCCGCAAGGAAGCCGCCGAACTGCTCCGGCAGGTGGAAATCCCAAATCCGGAACAGGCGCTCGACCGCTACGCCTTCCAATATTCCGGCGGCATGCGCCAGCGCGCCATGATCGCCATGGCGCTTGCATGCAAGCCGCAACTGCTGATCGCCGACGAGCCGACCACCGCGCTCGACGTGACGACCCAGGCGGAAATCCTCGACTTGATCAAGCGCCTGCAGCAGACGACCGGAATGGCGGTGCTGTTCATCACCCACGACATGGGCGTGGTGGCACAGATTGCCGACGACGTGCTGGTCATGCATCACGGCGTCATCAAGGAATACGGGCCGGTCGACCAGATTTTCCATACGCCGAAGGATCCCTATACGAAGATGCTTATCGGCTCCGTGCTCAAGCTGGAGCAGAAGGCGGAAATCCGCCTCGCGCGCCCGCCGCTCGACACGACCGCCGAACCGATCCTCGACATCCGCAACCTCTCCATGCATTTCGGGGAGATGAAGGCCCTGAACGACGTCTCGATCGCTCTCCTGCCCGGCGAGACGCTCGGCATCGTGGGCGAAAGCGGTTCCGGCAAGACGACCCTGGGCCGCTCGATCATGCGGCTCTACGATCCGGCATCCGGCGAAATGCACTACCGGCGCGCCGATGGCAGGGTGGTCGATCTTGCCAAGCTTGAGGGGCGCGAACTGAAAGCCGCCCGTCGAGAGCTGCGCATGGTCTTCCAGGACCCGTTCGGCTCGCTCAACCCGCGCATGACGGTCGCGCAGGTGATCGGCGAGCCGCTGCTGGTCAACGGCCTGTCGAAGGGCAAGGAACTCGACGAGCGGGTCTGCCACCTGATGGATCAGGTGGGTCTCGATCCCGCAGGGCGGGAACGTTACCCGCACGCCTTTTCCGGCGGCCAGCGCCAGCGCATCGGCATCGCGCGGGCGATCACGCTCAATCCGCGCATCATCGTGGCGGACGAGGCGACGTCGGCGCTCGACGTCTCGGTACGCTTCCAGGTGCTGGATCTCCTGATGCGGCTGCAGGACGAGCTCAAGCTCGCCTACATCTTCATCAGCCACGATATCGGCGTCATTCGCTACATGTGCGACCGGGTCGGGGTCATGTATCGCGGCCGGCTTGTCGAAGTCGGCGAAGCGGAAAAGGTCTGCAACAACCCTGATCACCCCTATACGCAGGCATTGATTTCGGCCATTCCCCGGCCGGATCCCCGCGATCGCGATCGCTCGAAGCGGTTCCGGTACATCGAGCCCAGCCCCCACATCGATCCCAGCAACGTCAAGAATAGAAGTTCTGCGCGATGAAAATCACGGGAATTCGCACCTTCCTCATGCATGTGGGCCAGCCGCACCGTTCGAAATGGGCGTCCGACGACGCATCTCCTTCTTCCGGTCCGGGATCGTCTGAACGAGGTTATTTCGGCGGCACCCGCAACTGGCTGTTCCTGAAGATCGATACCGACGAGGGGATTACCGGCATCGGCGAATGCTCCGGCTGGCCGCGCGTCATCGAGACCGCGATCAAGGATCTCGCGCCGCTCCTGATCGGCGAGGATCCGACGCATATCGAAAAGCTGTGGCAGAAGATGATGATCGCCATGATGGGCCACGGCATGCTCGGCACGGTCGGCGGCGGTGCCATGACCGGCATCGACATGGCGCTCTGGGACATCAAGGGCAAGGCGCTCGGCGTGCCGGTCTGGAACCTGCTCGGCGGCAAGGTTCGCGACCATATTCCGATCTATTCGCATGCCAATACCGTGGAACAGGCGCTTGCCGTGAAGAGCCGCGGCATCAAGGCAATCAAATGCGGCGGCGTTTCCGATCCAGTCCGAAAGGTCGCCGCGTTGCGCGAGGCGGTCGGCGACGAGATGGATATCGCCATCGACCTTCACGGCGCGCCATGGATGACGCCCGCCGATGCCTGCCGGCTGGTGCGCAAGCTCGAGCCTTATGAGCTGATGTGGGTGGAAGACCCGATCGCGCCGGAGAACGTAGATGGCTACCGCCGCATCCGCGATGCAGCGCATGTGCCGCTTGCCGCCGGCGAACGGAGCGCCACGATTTTCGGTGAGCGCGAGCTGATCGAGAAGGAACTGGTCGACATCATCCAGCCGGATACCGGACGTGCCGGCGGCATTACCCAGATGAAGAAGATTGCCGCCATGGCAGAGGCGCACCACATCCAGTTCGCGCCGCATTCCGGCTCGCTCGGGCCGGTCGCCGAATATGCCGCTCTGCATTTGATGGCCGCGATCCCGAATGCGTTGATCCTGGAACGCCTCGACGATGACTGGGAGGGACGCAAGAGCGTGATCGTGCCGCATCCGGTCCAGGAAAACGGCTTGATCGTGGTGCCGGACGCGCCGGGACTGGGCTGCGATATCGACGAGGAATTCGTTGCCCGCTACCCGAGCCAGGGCAATCTCTCCGTACAGGTTCAGCCGGATAGCGGCGCCTATGCGCCGGGCACCTGGGGCGAACATCTCTATGTGCAGACGCGTGTGTCGCGTCGGCAGTATTTCGGCAAGTAAGGACACAGAAGATGAAGATCGACCGGATGCGGGTTTTCATGACCCGCGACAAGGACCGCCCGCGTGTCATCGTCGCGCTCGATACCGACGACGGCCTGACCGGCTGGGGCGAATGCTACAACCACGGGCCGGACAAGGCGCTGCCGCCGCTTCTCGACTATCTTTACGGCTTTGTTGCCGGCCAGGACCCGACGCGGGTGGACTACCTCGTCAATCTGATGATCCAGCAGAGCCGGTTTCCTCCCGGCGCCATGGGGCTTGCGGCGATCGCCGGCCTCGACCATTGCCTCTGGGACCTGACCGCGAAAGCTGCGGGCCTGCCCGTCTACAAGCTGCTCGGCGGCGAGGTGCGCGACAAGATCAAGGTCTATGCCGGCGTCTACACCGCGCCGGACGCACCGGCGGCGCGCGACGAATTCGATCGGCTGAACGAAGGCTGGGGGTTCACCGCGTTCAAGCTCAGCCCCTGGCGGATCGATATGCACACCAACCGCTGGGGCAATGTGGTGAAGGCGTCCGCGGACTACTTCCGCCAACTCCGCGAGACGGTCCGTGACGATTACGAGATCGCCTTCGACGCGCATGCCAAGATCTACGAGCCCGCCGCCGCCCGGCAGCTCGGCAACGCACTCGCACCTTACGACCCGCTGTTCTACGAAGAACCGCTCCGGCCGGAAAACATCGAGGCATGGGGCGAACTCAAGCAGGGGCTCGAATGCACGCTGGCAACCGGCGAAAGCCTCTACAGCCGCTACGAATTCCTGCGTCTGCTGCAGGTGAAGGGTGCGGATTTGATCCAGCCGGACATCTGCGTCGTCGGCGGGCTGTCGGAAATGCGCCGCATCGCGACGCTTGCCGAGGCCTTTTATGTCGGCGTGGCCCCGCACAACCCGATGGGACCTCTGGCAACCGCGGTCAACGTGCATTTCTCGGCCGCCCAGCAGAATTTCAAGATCCTCGAATATCGCCTGCCGACGGGCCAGGCCTATGTCTATGGCGGGACCGAAGTCGAGACGCGGGAAGCGTCGGCGCGTTACGTCGCCGATCCCTACCTGCCGAAGGACGGTTATCTCGAGCTTCGCCCGGACCGTCCCGGCTGGGGTGTGGAGATGGACGAAAAGGCGATGCAGGAGGACGGCTACGTCCACTGGCAGCGGCGCGTGCCGAAGCGACCGGACGGGTCCTATGCCTTCGCCTGAAATGACAGGAAAGCATTGGCCAAGCATTCGTAGCGGGCCGCTTGAGGCCCGTTTCCTGCCCGAAAACGGCGGCCGGATGACCCATCTCGTGCATGACCAGCTGGGCGATATCCTGGTACCGACCGCCGGTCCGGAATTCGAGCCGCTGAACTGGCCGAAGGCTGGCGCTTATCCGCTGTTTCCCTATCACAACAAGCTCCTTGGTGCGGCTTTCATGCATGACGGCAAACGTCATGCAGTTCTGCCGCACCCGGCACTTCGGAACGATGCCCAGCACGGCCCGGCCCATCGCCGCACCTGGCAGGTGGCCTCGCTCGGCGCCGATCGGATCGAACTAGTGCTGCACTACCGCGCCGATCCCGACTGGCCCTTTGACTTCAGCGCTGTACAGCGCTTCGTGCTCGGCGACGACCGGCTCGATATCGAGCTTACAATGACCAATACCGGCCAGGCCTCCATGCCCGGCGGATTGGGCTGGCATCCCTATTTTGCGGCTGATCTCGGCAGGCCGGCATCCTGCGATGCCGGCAGGATTTGGCCGCCAGGTGACAGGGGCGTTCCAGACGGAATCCGATCTGAAGCGCGCAGCGCGAAACTACTGCCGAACGAGGCCCACACCCTTTTTCTTTCGGACTGGCAGCGGGCCGCGGTTGTCACCAACGGAGGCATCGAGGCCACCTTGACGGCCGCGCCGGAACTGAAACACCTCGTCGCTCATCGCACCGCAGATTATGTCTGCCTCGAACCCGTATCGCACGTTGCCGGCGCCTTCGGTTTTCCTCTTGCCAGTGATTCCGGCCTTTTCGTGCTGCGAGCGGGGGAACAGCGCTCGGCAAGCCTTGCCTTTTCTCTCAGGGTCCTTTGAGCACGCGGCGCGAGTTTGGGCCACCGGAGCGGCGCGATAGCCTCTCGAGAGGTTTTTATCTTACAAAACTCAAGTTCTCGCTTTAGAGGTTCCCCGGGCACCGGTCAGATGCTTGCGCATGAGAGCCGCCGCGACTTCACTATCGCCCGCCTCGAGTCGCTCGAGTATTTCCAGATGCTCTCGACAGGTAACGGCTACGCGATCAGCGCCATGCTGCCAGTTGTAGTTGGATAGACGGCGAAGCTGGTTCTGGCGGTTCATGGCCTCCTCAATATAGCGGTTTCCAGACGCTGCGCTGATGCCGAGGTGGAATTCCGCGTTCATTTCGAACAGCGTGACGCTCGATGCGTCGGTCCAGGCCGCACTCAGCATTGCCTGGTGCCGTGATCGCATCGAGCTGATCCAGTCGGCGGAAAGCGAAAAATCCGGCGACAGGATGGCTGCGCATTCGATGAGCAGCCGAAAATCATAGCTTTCTTGCCGAGCACGCACGTCGCGAACCGGATCGAAAAACTGCCACCCATAGCCTTTTCGGCGCTGAATCACGCCAAGGCCCTCCAGCTTGATCAGCGCCTGACGAACAGGCGTCCGCTCCTGCCCGGTCAACCGCATCAGTTCCAGCTCCGCGAACTGCTCCGGCAATTTGCCGTCGCGCCGCAGCTTGGCGATCGCGACGAGAAGTTCTTCATCGGCGGGCGGCGCCTCCGGTGTCTCTACCCGGGGAGGAATTGCCGAAAGCGTCATCCCCTTGTTTTGCTCGTGCTGCACGAAGCCGCGGGATTCCATTAATTCGAGCGCCATCCGAACCGGCGTGCGGGACACGCGCAGCCGGTCCGCCAACTGGTTCTGGCGCAGTCTCGCCCCTGGCTGGAGGTTGTCCTCATGGATGACGTCGACGATGCGACGCATCAGGTCCTGCTGAAGAGGCGTGGACGCGTCTGACATTTCCGCTTGCCTTTCCCTTTGTTTTGGTTTTTGTTGTATGAAATACTTTTTAGGCGAAGGCAAGCGTTCGGCCTGCCGCCATACAGCATCTGGAACACGTCATCATGACCTTGCCTCTTCCCTGCCCGCTCATCGAGATTTCTGGTACGCCATTCGAGCGCGGCCAACAATATGGCGAACAGGCGGCGGAGCGCATCCTCAAGGGCATCGGCCACTACAAGGACCAGCTGCATTCCTCCGGTCTGAAAGACAACGACCTGGCGGCGATGATTGACCGTTTCGCCAGCGCGATCGAGGACTATGGCCCCCAGTATATCGAGGAGATGCGCGGCATCGCCAAGGCTGTGGACACCGATCTGGCTGCAATCCTGCTGCTCAACGCACGCACCGAAATCCTCAAGCTTGCGCGCCGCCGGGAAAAGGGCCAGGCGGACTTCATCCAGTCGGATGGCTGCACCGGCGTTTTCGTCATGCCCTCCGCCACGCGTGACAACGTCTTCATCCACGCCCAGAATTGGGACTGGAAGGCTGAATGCGCCGAAACGGCGATCGTGCTCAAGATCAAGCGCAGCGACGGGCCGGATATCATCACCTTCACCGAAGCTGGCGGCCTTGCGCGTACGGGCTTCAACTCCGCCGGCATCTCGATCAGCGGCAACTACCTTGAAACCGACCGGGACTACCGGGAACTCGGCGTGCCGCTCGCCATCATCCGCCGCAAGGTTCTGGAACAGGACCATCTGGCGATGTCGATGCAGGCGGTTTACGGAACCCGCAAGTCGGCGTCGAACAACATGATGATCGGCCACGCCCACGGCGTCGCAATCGATTTCGAATGTGCGCCCGACGAAACTTTTCTGGTTCATCCGGAAAACGGCGTGCTGGTGCATGCCAACCATTTCCAAAGCCAGGTTGCGCTGTCAAAGCTGCTCGACAAGGGCGTCGTCAACATGCCGGACTCGCTCTACCGCGACCTGCGCGTCCGCCAGCTGCTCGAACCGCATGTCGGCAAGGTCACGGTGGACACCGTCAAGACCGCGCTTTCCGATACGTTCGAAAGCCCCTGGTCGGTCTGCCGCCCGCCGCGCAAATCGCTGTCCAACAATCAGTCCGCGACGGTCGCCATGATCGTCATGGTGCCGGGTGAAGGCCGCATGGAGGTCGCATTGCTGCCGGCGCTCGGAGCGCATTTCTGGAACTACAGCCTCGATATGAGGATCAGGCCTGTCGAAGAGCCCCGCAAGGCTCAAACGACGGCGGCCTAACGAAAATCAATAAGGGAACAAATACGGGAGCCTCCAATGAAAATTCAAAGTCTGTTGAAGACGACGGCAGCGATCGCACTGCTGGCCCCGACCGCCGCGGGCACGGCCATGGCGCAGGACAAGACGATGCGGGTGCGCATCAATGCAGACATCCGCTCGACCGATCCCGGCGTCAATCGCGATGCCAATAGCGACGCGATCGTCCTGCACATGGTCGAAGGCCTCGTCGGGTACAAGGACGACGCCTCGATCGCGCCGCTGCTGGCAAAGTCGGTCGATGTCTCACCCGACGGCAAGACCTATACGTTCAAGCTGCGTGACGGACTGAAGTTCAGCAATGGCGAGCCGCTGACCTCCGCCGATGTCCTGTCCTCCTGGCAGCGCTACGTTGAGCCCAAGACCGCCTGGCGGTGCCTCAAGGACGTGACAGGGTCGGGTGTCGCCAATGTCACCAACGTTGCGGCGCCGGATGCGGCGACCGTCGTCTTCACGCTGGAGAAGCCGACCGCCCTGTTTCTCGCCACCATTGCCCGCACCGATTGCGGCGGCACCGGCATTTACCATAAGAGCTCGCTCGATGCGCAGGGCAAGTGGGTGAAGCCTGTCGGTACCGGCCCCTTCATGCTGCAGGAATGGCGCAGCGGCCAGTATGTGCAGCTCGCCGCCAATCCCAACTACGTCTCGCCCGGCGGCGAGCGTACCGGCTATGTCGGCGACAAGCAGCCGAAGATCGCGGCAACGCGCTTCATGGTCATTCCGGACGATGCTGCGGCCAAGGCCGCGCTCTATTCCGGAGACATCGACGTGCTGAGCGACGTCAACAACGCCGATGTCGAGGAACTCTCCGGCAGCGACAAGCTGAAGGTGGACAAGGTCGCCAGCATGGGCCTGACCAGTCTCCTTTTCCAGACCCGCGATCCGCTGCTGAAGGACGTCCGCATCCGCAAGGCGCTACTGCTTTCCCTCGATATCGCGCAGATCTCGGAAGCCTTGACCAACGGCCAGTCGCCGGCGAACCTCTCGGTCATTCCGGTCCCGAGCCCCTATTCCGGAAAGCTGCAGAAGGAACTCCCGGCGCGCAATCTCGACGAGGCGAAGAAGCTGCTGGCGGACGCCGGATACAAGGGCCAGCCGATCAAGTGGCTGGCGACCAAGTTTTATCCGTCACTCTTCGATGCCGCGGTTCTCGTCCAGGCGATGGCGCAGGAAGCCGGCATCAATATCGAGATCGAGACACTCGACTGGGCGACGCTGCTCGACCGCTACACGGCCGGCAACTACTCCGCCATGTCGTTCACCTATTCCGCACGCCTCGATCCCTCGCTCTCCTACGACATGGTCAGCGGCAGCAAGGACAAGAGCCCGAACAAGGTGTGGGACAATCCGGAAGGCCTGAAGCTGATCGCCGAGACCACGACGATCGGCGATGCCAAGGAGCGGCAGGCGCTGTTCGACAAGCTGGAAGGCATGATCCGCGCCGACGTCCCGTTGATCCCGCTCTATTCGGGCACCCGCATCGGCGCGGTGCGCGCCAATGTGGAAGGATACAAGACGTGGCCGGTCGGTTATCCGCGCATGTGGGGCGTTTCCTTCGCACAAGGCAAATAGCTCATGCACGCCCTTTCGAAATATATCGCGAAGCGTCTGTTATGGACGCTTCCGACACTCCTTATCGTGGCCGTGATGGTGTTCTTCCTGGTACGGATGATCCCCGGCGACCCGGCCCAGTTGATCCTCGGCGATAGCGCCAGCCCGGACGAGCTTGCCAGCCTGCGCGCCAATCTCGGCCTCGATCGGCCGGTGGCGGTGCAGTTCCTGTATTGGCTCGGCAATGTCCTACGGGGCGATCTCGGCCATTCCATTTCCAACGGCGCGCCGGTCCTGCCCATGATGCTCGACCGCTTCCAGGTCAGCGCCACCATCGTACTGGTCGCCGTAGCGCTCGCGACGCTGATCGCGGTTCCGGCCGGCCTTGTGGCGGCATGGCGGCAGAACGAGCATGTGGATGTCGCCATCGTCGCCGCCTCGACGCTGCTGATGTCGGTTCCCAGCTTCTGGCTCGGCCTCGTCCTTCTGCTGGTCTTTGGATTGAAGCTCGGATGGCTGCCGGTCGTCGGTTACGTGCCGTTCACCGAAAAGCCTTGGACCGCCATCACCTACGTCATCCTGCCGGTCGTGACATTGATGCTGATCGAGGTCGGCGTGCTCACCCGCATGATGCGTGCCAGCGCCATCGAAATCCTGCGGCTGGAATATGTCATGCACGCCCGCGCCAAGGGTCTTTCGGAACGCAAGGTCCTGCTTCGCCATGTGCTGCCCAATGCCTTCGCCCCGACCTGGACGATGATCGGGCTGGTGCTCGGCGGGCTCCTCGGCGGCATCGCGGTCCTGGAAACCGTCTTCACCTTGCCCGGCCTCGGGCGCCTTCTCGTCGATGCGATCTTCGCTCGCGACTATCCGGTGGTACAGGGATGTCTGTTGTTCACGGCCTTGATCTACGTGATCGTCAATCTGATCGTCGATCTGTGTTATCCACTGTTCGATCCGCGGGTCACCGCCTCATGATCAGGCAGCCCGCAAACCTCATCATCGGCTCAGCCCTTTTGATTTTCATCGGCGGCATTGCCCTCCTCGCTCTGTTCTGGACGCCCTACGAGCCCGCGGCGATCAAGCTCATCGCCAAGCTGAAACCGCCGTCCGCGCAATTCTGGCTCGGCACCGACGAATTTGGCCGCGATGTCGTCTCCCGCCTGATGACCGGGGCGGTGCAGAGCATGACGGTCGCCATCCTGACGGTCGCTTTCGCGATCACGGTCGGCACGATCACCGGCCTGATCGCAGGCTACACGCGAGGGTTGGTCGACCGGATCCTGATGGTCTTCAGCGACGCGCTCCTCGCCTTCCCCGGCACTCTGTTGGCGCTCGGCCTGATGGTGATTTCCGGTCCCAACAAATACGGCATCATCCTGGCGCTTGGCATTGCCTATTCCCCCTCCGTGCTGCGTGTTGTCCGGGCGAGCGTATTGTCGGCCAGAGAACGGGAATATGTCGAGGCGTCGCGCGTCATCGGCAATTCCGAATTCGCCACCATGTTTCGCCATGTCCTGCCCAATTGCACCGCGCCGATCGTGGTGCTCGCTACCTCGATGTTCGGCTGGGTTGTGCTGGCGGAAAGCGGCCTGAGCTTCCTCGGCCTCGGCGTGCCTCCGCCGGCGCCGACCTGGGGCAACATGCTGTCTGCGGCGCGTACCTATATCGAAAAGGCCCCCTGGCTCGGGCTCGCCCCCGGCATCTGCATCTCGATGACGCTTCTCGGCATCAATTTGCTCGGAGATGCGCTGCGGGACCGCTTCGACCCGAGAATGGAGCAACGGTGATGAACGCAGAGACTTCCCGGCCACTGCTCGACGTTCGCGATCTCCGTGTTACGACCTCAAACGGCCACCCGATCCTCCATGACGTGTCGTTCGATGTCGAGACGGGCAGCATCGTCGCGCTGGTCGGCGAAAGCGGCAGCGGCAAGACGGTCGCCGCACGCGCAGCCATGCGGCTGCTCCCCAAGGCAATCACGCCGGTCTCGGGAAAGATCCTGTTCGAAGGCAGTGACGTCCTGAAGATGACAGGCAGCGAGATCCGCAAAGTTCGCGGCGCCGAGATCGGCATGGTCTTTCAGGAGCCGATGGTATCGCTCAATCCGGCGATGACGATCGGCGCACAGCTGGTCGAGGGGCTGCGGCTGCATGAGAAGCTGAGCGTCGAGGCGGCGCGCGCGCGTGCGTCCGAAATGCTGGAACGAGTGAAAATTCAAAACCCCCAAGCCTGCCTTGCCGCATTCCCGCATCAGTTCTCGGGCGGCATGCGCCAGCGCATCATGCTCGCCTCTGTCATGCTGCTCCGGCCGAAGCTGCTGATCGCCGACGAACCGACAACGGCGCTCGATACGCTCACCCAGCGCGAGGTCATGGAGGTCATGGTCGATCTGACGCGCACCTTCGGCACCTCGGTTCTGCTGATCACCCACAATCTCGGTCTCGTCGCCCAATACGCGAAGAAGGTCTTTGTTCTGGAGCGCGGCCGACTGATCGAGTCGGGTCCGGTCGAGGAGGTTCTGCATCGGCCGAAGGAGCAATATACCCGCACGCTGATCGACGCCCTGCCGAAACGTGACTATGGCCGCGCGCCACCCGCCGAAGCGGAGCCGCTCATCGAGGCCCGCGGTGTCGAGGTGACCTTCTCGGGCGCTGGCAATATGTTCAGCACGGCGGAAAAGAAGCTTGCCGTGAGGGGTGTTTCGCTTGGCGTGCGCCCGGGCGAAGTGGTCGCCGTCGTGGGCGGCTCCGGTTCCGGCAAGACCACGCTCGGGCGGGCAATGCTGGGCCTGCTGCCATTGTCCGGCGGAGACATCCTGTTTCGCGGGCGCCCGATGGCATCCGCCGACCGGGGCGCTGCCCGTGATTATCGCCTGCAGTGCCAACTCGTCTTCCAGGATCCCTATTCGTCCCTCGACCCGCGGCAGAAGATTGCGGAGATCGTCGGCGAGCCGCTGGTCCATGGCCCGAAACTCAGCGGCCCCGAAAAGGCCGAGCGGGTAAGTGCCATTCTCAACGAGGTCGGCCTTGCCGGACTTGGCGATCGTTATCCGCATGCCTTGTCCGGAGGGCAGAGACAGCGCGTGGCGATCGCGCGTGCGGTCATCCGCAATCCCGCTTTCGTCGTCGCCGACGAGCCCGTCTCGGCGCTCGACATGACGATCCAGAAGCAGGTTCTCGATCTCTTCCGCAAACTGCAGGAAAACCACGGCTTCGCCTGCCTTTTCATTTCGCACGATCTTGGCGCCGTCTCCCGCGTCGCCGACCGGATCGTCGTCATGCAGCAGGGCTTGATCGTCGAGGAGGGCAGCGCCGGCCAGATCCTGGATCACCCGCAACACCCCTATACGCAGGCTCTGCTCAAGGCGACGCCGACCCTCGGCGTCGCGGCGTAACGAGACCAAAATTCGACGAGTATCGCCTCTTTGGGGCAGGAGAAATCCACCATGTTGACGGAAGAATTCATCGCGATCGAAGGCCGGATCGGCGCAAACAACTACAAGCCGCTCGACGTGGTCCTGGCGCGAGGCGCCGGCGTCTATGTCTGGGATACGGAGGGAACCCGCTATCTGGACTGCCTCTCCGCCTATTCCGCCGTCAACCAGGGACATTGCCACCCCAAGATCCTGGCCGCGATGGTGGAGCAGGCGGGCAAGCTGACGCTGACCTCCCGGGCATTCCGCAACGACCAGCTCGCACTGTTCTACGAGGAGCTCGCGGCGCTGACGAAATCGCACAGGGTGCTTCCGATGAACAGTGGCGCGGAAGCCGTCGAAACCGCCGTCAAATCCGTGCGCAAGTGGGGTTACGAGGTCAAGAACATCCCCGAGGAACAGGCGGAAATCATCGTCTGCTCCAACAATTTCCACGGCCGGACGCTCGGCATCATCAGCTTCAGCACCGACGAAACGGCACGCAAGAATTTCGGTCCCTTCCTGCACGGCTTCCGCGTTGTGCCATTCGGCGATGTCGAGGCATTCGAGAGGGCGATCAACGAAAACACGGTCGCCTTCCTGGCCGAGCCGATCCAGGGCGAGGCGGGCGTGTTGATCCCGCCGGCCGGCTATTTTGCAAAGGTCCGCGAACTCTGCACGGCAAACAATGTCATGCTGATCCTGGACGAAATCCAGACCGGTCTCGGACGCACCGGCAAGCTGCTTGCGGAAGAACATGAGGCGATCGAGGCCGACGTGACCCTGGTCGGCAAGGCATTGTCGGGCGGCTTCTATCCTGTCTCCGCCGTGCTTTCCAACAATGAGGTGCTGGGCACGCTAAAACCCGGACAGCACGGCTCAACCTTCGGCGGTAACCCGCTCGCCTGTGCCGTCGCACGGGCGGCACTGAGGGCGCTGACCGAAGAGGGCATGATCGAGAATGCCGCCGAGCAGGGCGATTATTTCCTTCGCGGGCTGAAGGACATTCGCAGCGACTTCATTCGGAACGTGCGCGGACGCGGACTGATGCTCGCCGTGGAACTGCATCCGCAGGCCGGCGGTGCACGCCGTTACTGCGAACTGCTCCGCAAGTCGGGCATCCTCGCCAAGGAGACGCATGATCACACCATTCGTCTCGCGCCTCCGCTGGTGATCGAGCGCAGGCAGATAGACTGGGCGCTGGAACGGCTGACGCCGGTTCTGAGCGGCATGCACTGATCAGGAAACGAGGACGCGATGCAGAATTCCCAATCCATCTGGACAATCGTCGACGAAAAAAGCGCCGCTTTTTTTGATCTCAGCGACCGCGTCTGGGGCACGCCGGAGATCAATTACGAGGAGTTCCGTTCCTCAGCCGAACATTTGCGGCTTCTCGAGGCCGAGGGCTTCAGGATCGAGCGCAACATTGCCGGCATTCCGACCGCCGTCATGGGAGAGGCCGGCGAGGCTGGTCCAGTCATCGCCATTCTCGGGGAGTATGACGCGCTCCCGGGCCTCAGCCAGGAGGCAGGCGTCGCCGAACAGCGGCCGGTCGTTGCCGGCGGCCACGGCCACGGCTGCGGTCACAACCTTCTCGGGGCCGGCTCGATGCTGGCCGCCGCCGCGGTGAAGGACTATCTCGCTGCCCACGGATTGAAGGGCCGCGTCCGCTATTACGGCTGCCCGGCGGAGGAAGGCGGGTCTTCGAAAGGTTTCATGGTGAGCGCCGGCGTCTTCGATGATGTCGACATTGCCATTTCGTGGCACCCCGCCGCCTTCAGCGGCGTCAACAATCCGATCTCGCTTGCCTGCAGCGAGATGAATTTTCATTTCTCCGGGCGCGCCTCGCATGCCGCGGCGACGCCCCATCTCGGGCGCAGCGCGCTCGATGCGGTCGAACTGATGAACGTCGGCGTGAACTTCCTGCGCGAACACATGCCGACGACGGCCCGTATTCATTACGCGATTACCGATGCGGGCGGTTCGGCCCCAAATGTGGTCCAGGCCAATGCGACGGTTCGTTACCTCGTGCGGGCGAGAACGCTTCCCGAGCTTCTTTCGCTCGTCGCCCGGGTCAAGCGCGTAGCCGAAGGCGCCGCCTGGATGACCGAAACGACCATGAAGCAGGAAATCATATCCGGCGATGCCAACCTGATGGGCAACGAGCCGCTGGAGGAATGTATGCATGCGCAGCTCGAGCGCCTGGGTCCTGCCATATTCGACGAAGGCGACAAGGCGACCGCCCGAAAATTCCAGGCGACCTTGACATCGGAGGAGATCGCCTCGTCATACGCCCGCTTCCACCTCAAACCGAAGAAGGATGAACCGCTCTGCGATCTCATCGTTCCGCTCTATTCAGGCGATGGATCGATGGTCGGATCGACCGATGTCGGCAGCGTGAGCTGGGTGGTGCCGACCGTACAGATGCGCGGAGCGGCATACGCGATCGGCACGCCCGGCCATTCGTGGCAGCTCGTTGCCCAGGGCAAGTTGCCCGCCGCCCACAAGGGCATGGCGCATGCTGCAAAGGTCATGGCGGGCACGGCCATCGAACTCATCTGCAATCCGGCACTGGTCGAGGCGGCCAAGGCCGATCTTCGGGGCCGGCTGGAGGGCAATCCCTTCGTCAATCCCATCCCGGACGACGTCGTGCCGCCGATATCGCCCTCCGTCGACAGGCTGGATGCGGCAAAGTGACGACGCAGATCCTCAAGAAGACCGACTTCATCTGATCGAAGAATGAAAGCAATGCACATGCAGCAGCTCAACGCCAATTCGCTCGAATCCTACTGGATGCCGTTCACGGTCAACCGGGACTTCAAGAAGAAGCCGCAGATCATCACCGGCGCGTCGGGCATGTATTACCACACGAGCGACGGCCACCGGCTTCTGGACGGGATTGCCGGCCTCTGGTGCGTGAACGCGGGGCATGGGCATCCAAAGATCGTCGAGGCCGTCCAGAAACAGGCCGCACAGCTTGATTTCGCATCCTCGTTCGGGCTCGGCCATCCTCTCGCCTTCGAATATGCCAGCCGACTGACAGCCGTCGCACCCGAAGGACTGGATCACGTCTTCTTCACCAATTCCGGGTCGGAGGCCACCGATACGGCGCTCAAGCTTGCCCTCGCCTATCACCATGCCCGCGGGGAAGGACAGCGGCAGCGCATCATCGGTCGCCAGCGCGGTTATCACGGCGTCGGTTTCGGAGGGCTTTCAGCGGCAGGCATGGGACCGCACAAGAAGCAGTTCGGCATGCTTTTGCCGGGTGCGGCCCATATGCCCCATACGCATGATCCCGCCCGCAATGCCTTCAGCCGCGGCCAGCCGGGCCACGGCGCGGAGATCGCCGAGGCGCTCGAACAGATGCTGCAGACCTTCGATCCATCGACGGTCGCGGCGGTGATCGTCGAGCCGATTGCTGCCTCGACGGGCGTGCTGATCCCGCCCGTTGGCTACCTGGAACGGCTGAGGGAAATCTGTACGCGCCACGGCATTCTGCTGATCTTCGATGAAGTGGTCACCGGTTTCGGGCGCCTCGGCCGTCCGTTCGCGGCCGACCGTTTCGGCGTCACTCCCGACCTCATCGCCATTGCCAAGGGCATGACCAACGGTGCGGTCCCGATGGGCGGCGTCATCAGTTCCAACGACATCTACGAGACGCTGATGACAGGCGCCCCGCAAGGTGCCGTGGAGTTCTCGCATGGATATACCTATTCAGGTCATCCGCTGGCTTGCGCGGCGGCCCTGGCGGCGCTGAACGTCTATCTCAACGAAGGCGTGTTCGAGCGCGCTGCAGCGATCGAGCCGGTCTGGCAGGAAAAGGCCCATTCGCTCAAGGGCCTGCCGGCCGTGGTGGATATCCGCAATCTCGGGCTGCTTGCCGGCATCGAACTCGGCGAAGATGTCGCCGGCGGCAAGGTCACGGCGAAAAAGGTCTACGAATTCTGCTTCGAGCGGGGCGTCATGATACGGCCGGTGGCGAACACCATCGTTCTTTCTCCTCCCCTTGTGATTTCGGAGACGGAAATCGATATGCTGTTTTCGGCCATCGCCGCCGGTTTGAAGACGTTGTAGCGCGGGCGGCGGGTGGCATTGCTGACCGGCATGCGTGCCAAAATCGAGATCGACGGCCTGAGCTATAATCTGATTGACCTGCCGGCCGAGGCAGGCGACGATCTCTCGCCCATGCCGTATATCCATCGGATATTGCTGGAGAACGCTCTAAGGACGGCCGGAGACGATGCATCGCGGGCCAGGTTTCATGGTCCATGCCGGATCGGGAGAACCCCAGTCGTTGTGGGATGCGGCGCAGCGTTACAAGGCTGAAGGCAGGTCCGTCGTCATTGTCGCCGGCGCGCGATACGGAATGGGTTCGTCCCGCGATTGGGCGGCCAAGGGTGCGGCGCTCCTCGGCGTGCGGGCGGTTCTGGCCTCCAGTTTCGAGCGCACTCACCGCTGGAACCTGATCGGCATGGGCATCCTCCCGCTGCGCCTGCCGCATGATCAGGCGCCGGAGACACTCGAACTGCGCCTCGGCGATGTCCCGACCGTACAGGCTGAACCGGCCATGGTTTCTCCGCGTTGCGACGTGCCGGCTTCGCTCAGGCGAGCTGACGGCTTCTCGGGAACATTCGATACATCGGTTGCGATCGAACACATGCCGAGGTCGAACTGCTGCGCGCCGGTGACATGCTTCCGCTGATCCTCAGGCGTCATCTTGCCAGGTCGCTATCCGGTCCTGCATTCGCCCACAATGGTCTCACGGCCCGACCAGCGTCCGGTACACGCTAGCATTCGCCGACATGAAAATCGGGATGGCAAGCTATGAGCCATTGCCCTTCGAGATTAGCCAGCGATAGGCATAGGGCTCGAGTTCCAGACGCGGCTTCTTCACCACTTCGAATTCGACATCATCGATCAGGTCGCGAAAGCGCTTGGGCTGCATGCCGCCGAAATGGATCTCGGTCTCGATCCGCCGGGCCGCCAGATTGTGCACCAACAACAGCAGATCGCCTGCATCTTCGAAACCGTGAACCAGGACGGCAGGGTCCGTTGCGCTGAGCCTCACCGCCCGGCCTCTCGTGAAGATCGGCTGGTTACGGCGAAGGTTGATAAACCGTCTCACTTTGTTCAGCAGCGAGCCCGGATCTTTCTCCTGATCGGCGACATTCACCTTCTTATAGGAAAACTTCCCCTCGGTTTTGACTGGCTGATACAGCTTTCCGGCATTTGCAGTCGAGAAGCCGCCGTTCTTCTCGGCCGACCACTGCATCGGCACCCGCACGGCGTCACGCCCGGGCCGGGAGAGATCCTCGCCGATGCCGATCTCGTCTCCATAGACGACGAGCGGCGGGCCCTTGAGCGAAAAGACGATACTGAAAGCCATTTCGATCCGCCGTTGGTCTCCATTGAGCATCGGAGCGACGCGGCGACGAATGCCACGATCAAAAACCTGCATCTCCTTTTTCGGAGCAAAAACCTCGAACACCGCTTGCTTCAGATCCGCCGGGACCCGAGAGAAATCGAGCTCATCGAGGTTGCGCAGGAAATTGACCCAGCCACAGCCGGCCGGCGGCTCGGGAAGAAGGCTCAACCCCTGATTGATCGCCGCTGCGTCTTCCTTGGCAAAGCCCGCGAAGAGATAGCAGGCGAGCATGAAGTTGAGCAGGAGCTGGAGTTGATCACCCTCCCCGAAAAACGCGTCGGACGCTTCCGGCGGAAGATTGACTTCCCCGACAAGCACTCCGCCAGGCCGGCGGCTTCGCAGATAGGCGCCAATCTGCCTCAGAATGCCGTGCGGGTCGCGGGGATTGGCGTGTTCAAGGCCCTTGTTGGCAATGATGAGTGGAGCGGCGTCCAGCCTGAAGCCGCTCACACCGAAAGCGATCCAATAATCGACGATTCTTAGTATCTCTTCGCGGACCTGAGGATTTGCAGCGTTCAATTCCGGCTGAAAGTCATAAAAATGGTGGAAATAGTAGGCACGGGCGACCTCGTCGTAAGTCCACAGGCTGTCTACCTCGCCAGGAAAGATCGATTTGGCGCCGACGGCGACCGGTGGGGGATCGGCGCTCCACACGTAATAATCGCGATAGCGCGTCTCGTCGTCCCGCCGCGCCGCCTGAAACCAGGGATGCTGGTCCGATGTATGATTGACGACCAGGTCGATGATGACGCGAATGCCATGCTCTCCGGCGCCGTGAAGAAAGGCGAGAAAGTCGTCCAAGGTCCCGACCTTCGGATTGACGGTGTAGAAATCGCTAACGTCGTAACCGTTATCGCGATCGGGGCTGCGAAAAAAAGGCAGCAGCCAGATGCAGGTGATGCCGAGTTCGGAGAGGTAGGTCAGTTTCTCGGTGAGCCCTATGAAGTCGCCGATGCCGTCGCCGTTTCCGTCGGCGAACTTTTCAACGTCGATGCTGTAGATCACCGCCTCTTCATACCAGGTGCTGCTCCTGTTCGGCACTCCTGCTGACCTCCGGGTACCTCTCGTCAAGAGTGACTAAACGGTCCGAGGATTGCCAAGTTCCCAGGCTGCCATCTGCCGTCCCGCAAAAAAGCCGCAGAGCGGATACCCGCCTATTCTATCGTTCGCCGTGCTGGAACCATCGCCCCTCGTCCCAGTTAGCGTGTCCCACACAACCAAAGAGGAAATGCGATGGCAGATACATCGGAAACCCGTACCATCTTCGTGACCGGCCTCAAGAACGCGCACGCCATGGAAAACCAGGCGCTGTCGATCATGAAGCCGCAGGTCTCGCGGATCGAAAACTATCCGGAGGTGGCGGCGCGGCTCGAGCAGCATATCCGTGAAACGGAGGGTCAGATCGCCAGGATCGAGGAGGTTCTCACGAGCTTGGCGGAAGAGCATTCGAGCTTGAAGGACATGGCATTGTCCCTCACCGGCAGCATGGCGGCGATGGGACACAGCGTTGCCGGCGACGAGATCATCAAGAACTCGCTCGCCAATTTCGCTTTCGAGAATTACGAGATCGCCGCCTACAAGTCGCTCATCACCATCGCCGAACATGGCGGCTTTCCGGGACTGGCGCCGGCGCTAAAAAGCAATCTCGAGGAAGAGATCGCCATGGCAAAATGGCTGGACGACAATCTGAAGAGCGTGACGATGAAGTTCGCTTCACTCAAGGAAGCGGGCGAACGTGCAAAGATCTGACCAACTCCGTTCCGATATCGGTCGATCCTGCGGCCCAGCCCGCAGGATCGACCGGGCGGCACGACTGCCGGTATTGATGAAGTAACGGAACATGCCTGACGACGGCAAATCGGGACCGGCGTGTTCCCTCCGGACAACGCAGTCCTGCGAACAACTCCGCTCACTGGCGCAGAGGATCGCCGAGCGTCGGGCCATCCTGTTTGTGGGAGCCGGCGTGTCGATGAATGTCGGCTTGCCGTCCTGGAGGAAGCTTACCGAGCACATGGTCGATGAATTAAGTCTCGACCGCTCGCTGATCACGCGCCCGGACCTCAGCTACCAGACGATCGCGGAATATTATCGGCTGTCGCAGGGCAGCATCGTCTCCCTCAGCCGATGGCTCGACCGCGAATGGAACGTTTGCCGCGACCGTATTGCCGCATCGGCAATCCACGAAATGATCGTGTCGCTGGAGTTTCCGATCATCTATACGACCAACTACGATCGTAACCTCGAGACGGCATTCGAACTGCATGGCCGGCCTTACATCAAGGTGACGAATGCCCACGACGTGGCACGGGCCTCGGGTGAGGTCACCCAGATCATCAAGTTTCACGGTGACTTTGATGAGCCCGAAAGTCTCGTACTTGCGGAGTCGGACCACTTTGACAGGCTCTCGTTCGACTCACCTCTCGATGTGAAGTTTCGATCGGACGCTCTAGGCCTGACGGTGTTGTTCATCGGCTACAGCATGTCCGACATGAACATCCGTCTGCTTCTCTATCGGCTCTGGCGTACATGGTCGAATTCGGGTTTCGAAAAGGAGCGACCGCCCTCATTCATCTTCATGCCATGCCCCAACCCGGTCCAGGAGGCCGTTCTCGGCCATTGGGGAATCAGCATGTTGAGCGGCGATGACGACGATCCAGGGATGGCGCTCCAAGGTTTCTTGGAGCTGCTCCTGCACGAGGTGAACATTGCCAGGCGCCGCCGAAAAGACCACGTCAAACCTGAGTAAGACCGTCCAAGGGCGGATCCTCCTCAAAGCGCGAGCTCGCGTCGAACCGTTTCCAGGCGCTCCATGGCAATCACGCCATCGGCGATCGTCGGCGCGGGAGTCGTTGCGCCCCCGAGCGCGGGAACCACATCGGCCAGCAGCGAATGGTAACCCTTCGGATCCTCGTTGGCTGCGGCGGTGAAATTCGGTTTCCACGTCAGCGTGTCGCACTCCTCCTTCAGCGTCGCGCCCAGGTCGTCGATCTTGAATGGCGGATTGCGATGCCAGCGGATTTCGATCACGTCCTCCACCTCGATACGCTGGTGGTCGCCCATCAGTTCGATCCGCTCGACCGGCGTGCCGCGCGACTGGATCGTACCCATGGCGATATTGCCGATCGCTCCGCATTCGAACTCAAAGGCGACATGGAAGAGCAGCCGGCCCGGAGCTTTCTCCACCTTGCGGGTCGAGATCGAACGAACCGGCGACACCAGAAAGGACGCCAGGTCCATGTAATGCACGCAGTGATGCAGAAAAAAGCCGGTATAGTCGACATTGCCGGCGAAATAGCCCGGTGCCGTCATGTAATAGCCGGTCAGGCCGAGCACCTCCCCAAAGCGGCCGGACTTGACGATATTCGCCGCCATGCGGTTGCCGATCGAATAGCGCTTCATGAAGCCGAGCAGCAGCGGCTTCTTCACCTTTTCCGAAGCAGCTAGAAGTTCCCGCGCCCCGGCGGCGGAACCCGATGGCGGCTTTTCCATAAAGACAGGCAAGCCCCGTTCGAGCGCCGCCTTGCCGAAGGCGAGATGCTGATCCGGGCCGACGGCCATCCCGACCGCATCGATGCCGCGTGTCGAAAGCAGGGTCTGCGCGTCCGTCGTCAGGTTGGTAACGCCGAATTGCCGGCCGGCGTCCTTGAGGCGTTTGCCATCGATATCGCACAGCGCAACGATTTCGACGTCGTGGCGCACGAGTTGGGGAAGCAGCATCTGGGTTGCGTGAACGCCGCAACCGATCCAACCGATTTTCAAAGTCATCGACGATATTCCGTGAGCAGGAGATGGGATTTCATGAACGCGCTAGAGGCCGCCAGCCGATCGCTCTCATCCTCGTGCGGCGGGCGCCATTGGGCGAACGGCACGCCGAAGCGGTCGTCGTTGCGGCGGAACGGTTCGAGCGAAACCGGCCCCTTGTAGCCGATCTCGTGCAGCGCCCGGCAGACATCGACCCAGTCGGTGGAACCCGTGCCCGGGAAGCCGCGGTGGTTTTCATTGGCCTGGAAATGCACCAGCCGGTCACCGGCAAGCCGGATGGCCTCGGCGATCGAGCTTTCCTCCATATGCATGTGGAAGGTGTCGAGCATCAGCTTGACGGCTGGATGATCGACGGCATCCAGCAGTTCCATCGCCTGCCGGGTGGTGCAAAGAACGTCGCTTTCGAAGCGGTTGAGCGGCTCGACGGTCAGCAAAACACCCATTTTGGCAGCGTGGTCTCCGGCTTCCTTCAGGCCTTTGACGCAACGCTCCTTGCGGGCCAGCCGTTCGGCCTCGTCGACCGGCTGCGGGGCACGACCGGCGAACACGAGAGGATTGCCCGTCAGCGGCCCGCCGACGATCTTCGAACCGAGGCCTGCCGCGCAATCGGCCGTATATTTCAGGTATTCGACACCGGCGCGATGGGCTTCGGCATCGGCCGACGCGAGATTGCGCTGCAGGTTGACGCGGGCGGCGAGCACGACGCCGAGACCAGCATCGTCGAGCGCTTTCTTCGTTTCCCTGATGTCGAGTTCGCCGGCTTCCGGGACCAGAAGCTCCACGAAGTCAAAGCCGTGCCGACGCATCTTTGCAAACAGCGGAAAATGCTCGGCCGTGAAGGGCCTGGCATACTGCATGGAAATCAACCCGATGGGGTTCATTGTTACGTCCTCTTTTACATTCCGTTTCGTCGGCTGCGCCGACCATTCCCTGCCCTCATCCCTTGCCCTCATCCCTTGACTGCGCCCTGGGTCAGCCCGCCGATCAGGCGCCGCTGCACGAGAAGGAAAAGGACGGTCGCGGGCATTGCGCCGACCACTGCGCCTGCTGCCAGCAGTCCCCATTCGATCTGGTATTCGCCGATCAGCGTCTGGATCGCGACCGTGACCGGGCGCACGTTCCGCCCGCCAAGCGTCAACGCGTAGAGATATTCGTTCCAGGCGGTGATGAAGATGTAGATGCCGGTCGAGATGATGCCCGGCATGGTCAGCGGCAGGACTATCTTGCGCAGCGCCGTCAGGCGCGAGCATCCGTCGGTCATGGCCGCTTCGTCGAGGCTCTTCGGAATGGCGCCGATATAGCTCGTCAGCATCCACACCGCGAACGGGATCGCCACAGTCGCATTGGCAAGGATCAGGCCGAAATGGGTGTCGAGGATGTTGAAGCGGCGCATCAGCACGAAGAGCGGCAGGATGAGCAGCACGATCGGGAACATGTTGATCAGAAGGAACTGCAGCATCAGCAGCTTGCGGCCCGGAAAACGGAAGCGCGAAAAGGCATAGGCCGCCGTGACCGAGACGATCAGCCCGACGACAACCGTGCCGGCGGCGATGATCAGGCTGTCCAGCATGTTCTTGAGGAAGGATGTCTGCTCGATGAGCCGCACGTAGTTGTCGAGGCTCCAGCCAAGCGGCGAAAGCGACACGCCCGTGGCATTCAACACTGCGGTCGGCGTCAGCGATGTCAGGATCATCCAGGCGAAGGGCGCCATGGCGAAGAGGACGATCAGCAGGACCGGAAGGTCGGTGGTGATGATCCGGCGAAGTGCACTTTGTTTCATCGTTCCACCTCGCGCATCGTACGGGAGAGATAGAGAACCACGAAGGCGCCGAGCAGGATCGTGAAGGTGACGGCGATCGCGGTGCCGTAGCCGAAATCGAGGTTCTGGCGCGCCTTGATGAAGGCATAAAGCGGCAGGGTGTGTGTGGCATAGCCGGGGCCGCCGCCGGTCATGACGAAGATGACGTCCATGGAATTGGCGACCCAGATCACCCGTAGCAAACCGGCGGTCGCGAGCACCGGCGCGATGCCCGGCAGCGTGATATGGACGAACTGCCGCCAGGTGGAAGCGCCATCGATCGACGCCGCTTCATATTGGCTGCGCGGAATACCCTGAAGGCCAGCAAGGATCATCACCGCGAAGAAGGGAAAGCCCTGCCAGGTCAGGGTGGCGATGATCGCATAGATCGCCACGTTGGGATCGGCGAGCCACGGAACGGCAGACTGGACGATCGACAGGTAGATGAGGATGTCGTTGAGCACGCCCGTATTCGGATCATAGATCCAGCGCCACATCAGCGCGATCACAACGCTCGGGAGCGCCCAGGGAATGATGATCAGCGCCCGTGCCAACCCACGCCAGGGAAACTCGCGGTTGAGGAGCAGGGCCGCGACAAGCCCGAGCCCCATCTGCAATGGCACGGTCAATCCGATCCAGATGATGGTGTTCCACAACGCCGTCCAGAAGACCGGATCGTTGAACAGCTTGACGTAGTTGCCGAAGCCCACGAACTTGCTGGCATTGGGGCGAAACAGGATCAAGTCGTAGAAGCTCGTGAAGACGGCCTGCACCATCGGCATGAAGACGATGACGACGGTCACCACGACAGCCGGTGCAAGCAGCCAGTACGGCAGAAGCCGTTCCGAATGCCAGCGCAACAGCGTGCGGCGCTCCACGGTAGAATGGTTCGATCGGGACATGCGAATCCAGCCTCGAGGCGGGGAAAGAGGTCCCGACACAGGACGTGCCGGGACCGGAGACGACTTTTACTGGGCAAACAGCGTCTGCAACTGTTCCATCATCTGCTTGGGCGTGATCTGGCCGGTCAAAGCCCGCTGCATGTTGGTCTGCCAGGCAGAGTTGACAAATTCCGAAACCGCCGAGGTCTGCGGCAGCACCCTGGCAAACGGCAAGGATTGGACGGTCGCTTCGACGAAACGGCGCTCGTGGAGCTTCCATTCGGCAGAGCCGCTTTTCGTGACCGTCAGCTGGCCTGTCGCGCCGTTGAAGGCGACGTTGTTCTGGCCCTCGGCCAGGAAGGAAATCCACTTCCAGGCAGCGTCCTTGACCGAGGACGAGGAGAAGATCGCAAGCGACTCATCGCCGTAAGACGTCCATTGACCATTGCCGCATTTCGGAACCGGCACGGCGGAAACCTTGTCGCCGAGAGCCGCAACGAGATCCTTGGACGAACCGATATGGTGGATGGTCATGGCTGTCTTGCCGGATTTGAACGCGGCGACGATTTCCTGGAAACCATCATTCGGCGCGGACGGCGGAATGACCTTGTCCTTCTGGAAGAGATCCACCAGCCATTGGTTTGCGGCAATCGCCTCGGGCTTGGTCAAGCCACCCGGCTTCAGTTCGGCGCCCTGGGACAGCACGAAAGCGCCCCATTGGTCCCAGCCGCCCTTGCCGCCGCGCAAGCCGAAGCCGTAGGTCTGCGGCGCGTTGGTCAGCCTGATCGCCGCATTGCGGAAATCTTCACAGGTCTTGGGCGGCTGCAGACCGGCCGCCTGGAAGAGATCGGTCCGGTAATAGAGATAAAGGACCACGTACTGGATAGGCAGGTAATATTGGTTTCCGTCCGGACCCTTGTTCAGGTCGACCAGGTTGTCCAGCAGGTCGGCCTTGCCCTTCCACGCGTCGAGCTGCTTGCCGATCGGCTCCAGCGCTCCCATTTCCGCAAGCCGGGGCTGGGCGAAGAGCTTCACCATCGCCGCATCCGGTGCATTGCCGCCGACCAGCGCGGTGTAGAGATTGTCGTAGTAGCTGTTCCACGGCACGTTCTCGGCTTCGATCTTGATGCCGGGATTGGCTGTCTCGAACTTCTGGACCAGGTCCGACATCGGGTTCGCCGGGTTGTCGAAATGGTACCAGAAGCGGACGGTTTCCGCCTTCGCCTGACCGAACGCGGCCGAAGCCGCAAGAGCGGCGCCAAGCGCGAGTGTCTTCAGAAATTTCATAGTCTCCTCCTCTTGATCGTTCACGTCATCGACGTCGTGTCAGTCGCCTTGCTGCACTGCCTGCGGCCGCCAACGCCTCCCGCGCGGCCGAAAGTTCACTCGTGTTCTGCAGGAAACCGTGGATGACGCCCGGCACGACGTGCAGCTCGTCGTCCCGGCCGAGAGCCTTGAGACGCTGGCTCAGGCTCACGGTGTCGGAAAGCAGCGGGTCCACCCCCGCCGCCATCAGATAAAGTGGCGGCAGCGCCACCAAGGCCGCATCGGACGCCGCAAGGGGGCAGGCAAGCGGATCGTCCTCGACTGAGCGCTCACCGGCATAGAACGACCAGTATCGCTGCATCTTTCCGCGCGTGAGTGCCGGGCCTTCGGCGAAACGGACGTAAGATGCCGTTTCGAACGAACGCGCATAAGTGCCGTAAAAGAGCAGCGCGGCATCCGGCAGCCGTCGGCCCTCGGCCTGTTCATGCAGTATCGCTGCAAGAGCAATGTTGGCTCCCGCCGAGTCGCCGGAGATGATCACGGGACCAGGGCGGACGCCTTCGCCGGCCGTCACCTTGAAAAGACCTCGCAGCGTCGCAACGACATCCATGAGCCCGGCCGGATACGGCGCTTCCGGGGCCAGCCGGTAATCGGGCATCACGACCGGCATGCCGCTTTCCAGCGCCAGAACCCGCGCGCAACGCTCATGGGTTTCCGGCGAGCAGAAGGCAAAGCCGCCGCCATGCACGAACAGGATGGCGCCATCCGCGGCATCCGGCGGCACGAACACCTTGAGGCGACAGCGGGCCGACCCGAGGTGCGCATCTTCCGCTACCCAGACCTCCCCGACGTTTGCCATGGCTGGCAGATTGACATTCCATCGCACATTGGCGGCAAGCGTCTGTGCACGACCTTCAGCCGGCGGAAGGGTCGTTGGATCCGACAGAGGTCCGAGCTCCGCAGCCACCCGCTGCGTCAGCGCCAGCATTTCGTCCGAAAGCGTGTCCGACAGTTGAGAGAGGTCGTTCACTGTGTCGCCTCCGGGAAAACCTCAGGCCCGAGATCGACAATGGTCGCGATATGATGACGCATGGCCGCCGTCGCCCGCCCTGCATCACCGCTTTCGACCGCGTCGATGATGCTGCGATGCCGCAATGCAGTCGCCTCGAGATCCCGCGCCATCGGGCTGCGGGAAATCTTGAACCGGTGATTATGCACGAGGCAGCGATGAAGAATCGGATCGAGCGCCGGCAGGTTTGCATCTTCGAAAATGCGCCGATGGAAATCGCGGTCGAAGGCCGCAAGCTCCAACTCGTCACCTGCCGCGGCCGCAAGCAGCATCTTGTCGAGGAGGCTATCGAGTTCCTTGACCAGCGTGCGGCTGCGAGCGCGCATGACGCGCGCCATGCCGTTGCCCTCTATCTGCTGACGCAACCGGAACATCTCGATTGCTTCGTCTTCCGTGCATTCGGAAACCTGCGTCCCACGATGCCCCCGGCGACGGACCAGCCCTTCCTCCTGAAGCTGCAGGAGCGCCTCGCGAACGGTGCCCTGGCTGCACTGGAAGTGGGCCGCCAGCTCCAATTCCGTAAGGCCAGTCCCTGGCGCAAGCGTTCCGAGCATGATGTCGCGCTTCAACGCATTGAAGGCGGCGCCCGCCTTGGGCGATCTGATCGATGTCGATCTAGCGGAAAAATAGGCCATCTCACTCATCCAGCCGATTGCGCATTTCAGAAACTATGATTATCGATATTGATATCGATAACTGGCGTCAAGCTTGAAAAATATTCGGGAGGACCTCGTGTCTGGCATTGCGTTGAAGAAGATCCGGAAGTCGTATGGCGCCCTGCAGGTCATCCACGACATCAATATTGAGATCCGAAGCGGCGAGTTCCTGGTTCTCGTCGGCCCTTCCGGATGCGGGAAATCGACGCTTCTGCGCATGATCGCCGGGCTGGAGGAGATTTCCGGTGGCGAACTGGATATCGAAGGCCGCACGGTCAACCTGCTTCCGCCGGCCGAGCGCAACATCGCCATGGTCTTTCAGGACTACGCTCTTTACCCGCATATGAGCGTGCGGGAAAACATGTCGTTCGGCCTCAAGATGCGCGGCGGCGACGACCGGGAAATCGAAAGCCGCGTCGGTCAGGCTGCCGATGTCCTCAAGATCAGGGATTATCTCGATCGCCGGCCGGCACAATTGTCGGGCGGCCAACGCCAGCGCGTCGCCATGGGCCGTGCGATTGTCCGCGAGCCGGCGGCGTTCCTGTTCGACGAACCGCTTTCCAACCTCGACGCTGCGCTGCGCGTCGAAATGCGCCTGGAAATCGCAAAACTGCACAACCGCATGAAGGCGACCACGGTTTATGTCACGCACGATCAGGTGGAGGCCATGACCCTGGCCGACCGCATCGTGGTGATGAACAGCGGCGTGGTGGAGCAGATTGGCAAGCCGCTCGATCTCTATCACAACCCGTCGAGCCTGTTCGTCGCCCGCTTCATCGGCAGCCCGACCATGAACACGCTGCCGGCGAAGATCGCCTCCGATAGCGAAAGCGTGAAACTTCTGGGAAAGACTGCGACCGGCAGCATTCCAGGCGCAGGGGCACTTGCCGGCCGGGACGTCACGCTCGGAATTCGGCCCGAAGAACTGATCTCTTGCTCCCCCGAACAGGCCTGGTTCAGCGGCGAACTGATGGTGGCCGAACGGCTCGGCAGCCAGACCTACGGCTATGTCGAATTGGGCCATTCGAAAATGCTGACCGTCGAGTTCCCCCGAGACCGCGACATCACGGTCGGCGAAACGATCCATGTGAAGGGCAATACCGACAGGGTGCACCTGTTCGACACCGGGACAGGCAAAAGGCTGAACTGAACCTGGAGCCGTTCAAGCAAAGTCGTGGCGGCGTTTCGAGCGCTTTGGATAAGATGCAGTGCCTTGCAGGCAAACTTGTTGGCGGGTGAATTTGTCCCAGATTGAACGACTGTATTACCCGGTTCGGGTGGCCCTGTGGCGGATTTCCGCCCTTCGTGGTCAGAGCGCCCCGGCGTGGCCCATGACGGTGGAGGTCTCGCATCACATCGATGCATCCGAACCTGACAGCGACGGGTTCTACGACTACCACTACGAGTACGATGTCTATGAGTTTTCAGACGGAGTTTTGACACTCCTGGCGCGCTCATACAGCGACGAACCTGAAACGGCCGCCCTGATGGGATGGTACAGGGGCAAAGCAAGGAACTGGCTGAAAAAACAGGATCTGCATCATCCGCTTGTCCTCGAATCCGCCGCCTATCTTCGTGCGTCCGGTAAATCCAGACTCGACTGGCTGGACCGAAAAAGCCGCGGCTACGTGCCGTTGAATAATCCGGGCGCATAGGTTCTTCGATCCAGCACCAGCGCTTGCCCCACAGTTCCGATAGCGGAAGCGACGTGTGGTGCGCCTGACCAACTGCCGAAACTCTCACGATTCCAGCCTGTGCCGAAGGGTTTCAGTGACGGGAACTTTCCATGCGACCCGCGGTTAGGAGGCCGCAACGAAAACTGAGAGGAAACACTGCATGATCGTAAAACTTCTCACTGCGAGCACTCTCGTGCTCGGTCTTGCGGCTTCTGCATTCGCACAGGGTGCCGGCGGTGGTTCCGGCACCGGCGGTTCGGGTTCGACCGGCTCTTCGGGCGCCGGTACCGGGGCCGGGACGGCGAGCGATACGACCGCGCCCGGAACGTCGGCAACGGGTAACGCTAACACGCAGGGCGCCGGCACGGCCGGAAGCACCAACGCCAATTGCGGCAAGAGCCCCACGACTGCCGGAGCCGGCGGCACCAACGCTTCCACCTCCAACCCGAACAGCCCAACCAACCAGGCAAATTCCTGCTGACATGATCGAGCAGACTTCGTCCAAGCCCCGTGGCCGTACCGGCTGCGGGGCTTTTTACGTTCCTGCTGATCCAACGTGCCTCATGAGCCGAGATTGCGGTCGGTGGTGCGCCCTGTAAACAGAGGTACCTCCTCGATATTCGCCAGCACACGCTCCTTCAACAGGAATCGGCGCACATTCTCTCGGATTGCCGGCAAGGGGAAGATGCCTTGAGCAGCCATCCGACAAGCCTTCGACAACACCTCGTATGTGTCGCCCCTTTTGTTGATCGGCCACTCGTCGAGAAAGTCGAAGACGTCTTCCAGGCTGGCAAGCTCCTGAACATAGCGAGATGTTTTTACAAACAGCGGTTTGTCAAACAACGTATTAGCCATCGCGACCTCCTTTCCTTTTCGCCGTGGACCGCAGATTGATGTAGGAAATGAGGCCGTGGGTTCAAGACACCGAGACTGTTCGCCCGATCGCATTTTTGAACGCGATGAAGCGATCCGCGAGGTGAAACCCAGCCTGTTTTACAGTCCTGTGACAGAAATGAAAGAAAGCTGGAAAACTCTGTAACCGGCCTGACACGATAGCGCTCTAAGGAACCGTAAACGCCTTCCCACCTGCGGAAGGCACTTGCGAGACCGGAGAGCTGCCGTGAAGATCATCCAGATTACCGACACCCATTTCAGCCCGGAGAAGTCGCATTTCAACGGCAATTGGGCGCCGCTGCTGACCTGGATCGAGGATACCCGCGCCGATCTCATCATCCATACCGGGGATCTGACCATCGATGGCGCCGACAAGCCCGGCGATATCACCTTCTGTATGGACCTGATGCGACAGACTTCGATCCCAATGCTGATCCTGCCGGGCAATCACGATGTCGGCCACCTGCCGGGTTCCGAGCAGCCGGTCAATGCCGAGCGCCTCAACCGCTGGCGGGACCTCGTCGGAGAGGACCGTTGGTTCGAAGACACCAACGGCTGGCGTTTCGTCGGCCTCAATTCGCTCCTGCTCGGTCATGAGGACGACGAGGAGGAAGCCCAGTTCGAATGGCTGCGCGAAACCCTCGAGGAGCGTCGCGGCCGCCGCATCGCGCTGTTTGCCCACAAGCCGCTGTTCGTCGACGAACCGCATGAGGGCGACACGGGCTACTGGAGCGTCCGCCCGGCGCAACGCAAGCGTCTCTACGACCTGATAGCCGCCCATGACGTGGCGCTTTTCGCGAGCGGCCACCTGCACTGGGCCTGGCAGGGCCGTTTCGAGAACACCGCCCTCACCTGGGCTCCGTCTGCTGCCTTCATCCTCGACAAGCTGGTGCGCGAAATGCCGGGCGAGCGGCTGGTGGGCGCGGTCGTGCATGAATTCGGCGACGACGTTCAAACCGATATCGTCGCCGTGCCCGGCATGACGGCCTATGTCCTCGACGACGTCATCGAGGAAGTCTACCCGACCAGTGCCAACCAAACGGAGAGCGTCGAATGACCGCCCTTTCGCTTCGCGGCATCGAAAAATCCTTTTCCGGCAATCCTATCCTCAAGGGCGTCAGCTTTGACGCCGGTCCGGGCGAGTTCATCGCCCTCGTCGGCCCTTCCGGCTGCGGCAAGAGCACGCTCCTGCGCATCCTTGCCGGCCTCGAAAGCGCTGACGCCGGCGAAATCATGCTTGGCGATCGCGACCTGTCGCCGGTGCCGGCGGCAGACCGCAACATTGCCATGGTCTTCCAGTCCTACGCGCTTTATCCGCACCTGACGGCGGCGCAGAATATCGCCGTGCCGCTGGTCATGCGCAAACTGACACGCGCGCAGCGCCTGCCGCTGATCGGCCCGCTGATGCCCGGCCAGCGCAAGGCGGTGGCGGCGATCAAGCGCGACGTGCGCGAGATGGCGGTGTCGCTGAAGATCGATCACCTGCTCGATCGCAAACCGGGCCAGATGTCCGGCGGTCAGCGCCAGCGCGTCGCGCTCGGCCGCGCCATGGTGCGCCGCCCCTCCGTCTTCCTGATGGACGAACCGCTTTCCAACCTGGATGCCAACCTGCGCGTCCACGCCCGTGGCGAGATCGTCGAACTGCATCGCCGCGCCGGCGTGCCGACACTCTATGTCACCCATGACCAGGCGGAAGCGCTGTCCATGGCCGACCGCGTTGCGGTGATGATCGGCGGTTCGCTGCTGCAGCTCGCCTCGCCGCAGGTGATCTACGACGATCCGGCGCATATCGAGGTGGCTCGTTTCATCGGCCAGCCGCGCGTCAACCTTTTTCCGTCGCAGGTCGGGGCCGATGGCACCATAGCGTTCGGCGACATCCGGGTCGGATTGCCCCGCGAGACGGTCGCAGCCGGCGCGCTGGTGACGATCGGCATCCGCCCGGAATTCGTCCGCGTCCACCGCACTGGCCAGCAGGGCCTGCCGGCACGCATCGACCGCATCGAATTCCTGGGCTCCGAGATCATCCTCTATTGCCGCCTGGATGCGATCGGCGAACCCGTGGTCGCCAAGCTTTCCCCCGCCGAAGGCGTCGGTCTTGCAGCCGGCATGCCGGTGCGACTCGAAATCTCGGCCGGCCACCTCTTCGTCTTTGCCGAGAACGGCCGCCGCTTGCCCTCGACACCGGTCGATGCTCCCGTCAGGTTGGAGACGGCTCATGGCTGAGGCGGTCGATGCTGCATTCCCCGTCGTCAGAAAACCTGCCCGCTCGGCTGCGGAGCGGCAGGAGGCACGCGCTGCACTCGTGCTTTCGCTGCCGGCTATGGTTCTCCTGTTCGTCTTCATCCTGCTGCCGGTCGCGGTGGTGATCCTGTTCGGATTTACCGACTACGAGCTCGGTTACGCGGGGTTCCGGTTCGTCGGCTTCGACAACTACACCGAGCTCTTCACCGACCGGACCTTCCGACGCTCGCTGTGGAACACTACGGTCTATACCGCGATCGTCGCACCGATCTCGATCTTCATGGCGCTCGGCCTTGCGATGCTGATCGAAAGCGAGAATATCGGCCGGTCCTTCTTTCGAACCGCTTATTTCCTGCCGGTCGCCTCCCTGCTCGTCGCGATGGCGACGGTCTGGCAATATCTGTTCCACCCGACGATCGGCCCGATCAACGCGCTTCTGGCGCTCGGCGGCCTGCCGCGCCCCAACTGGCTCGGCGCCTCGACATCCGTCCTCTACAGCCTGTCGATCATCGGCATCTGGCAATCGGTCGGCTTCAATCTCGTCCTGTTCCTGGCCGGCCTCACCGCAATCCCCCGCGAGCTCTATCACGCCGCGCATGTCGATGGCGCCCGCTCCACCTTCGACCGGTTCCGGCTGGTCACCTGGCCGATGCTTGGACCAACAACGCTGTTCGTCACGACGATCAGCATCATCAATGCCGTCAAGGTCTTCGAGACGGTCAAGACGCTGACCGAGGGCGGGCCGAACAAGGCTTCCGAAGTGCTGCTTTTCACCATCTACCAGGAAGGGTTCGTCTACCTGAAGGTCGGCTACGCCTCGGCGATGACCGTCGTCTTCCTGATCATCCTGATGGTGCTGATGTTCCTGCAATACCGCGTCCAGGACAAGCAGGTGCATTACTCATGAACGCTTCTGCCTTCACCCTCGGGCGAGCCGTCCGCCTGTCGATCCTGATCTTCGGCGCGGTGATATTTCTCGCCCCTTACGTCTTCATGATTTCGACCGCCGGCAAGGCGCAGAGCGACATCTTCTCCTCGTCGCTGTCGCTCATCCCGCAGCACTGGTCCTATGTCGAAAACTTCGCCAAGGCGCTGACACGCGTCTCGATGACGCGGCTACTTTTCAACGGCGTCGCCGTCTGCGCGCTGATCTTCGTTTTCCAGGTGGTGATCGCCATCCCCTGCGCCTACGCGATGGCGAAGCTGAAGTTCCGCGCGGCAAGGCTGATGATGGTGCTGGTCATGCTCGGCCTGCTGGTGCCGATCCATGCCACCGCCCTGCCGCTCTATGTCGCCTTCGACCGCATGGCCGTCCTCAACAGCTATTTCGCGCTGGTTGCCCCCTTCACCATCTCCGTCTTCGGCATCTTCCTCTTCCTGCAGTTCTTCCGCGCAATACCGGACGACCTGATACATGCCGCCCGGCTCGACGGGATGTCGGAGCTTGGCATTATCGGCCGCGTGATCGTGCCTAATGCCTGGCCGGCGATCACCGCGTTCGCGATCTTCTCGGTCGTCGCCCACTGGAACGACCTCTACTGGCCGTTGATCGTGGTTTCCAACCAGGCCTATGCGACACCGCCGCTCGGTCTCCTCTATTTCCGCGCCGCCGAGGCCGGCGACGACTACGGCGCCCTGATGGCCGCCACGCTGATCATCACCACTCCCCTCGTTGCTGCTTTCCTTCTGGCACAGAAGCGCTTCGTCGAGGGCATCACAATGACCGGTCTCAAAGGCTGACCGGCATCAACCAGGAGACTATGCGATGAAGCATCTCACCAACATCCTCGCCGCCGCGGCGATTGCCATGACGGTGTCGCTTCCGGCCCATGCCGAAACGACATTGACCGTGCATTATCCGATGCCGGGTTTCTTCAAGGACGTGATGGACACGATCTCGAAGAAGTTCATGGAAGAAAATCCGGACATCAAGATCCAGTTCGCCAATCCGTCGGCGACCTATGAAGAGGGCATCCAGCTGATCATGCGCCAGGCCGGCACGGCGGAAATGCCGGACCTGACCTTTATCGGCCTCAACCGCCTGCGCATGGTTCAGGAGCGCGACCTGCCCGTCGATCTCGCCCCGTTCATCGCCAAAGAAGGCGATATGGGCAAGCTCGGCTTTTCCGACAACATCCTGAAGCTCGCCCAGGTCAAGGGCAAGCAGGTGGGCCTTGCCTTCGCGACGTCGAACCCGATCATGTACTACAATGCCGACCTCGTGAAGGCTGCCGGCGGTAACCCGGACATGCCCCCGAAGACCTGGGACGAAGTCATCGCGCTCGGCGCCAAGATCAAGGCGCTCGGCAACGGCGTCGAAGGCATCGACTTCCGCTGGCAGGGCGACGACTGGATGTTCTCGGCGCTTCTGTTCGGCGCCGGCGGCCAGATGCTGGGCGCTGACGAAAAGTCCGTCGCTTTCGCCGGGTCGGAAGGCCTGAAGGCTGTCGAGACGCTCGACCGCATGGTCAAGCAGGGCGGCCTGCCGGTCTTCACGGCCCAGGCCGGTGAACAGGCATTCTTTGCCGGCAAGGTCGGCATCGAGTTCAAGACGACCGGCGCGCTGCGCAACACGATCAAGAGCGTCGGCGACAAGTTCGACCTACGTACCGCGCAGATCCCGCTGATCGATCCGGTCAAGGGCAAGCTGCCGACCGGCGGCAATGCCGTCGTCATCCTCGCCCGCAATGCCGAAAAGCAGCAGGCCGCCTGGAAGTTCGCCAAGTTCGCCGCCGGTCCGTATGGCGCCTCGGTCGTCGTTCCGGGCACCGGCTACGTTCCGAACAACGAGCTTGCCGCCAAGTCGCCCGACTATCTCGGCAATTTCTACAAGGAAAACCCGCTCTTCGTCGCCGGCCTCAGCCAGATGGACCGCATGGTTCCGTGGTACGCCTTCCCGGGCACCAACGGCGTCAAGGTCACCCAGGCGATCGTCGAGAACTTGTCGCGCATCGTCGAACAGCAGGCGACCCCGAAGGAAGCTCTCGAAGACGCTGCTTCCGAAGTGAAGGGCCTGCTGCCGCGCAGCTAAGATCCGTCCCAGCTTGATCGCATCATGGACCCGCCGTTTCCGACCGGAAGCGGCGGTTTTCCTTTTGCATGAAGCGTTAGTGGATTGCCCGCACTGTGCCGCCCCGGCGCAGCATATAGGCAACGTCGAGATGCCGGGGGGGCGCCGCATTCTCGGCCATGTCCAGCAGCAGCGAGGCCGCCGCCGCCCCCATGCTCGCATCCGGCATCTCTACCGTCGTCAGCGGCGGGTCCATCAGCCGCCCGATGGCGATCCCGTCGAAACCGGCGACGGAGATGTCGCGGGGTACGGAAATTCCTTCGCGCCGCAGCGCGCTGATGACGCCGAGTGCAAGAAGATCGTTGGAGGCGATGATCGCCGTCGGCGACACGGTCGCGAGCGCCGGGGTGAGATCGAGCTGGTCATAGCCGTTGAGGAAGGAAATCTCGACCGCTTCCAACGGTTCAACGCCATTCTTGTTCATCGCATCGCGATAACCCTCATGCCGACGACGCGCGCGGTCGGAGGCCACGAAATTTCCGGAGACGAACAGGATGCGTCGATGGCCGAGACCGATCAGCATCTGCGTCAGCTCCCGGCCGGCACCGCGATTGTCCACGGTCACGGCGGCAGGAAACAGCGAGGTCGGCATGTTGTTGAGAAGCACGGTCGGCGGCAGCGAGGATGTGAGGGCAACGCTCGTGGCGGGGTCGCAGACGGTCAGGATCAGCCCGGTCGGCCGGTCGTTGAGAAGCGAGGCGACTGCATCCGCCTCGCGTGCAGGGTCGTAGTTCGACTGGGCGATTAGCACGCCATGGCCGGCAACCAGCATGCGGTTCTGGATGCTGGAAAGCGACGAGGCGAAGACGGGATTGGTGATGCTGGGGATCAGCACGCCGACCACCGGCCGTTGCCCGGGTCTGCCGGCCGCTGAATTGATCGGCCGATACCCGAGCTCTGCCGCCGCGCGGCGAACCCTGCGGGCCATGCGGTCGCTGACATTGCCGTTGCGACTGAGCGCCCGGCTCGCCGTCGCGAGCGAACATCCGGCTCGTGTCGCCACCTGCTGCAATGTCGTCATCGGAGAAGGTCCTCTTCCGTTTGCCAGGCCTCGAGGCCTGCCGACAGCAGATTTCCTCCCGATATGTAAGAGTTTTATGTCAGCAACGACGGATTTTCCTCAAACGGCAAGGCCGACTGCCGCCAGGCAATCTGTGAGGTCCTTTTGTCCTGCCGCGTCAAACCCGCAAGCTGCCCGGCGCTGACGGCTAGCGTGAACCAGGCAAATGTCACCATCGCAGGGATTGACAACAGCCGCCTATGTAATGTTATTACGCTCAATACTGAATGTAACGATATAACATGCATAAACCCGCAACCGAGGCAGCCGTAAATCTGCAGGCAAGTCATGTTCCGGATAGCCGCTCGGCGCGACAACAGTTCAAGCAATAAGGAAGGAACCTCATGAATTTGTCCCTCACTCCAAACCGTCTCCTAGCCGCTGTCGCATCAGGCCTGATCTTCGCAGCGTCCGGAGCGTTTGGCGATGAAGATCACGAGACGAAGGAAGCATGGCGTCTGTTTGTCGGCGATCACACGAACCCCGTCGTGCGTGCCATCAACTTCGAGGACGGCAAGGAACTCGGCCGCTATGACCTCAAGGGTCCCGCGGCCCTGACCGCTAGTGCCTCCGGCCAGACCGTATTCGCTACCCAGTCAGATCATGACATCGTGCACGTCATCAGGACTGGCATCGATTTCTCCGATCACGGGGAGCATCGGGATCTGGAGGTTTCCGACGTCGGGCTGTTGCCCGTGACTTTCGAGGGCAAGCGTCCTTTCCACGTCGTTCCGCATGACGACCATGCGATCCTCTTTTACGATCGAGGCGGCAAGGCGGATATCATCGACGAAACCGCTCTTCTCGGTGGCAGTGCTGACGTGAAGACAGTCGACACGACGAAGCCGCATCACGGCGTAGCGGTGACGATCGGTCGTTTCGTGCTGGTGTCGGTCCCAAACGCTGACGTCGAAACCAAGCCCGACGAACTGCCGCCGAGGATCGGCCTTCGCGTCGTCGATGAGGCAGGCAAGCAGCTCGGCGACGTCGCGAAATGCACCGATCTTCACGGCGAGGCCACCTCGGCCCGGCTCGTTGCCTTCGGTTGCAAGGAAGGCGTTCTCGTTGCCCGGCCCGGCGGCATTGATGGTCCGAAGCTGGAAATGCTCGCTTACCCGACAGACCTGCCAAAGGGCAGCACCGGGACCTTGCTTGGTGGCAAGGCGATGCAGTTCTTCCTCGGCAACTACGGCGAGGACAAAATCGTCCTGATCGATCCGGACGCCGAGGAGCACTTCCGGCTGATCGCCCTGCCTACCCGCCGCGTCGATTTCCTGCTGGATCCGGCAACGCCGCGCAATGCCTACATCCTGACCGAGGACGGCGATCTTCATGTGCTGGACGTGATCAAGGGCGAGATCGCTCGCAAGGCCAAGGTCACCGAGCCCTACAGCAAGGACGGCCATTGGCGTGATCCGCGGCCGCGTCTTGCCGTTGCGGACGGCCATATCGTCATTACCGATCCGCGGCACTCGCTGGTTCGCGTCGTCGATACGGAGAGCCTGAAGGAGGTCCGGACGATTCCCGTCGAAGGAAAACCCTTTACGATCGTTGCCGTCGGCGGCTCCGGAGCATCGCATTGACGCGGTAGCGTTTGGGTCCGGAATTCCCACGGCAGTTCCGGACCAGGATCCGTTCAGGAGATGACGATGCAGCAGCCGGCGCCTGATCGACAGCCTGTCTTCCTGCCTGACCTTTGGCGAATCTTCCGGATCCTTTTCGCACCTTGGGAACGACGAGCCGCGTGATGCGGCATGAAGCGGCGCCGTTGACAGTCGGCAGAGGGAGTGTAAGTTCGCGGCGTCAAGGTTCTTCCATCTCGCGATGGAAGCTAAGAGGGAATCCGGTCAAAACCGGAGCTGTCCCGCAACTGTGAGCGGTGAGCCGTTCGCCCAACATGTCACTGGCAGCCAATGCCGGGAAGACGGGCGATGACGGCTTTGACCCGCGAGCCAGGAGACCTGCCTGACGATAGAAGTTCCGTGGTCGGGGTGTGCCACAGGAATGACGGTTCGTCGGGCCATCGTGCCTGCCGCAACCTTCATTTTTGCTGCTCCTCCTTGAGTGAGACGAAGGCAGTGAAAACACAGGGATTATCTTCCCAGCACGTATCCGGGCGCGCCGTCCTCCTGATCGGCAAATCCGCCTTTGCGGCATCACCGCATCTGGAAATGCAGCGGCTCGCGGAGCTTGCGGCCGGCATGACCGGGGCCGGAACGGTGCGCTTCGCCTTTACCGAACAGGGAACCCCCTCGCTGCGCCAAGCGGTCCAATCTGGTCGCTTAGCTGCCGCATCGTCGAGGACTTCGCCTATCATCCAACAGGCCGCAAGCAGCGGCTTCGCACCCCATCCGAACAGAACAAGAGGAGAGACAATTGAGGTCGCAGACTTTATCGCGCCTGGCCGCCGCCTGGCTCACCGCCACAACCTTTGCCACCGCAGGCACCGTCTTCGCAGGCGAGCCGCTTCGCGTCGGTGCCACCTACATCACCAGCGGCACGGACCCGGCCAAGGGCTCGAACGGCTGGGCGCTGGTCAGCCATGGCGTCGGCGAGAATCTCTTCACCGTCGATCGGGACGGCAAGCTCGTGCCGGAGCTGGCCGCGAAGGCGGAGCGCATCGCAGACCTGACCTGGACCGTGACCCTGAAACCAGGCCGCCGGTTCTCCGATGGCACGCCTGTCACCGCCAGGGCACTGGCAGCCGGTTTCGATACCACGTTCGCCATCAACAAGGCGACGCTCGCGACCGGCGGCAAGCTGACCTTCGAGGCGGTCGACGACCTGACGCTGAAGGTGACGACCGAAAAGCCGGTGCCGTTCATTCAGGCGCTCTTCGCCGAATGGCCGCTGATTGCCTACAAACCCGCCGAGGCCGGCAATGCCGTCTTCAGTGGTCCTTACCGGATCTCCGCCTTCAAGACGGATGCCTCGATCACGCTGGAGCCCAACGTGCATTTCGCTGGCGCCGATGAGCGTTCGCCGGTCAATTTCCGCAAGTTCGGTGATGCCCAGACCCTGACGCTGGCGCTGGAAGCAGGCGAACTCGACATGGCCTTCGGCTTGCCGTCGGAGGTCGTTACCCGGCTCAAGACAAATCCGGACCTGACGATCAAGTCGTTCCCGGTCGGATACCAGTATCTTGCTTTCTTCAACACCGCCCGGCCGCTGATGGCTGACGTGAAGGTACGCCGGGCGATCGATCTGGCCTTCGACCGCAAGGAGCTTGCAGCCGCGATCAACGGCGGCGAACCCGCGACCGGTGCCTATGCCGCCTATTTCCCCTTTGCCGGCAGGCAGGCCCGTCCGACCGATCTTGCCAGGGCCGGCGCGCTGCTCGACGAAGCCGGCTGGGCAAGAGGCAGCGGCGGCATGCGCGAAAAGGACGGCATGCCGCTGCGCCTGCTGGTCATCACCTACCCGCAGCGCCCCGATCTCGTCACCATGCTGCCGGTGGTCAAGGCGGAACTCGTCAAGATCGGCATCGCGGTCGATACGCAGGTGGTGGAGAACATCCAGCAGGTCGCTTCGGCCGGCGACTTCGACATTGCGCTCTGGGCGCAGCATACGGCCCCGAGCGGCGACGCCGCCTTTTTCCTGAACTCGATGCTGAGAAGCCGCGCTTCGCTGAACTATGCGAAATATGCCTCGCCGGATTTCGATGCGATCCTCGACCGATTTGCTTCCGAGGGCGATCCGGCAAAGCGGGTGGCGATCGCGCTGGATGCCCAGCAGAAGATCTTCGCCGATGCGCCCGCCTCCTTCCTGGTATCGCCCGTGTGGTATGTCGGCCTGTCGAAGCGGCTGAAGAACTACGAGCCGTGGGGATCCGACTATCACGTCCTGCGCGCCGATATCGGCGAGACGGAGTAGGGCCACGTGATGCGACTGGCCCGGTTCGGCATACAATCGATAACAGGGTTGCTGGCGGTTTGGCTCGCCTCTTTCTCGGTCATCACCTTGATGCCGGCCGATCCCGTCGCGATCGCCATTCGCGTCTGGAGCCTGCCGGCGACGGAAGAAACCGTCGCCGCGCTGAGGGCGGAGTGGGGGCTCGATCGGCCGTTGCCGGTCAGGTATCTGCATTGGCTGGCGGATTTCCTCGGCGGCGACTGGGGCCGCTCCTTCCGGACCGGAGAGCCCGTAACTGCCGAGTTCGCCGAGCGGTTGCCGGTCTCGTTGACGCTCGGTCTCGCCGGCCTGGCACTGGCGATCGGGCTGGCAATTCCGCTCGGGTTCTTCTCGGCAGCCTATCCGGGGGGTATTGCGGATCGGATGAGCCGGGCTCTGTCGGTCTTCGTCCAGGCGGTGCCTGCCTTCTGGCTGGGCCTTGTTCTTCTCTGGGTGCTCGGCGTGCAGCTGCGCTGGCTCAGACCCTTCGCCAATGATTGGACCGCGATCGTCCTGCCCGTCCTGCTGATCGCGCTGCATTCCGTTGCTGTTCTCTCCCGCGTCTATCGGCGCGACTTGAAGGAGACCGCCGGGCAGCCGCATTTCCGCACGGCACTTGCCAAGGGCCTGTCGGAAAAGCAGGCGCTCTGGGGGCATGGCCACCGCAGCGCGCTCTATACTCTCTTGTCGGCAGTCCGTTCCGAAGCGGGCTGGGTGATCGGCAGCACCGCGACCATGGAAATCCTCTTCGGCCTTGCCGGCATCAGCCAGTTCCTGGTGCAGAGCATCGCGGCACGCGACCAGATGGTGCTGCAGGCCTATGTCATGGTCATTGCGATCTGGATGCTTGTGATGAATGCCGGCGCCAATCTGGCCATGCGCCTTCTCGATCCGCGTCTCGCCTGATGCCCCGGCTGATCATGCTCGCGGCGCTCGCCGTTTGTCTCTGTGCCGGCGGCTTTTGGCAGCCATATGATCCCGATGCGGTGGACATGCTTGCCCGTCATTCCGGCATGACCGCCAGCCATCTGCTCGGTACCGATCATCTCGGTCGCGATCTTCTGTCCCGGATCATGGCCGGCGGGTGGCGGACGGCCTGCGTCGTCCTCTCGGTCGGTGCCATAGGCTTTTTGTTTGGTACCCTGCTGGGCACCACCGCCTCCGTCCTTGGCGGCTGGCGCGAAACGGTGATCCTGCGCTTTTGCGAGTTCTTCGTCATGGTGCCGACGCTCATCGTCGCCCTAACGGCGGCCGCGATTTTCGGCCTGTCGCCGCTCAGTGCCGGACTGGCGCTGGGCCTGGCCGGCATCGGTCCGCATGCCCTGCTTGCGCATTCGCTCAGTCAGCGGGTGCTTGGCCGGCCGTTCATCCTGGCGGCGAGGAGCCTGGGCGTTGGACCCTTGCGGATGATCGCCCGGCATCTACTGCCCAACACCCTGCCCCTGATGTTCGCCTATGTCGGCAACCAGGCGGGACTTGCGGCGGTCGCCTATGCCTCGCTCGCCTTCATCGGTCTCGGGGCCGACCCCTCCAAGCCGGATTGGGGATCGATGCTCTTTGAGTACCGCATGTTCATTTTCGACCACCCAATGCTGATGATCTGGCCAGGCGTCGCGATCGCCCTGGTCACCGTCTTGCTCAACGGTTTTTTTGATAATGATCGAGCGTGACGCTGGCCGAAGGCCCGGCTTTCACACCCACCAGGGAGAATGGAGGACCCTGCCGCCGTCAGCGGTGGCGGCTCACCTATCGCGCAAGAACCCCGAGTGGCGAGATGGTCTTCAGGTCCGGGTCCACCAAGCCCGTCGCCTTCGCCACCTGGGCCTGGCTCATGCTGTAGCCGTAGTCGAGGACGCGGACCCCGTCCATGATGAAGAGTTGGGTCTTGTCCAAACCGGGCCGCAGATTTCCCGTCACGGTGACGACCTCATAGACTCGCGAGAGGTGGAACGGCTCGGCAGCGACCACATGCACCAATTGGTTCGGCGGCGGCGCAGCGCTGTGGCTGCAGGCTCCCGCCCAGGGGACCAGCATGAACTCGTAGACGTTCTCGCCGTCCTGATCGACCGGCAGGATGAACCCCGTCAGCTCCACCGTACGGGCTTCGTCACGCCAGGCAAGCGTTTCCCCTTGAGGCCGGCTGGACGCCATGCCCGGCAGGGCAGCATCCAACCTCGATTGATCCGCAGGCCGCAGGGCGCTCCAAAGAACCGGCTGAGCACCGGCAAAGACGCCGGATGCCGGACAAACCGTCCCGATCATCATCGTCGTGAATTTCAGGAGGAAAAGCGCGCGCCTCATCTGCATCTCCGTTCACAGGGCGTTCCCCAGCCGACAGGCCGCCGCCGCTGTCCCGGATGTTAGCTCTATTTCTCGATTGAGGTCAAAGCCAGGATGGGAGAGATTGCTTCTCGGCCTTCGCTCAAACTCTGGCTACGGTCACTGGAGTGGGTGGCTTCGAATTCCATACCACTTCGTCTGTGGGAGCCGCCACAGACGAAGGCTCATCCCAGGGAATGCGAAGCCAGGGCATAAACCCTCGCATTGCCATTTTGTCCGGCGCCGTAGCCGGCTGCCTCCTCGGTCACCATCGTCGTCAGGGTGGCGTAGATGCTAAGCCCGCACTGCTGGACGAGCGCGGCAAACGGGCCGCTATCGAAATGTGTATCTACGCGCAGGAACCCGTCGGCATGGGCGGCAATATGCGGGTGGGTCACCGTGATGGCGTCCTCGTCGTTGCCGGCGACCACCGGCCCGACCACATGCCCCCGCCCAAAGCGCCGGCGCATCGAAAACGCGCGCATCCGCTCTCCCTGGTAAAGACCGTAGCAGATCGAACTCTCGAACAATCGCAGGAGATGCAGGCCTCGATCAGCACCGAAGGCAGGAGCATCGACGGCGATCACCGTGTCGAGATCGCCGCGGTCCAGCCGCCTCAAAACAAGCCCCTTCTCCAGAGGCGGAAGCGCCATCGGGGCTATCGCTGTGCCCTGATACTGATAAACCGTCTGCTTCGGCTTCAATCCCAACGAAGCATAAAGCCGCTGGGCTTCCCGCGTCGAGTTGAGACGAATGCGGTTGCGGCCGCACTCCGTCATGATCCGATTCATCAGCCACCTGGCCGCGCCGTTGGTCTGCAGCCTCGGAGAGGTAATCAGCATCCCGAACGTGGCAAAGCCGTCGCCATGGGGAAACCACATGCCCGAGGCTCCCACGCGGCCGATCTCGTCAAGCGCGACGTATCCTTTCCCGATGTCGAGCAGATGCTGCCAGTCGGCTGCCCTGTGGGGCCAGCCCACCGAGATCGACAAAGCCTGCAGCTTGGAGATTTCGACACTCGAGATATCCGCAAAGCGCATCTCGAAATTATCGACATTCAAGGTTCCTGGTAATTCACTATCCATCATTGTCCAGCCGAGATCGTATATCCTCCTGAGGTGAACCGCTCGGATATCCCGGCAGTCACGTTAGTCGAGATCCCGCGAAACATTTCACTGCTGAAGCGAAACCGAACACAAGATTTGACCGTATCGCGTCCACTTTCGGCAGCCATTGGTTTCTTCTGCCTCTAACCTTGCCTGCCAGGATTGGTTCGCATGCTCTGCAAAAGCAAGGTGTGGCGGCCACGAGGTCATGGCTTTGAGAGGCGGGAACAGTCGATGCGCGCTTTGGACATCCTGGAGAAGCTGGTCGGCTTTGCCTCGGTCGTCGGCACGCCCAACGGCAATATCGTCGAATGGATTGCGGACTATCTCAAATCCTTCGGGATCGCCGCGCATATCCTGCCGGGGCCTGAAGGCGACCGGGCCAATCTTTTTGCCACGATCGGTCCTGCCGGCCAGCCGGGCTACATCCTGTCCGGCCATATGGACGTGGTCCCGGCCACCGAGGCCGGTTGGGGCAGCGATCCCTTTTCGTTGAGGAACGAAAAAGGCCGGCTCTACGGACGCGGAACAAGCGATATGAAAGGGTTCTTGTCGGCCGCTCTGGCAGCCGTGCCCGCGCTTCTCGCAAGTCCGCTCTGCCGCCCGATCCACCTTGCCTTTTCCTACGACGAGGAAGCCGGTTGCCGGGGCGTGCCGCATATTCTTGCCCGGTTGCAGGACCTGTGTGCCCCGCCGCTGGGTGCGATCATCGGGGAGCCGAGCGGAATGCGTGCCATTCTGGCTCATAAGGGAAAGGCGGCAGCCCGGGTGACGATCAAGGGCCGTTCGGGCCACTCCTCCCGGCCGGATCTCGGCCTCAACGCGATCCATGCCATGACGGACGTGCAGCAGGCTGCGGTTGCCGCGGCCGTCGATCTTTCCCGCGGACCGTTCGAGGCAGAATTCGAGCCACCCTATTCCTCTCTGTCGATCGGTACGATCCGTGGCGGTCAGGCGGTCAACATCGTTCCCGAAATCTGCAGCCTTGAACTGGAGGCCCGCGCCATCTCTTCGGTAGATCCCGAAGCGCTGCTTGCCCCGGTGCGGGCGGTTGCCGAAGCCTTGGCGATGAAGGGCTTCGACGTCGACTGGCAGGTTCTCAGCGCCTATCCGGCGCTGCTGCTGGCGCCAACCTCTCCCCTCGCCGGTCTCTTGCAAGATCTGACGGGGATCGAGCCGCTGGCGGCTGTCAGCTACGGGACGGAGGCGGGTCTCTACCAGCGCGCCGGCGTTGATGCGATCATCTGCGGGCCTGGCGACATTGCCCGCGCCCATAAACCCAATGAGTTCATTCTGGCGAGCGAACTCGACGACTGCCAGGCCATGCTTGAAGCACTTGGTCGGCATTGCCGTGCGGAACTCCAATGAGCAGGAACGTATCCGGACCATGACATTCCTCTTCAATTCCGATGCGGCCCGCGGCCGGATTTTCCAGGATGCGTTTGCTCGGGAAATCCCGGACCTGCCATTCTCCATGGATCCGGCGACGGTGGATCCCGAACGGGTGCGCTATCTCATGACCTGGACAGTGCCGGAAAATCTGGCGCGTTACCGCAATCTCGAAGTGCTGTTTTCGACCGGCGCCGGTATCGACCAGTTCCGGGCCGCCAGCGTGCCTGACGACGTGAAGATCGTGCGCATGGTCGAAGAAGGCATCGTGCGGATGATGCAGGAATATGTTGTCCTCGGCGTCCTGTCGCTCCACCGCAACCTGGCGCCCTATCTGGCGCAGCAGCAGGCGGAGGTCTGGAAGGTCCTGCCGCAGGCTCAGGCCGCAGAGCGCCGTATCGGCGTCCTGGGGCTCGGCAATCTCGGCCAGGCCGTGCTTGAGCGGCTGAAACCTTTCGGTTTTCCCTTGTCCGGCTGGAGCCGGTCCGCGCGAGAGATTGAAGGTGTCAGGTGTTTCTCCGGCGAGGACGGCCTGAAGACCATGGTTGCCGAGACCGATGTGCTGATCTGCCTCCTGCCGCTGACCGACGAGACCCGCGGTTTTCTCGACGCGGAGCTTTTCGCCAGGTTGCCGGCGGGCGCTGGACTGGTTCATGTCGGACGTGGTCCCCAGCTCGACCAGGACGCGCTTCTCGCTGCACTCGACAGCGGGCACCTATCCGGCGCCGTGATCGACGTCACCGATCCGGAACCCCTGCCGCCCGGCCATTCCATCTGGCGTCACCCGCGCATCCTGCTGACCCCGCATATCGCCAGCATCACCCAGCCGCATACCGCCGCGCGCGCTGTCATCGACAATATCAAGCGGCTTCGCGCCGGGCTCGACCCGATCGGCTTGATCGATCGGCAGCGCGGTTACTGAATCTTCAACCTCGAAAGGAATACCATGTCGCTTCTCAAGACCATCGCGCCTCGCCCGTCCTTTGCACCGCGCGAAAACATTCCCGCACCGGACCGGCTGATCTCCGGCGATCCACAGTTCAAGACCTGGGCGCAGGACACAGCCCATGGCGAACTGGTGCATACCGGCGTCTGGGAAGCGACGCCCGGCGTCACACATTCGATCAAGGGCCAGACCTTCGAATTCTGCCACATCCTGTCGGGCGTCGTCGAACTCACCCCCGAAGGCGGCCAGCCCGTTGTCTACAAGGCAGGCGACAGTTTCGTCATGAAGCCGGGTTTCGTCGGCGTCTGGAAGACCATCGAGACCGTCCGCAAGATCTACGTCACCGTCACCCCTTGATAGGTGCGGCCGCGGCGCGGCAACCGCTTCCGGGCCGCTCCGCAGAATACGCCGTGATTGACCGCCAAAACGGATTTTTCCGCTGCGGCCCTTCGCTCTACCGGATCAAGCGGTTCCACCGATCCGGTAATATGCCGCCCAGTGACCGGAGATAAGCCGATGAGCCTGAGTTTCGATCCCGACAGCCTGGCCATGCCGATGGGACATTTCATCGGCGATCGCCTCGTGGCGGCCGAAGGCGTCATTGCAATGCACCGTCCGTCCGACGGCAAGGCCTATGCCGATTGCCCCATCGCCGGTGCGAATCTCGTCGACCAGGCGGTGCAGACGGCGAAGGCGGCGCTGAAGCAAAGCAATTGGGGCGGCATCCGCCCGCGCGAGCGTGTGAAGGTGCTGCATCGCTGGGCCGATCTCATCGAACAGGACGCCGTGGCGCTTGCAAGGCTGGAAGCCGTCTCTTCCACCCGTCCGGTCGGCCACCTGGTCGAGGGGGACATCGCCGTCTCGGCCGAGCAGATCCGCTTCTTCGCCGAATTTGCCGACAAGGAAGGCAGCGACCTGGTGCCGACCGACGACGGCAATCTCGGCATGATCATGACGGAACCCTATGGCGTCGTCGGCGCCATCACGCCCTGGAACTTCCCGATCAACATGGCCGCATGGAAACTCGGTCCCGCGCTTGCCGCCGGCAATGCCGTCGTGCTGAAGCCGTCCGAGATGACGCCGTTCTCAACTATCCGCCTGGCGGAACTTGCCGTGCGCGCCGGCATCCCGGCCGGATTGATCAACGTCGTGCTCGGCGACGGCATGACCACCGGCAACGCCATCACCGGCCATCCCGATATCGCCAAGGTAAGCTTTACAGGCTCCACCCGCGCCGGCTCGGCGATCATGGAAAACATCGCCCGCACCGGAATCAAGCCGATGACGCTGGAACTTGGCGGCAAGAGCCCGCAGCTGGTCTTCGCGGATGCCGATATCGACCGGGCCGCAGTCGCGGTGACCGCCAGCATCACCAGCAATGCCGGCCAGGCATGTGTCGCCGGATCGCGCCTGATCGTCGAAAAGAGCGTCGCCGCACCGCTGATCGAGGCGATATTGAAGAAAATGCAGGGGATCGTGCCCGGCCCGACCTGGGATGCGGCAAGCCAGTATTCGCCGATCATCTCCGACAGGCAGCGCCGGCGCATCGACGACATCATCGCGGCCTCCGTCGCAGCTGGGGCGGAATGCCTGACGGGAGGGCGCCCCATGGACGGACCGGGATATTTCTACTCTCCGACCCTGGTCACCGGCGTCGACCAGACGTCGCCGGCGGTGATCGAGGAGATCTTCGGGCCCGTTCTGACGCTGCAGACGTTCGAGGATGAGGAAGAAGCCATGATGCTTGCCGACCATCCGAGCTACGGGCTTGCCGCCGGCCTGTTTACCAGCGACCTTTCGCGGGCGATCCGCCTTACCCGCCGGCTGCAGGCCGGCACCATCTGGGTCAATCGCTACGGCCGCTCGCGCGACCATATCCTGCCGACCGGCGGTTACAAGCAGTCCGGCATCGGCAAGGATCTCGGCCGGGAAGCTTTCCACGCCAATCGCAAGAGCAAGAGCGTCTTGATCAGTCTTTGAGGACGAAGAACATGAAATCATACCGGATTGCCCTGATCCCCGGCGACGGCATCGGCCGCGACATGACAGCGGCCGCATGGTCGGTGCTGCAGAAGGCTGCCAACGGGCGCGGCTTTGCGCTTGAGGGCACGGAATTTCCCTGGTCCTGCGCCTTCTACAAGCAAACCGGCGCAATGATGCCGGCAGACGGGATCGAAACGTTGCGCAGCTTTAACGCGATCCTGCTTGGTGCCGTTGGCTGGCCGGCGGAAGTGCCGGATTCGGTGTCGCTGCATGGCCTGCTGCTGCCGATCCGCAAGAGTTTCGTGCAATACGCCAACATCCGCCCCCACCGCCTGCTGGCCGGTGTCGAAGGGCCGCTGAAGGCGACCATCTTCGACATTCTCTGCATCCGCGAAAACACCGAGGGCGAATATTCGGGCGCAGGCGGGCGTATCCATCAGGGCACGGCCGATGAAGTTGCCGTCGAGACGTCGATCTTTACCCGCAAGGGCGTTGAGCGCATCCTGCGCTTTGCCTTCGAACAGGCCCGGTCGCGGCGCGGCAAGCTGGCCTCGGTGACCAAGTCGAACGCCCAGAAATATTCGATGGTGTTCTGGGACGACGTCACCCGGCAGCTTTCGGCGGAATATCCTGACGTCGAGGTCACCAGCTATCACATCGACGCCATGGCGGCGCGCATGGTGATGGCCCCCGAAACGCTCGACGTCGTGGTCGCTTCCAACCTGTTCGGCGATATCCTGACCGATCTCGGTGCGGCCATTCAGGGCGGCCTCGGTTTTGCCGCCTCGGCCAATATCAACCCGGAGCGCAATGCGCCTTCGATGTTCGAACCGGTGCATGGCTCAGCACCCGATATCGCCCATCTCGGGATCGCCAACCCGATCGCCACGGTCTGGTCCGGCGCGATGATGCTCGATCATCTGGGCGAAAAGGATGCGGCGAGCGCCGTCATGACGGCCATCGAAGCGGTCACGGGAAGCGGCATCGGCACGGTTCCCGGCAAGGACCGGACAGACGCCATCACTTCGGCGCTGCTCGCCGCACTCTAAACATCGTATCGAGGATTAGACATATGCGGAATTTGAAGCTCCCCTCCCTGTTTCGGCAAGAAGGTTTGATCGACGGCACCTGGGTCGGCGCCCGCTCCGGCAAGACCGTCGACGTCTTCGATCCGGCGAGCCAAGAGGTGATCGGCACCGTTCCCGACATGGGAGGCGACGAGACGCGCGCAGCGATCAAGTCTGCCGAAAAGGCCTATCCTGCCTGGAAGAAGCGTACCCATGCAGAGCGCGCCGCCTTGCTTGAAACCTGGTACGGCCTGATGATCGAACATCTCGAAGATCTGGCGCTGATGCTGACCACCGAACAGGGCAAACCGCTCGACGAGGCGCGCGGTGAAATCCGTTACGGCGCCTCTTTCGTCAAGTGGTTTGCGGAAGAGGCGCGCCGCATCGGCGGCCAGACCATTCCCTCGCCGACGCCAGACCGCCGCATCATCGTCCTGAAGGAGCCGGTCGGCGTCTGCGGCATCATCACGCCCTGGAACTTTCCGAACGCTATGATCACCCGCAAGATCGCGCCGGCGCTCGCGGCCGGTTGTACCGTCGTGGTGAAACCTTCGGAATTCACCCCTTATTCGGCACTTGCGCTCGGGGTTCTGGCCGAAATGGCCGGCATCCCGGCAGGTGTCGTCAACATCGTCACCGGCATGCCGAAGGAAATCGGCACCGAGATCATGGCCAACACCACCGTGCGGAAGATCTCGTTCACCGGCTCCACGCCGGTCGGTTCGCTGCTGATGCGCGGCGCGGCAGACAGTATCAAGCGGCTGTCGCTCGAACTGGGCGGCAACGCCCCCTTCATCGTCTTCGACGATGCGGATATCGACCTTGCCATTGAAGGGGCAATCATTTCGAAATTCCGCAATGGCGGCCAGACCTGCGTCTGCGCCAACCGCATTCTCGTGCAGGCCGGCATCTACGATCGCTTCGCCGAAAAGCTCACCGCCCGGGTGAATGCCATGAAGGTCGGCCCCGGAACCGAGCCGGGCGTTTCGATCGGTCCGATGATCAACGATGCTGCAATCGCCAAGATCAACCGCCATGTCGAGGATGCGCTCGCCAAGGGCGCGAAGATCGTCACGGCCAAGGCCGATCTGCCGGCCGGTGGCCAATACACGGCTCCGATCGTGCTGACCGGGGCCACCACCGACATGCAGCTTGCCAGCGAAGAGACGTTTGGCCCGGTCGCGCCGCTCTTCCGTTTCGAGACCGAGGAAGAAGCGATCGCCATTGCCAACGGCACGCCCTTCGGGCTGGCCGCCTATTTCTATACGGAAAGCCTCAAGCGGGCGTGGCGTGTCGGCGAGGCGCTGGAATTCGGGATGGTCGGGCTGAATACCGGCCTGATCTCGACCGAGGTCGCCCCCTTCGGCGGCGTCAAGCAGTCGGGCCTGGGGCGCGAGGGTTCGCAGTTCGGGATCGAGGAATATCTGGAAGTGAAGGCCTTCCATATCGGCGGGCTCAACTGAGCCCGTTTCCGCACCCGGAACGCTTATCCAAAAAAGGTGGGGTTGCGGTCGCAACCCCACCTTTTTTGTTCTCGACGATGGCAAGAGTTCCGTTACTGGACCTTGTCGAGCATCTTGTAATAAAGCCCGACCAGCGGCAGGAACCACGGTTTGCCGAAATGACCCGGAACTGCCGGCCAGTCGAGCCCCTTGACGGGGTTCCTGTCAGGCCGGCCGAGGATGGCGTCGGCGACCGTCATGCCGAGGTGGGTTGCCAGCTGCGCACCATGGCCGGAATAACCCATTGCGTACCATAACCCGTCATGGAAACCCGCCCGCGGGTAACGATCCTTGGTGATGTCCACCAGACCGCCCCAGCAATAGTCGATCTCCACATGGGATAGCTGCGGAAAGATCCGGGTCAGGCTATCGCGAAGAATTGCACCGCTTCTCGCATCCGAACGCTGGTCGGAGGTCGCCGAAAATCGCGCGCGGCCGCCGAAGATCAGCCGGTTGTCCGGCGACAGGCGCCAGTAGTTGCCGATGTTCATGCTGTTGACGCAGGTGCGGTTGCCCGGCATCGTCGCGGCGACTTCCTGCTCCGAAAGCGGCCGCGTGGCGATGATGAAACTGCCGACCGCCATGATCCGCCGGCGGAAATAACCGAAATTCGGCGTCGTGTAGGCGCCGCTTGCCATCAGGACATTGTCGGCGGTGACCGAGCCTTTGGCCGTCTTCAGCACATGTCGGCCACCCGATTTCGAAACATCGGTGACCGTCGCCTTCTCGACGATAATGGCTCCGCGCCTTTTTGCCGCTTCGGCGAGGCCGACGACGTAGCGTCCCATATGCATCATGGCGCTCTTCTTCGACAGCATGGCGCCGTGGAAAGGTGATCCGATCTCTTGAGCGAGGTCTTGCGGCGACAGCAATGCCGTATCCGGATCGACCTCCGCGTGAACCACTTCGAAATTCCGGGCAAGCCCTTCGAAATGCTGCGCCTTGGAAGCAAGCTTCAGTTTGCCGGCGCGGCGGAAGTCGCAGTCGATGCCTTCCTCGGCGATGATTGCTTCTAGCGTGTCGATCGAGCTGTCGAGCGCCTTGTAAAGCGCGATTGCCCGCTCCTTGCCGAGCTCCTGCTTGGCCGAGAGGTAGCTGTGGGCAAGGCCGTTGTTCAGGTGGCCGCCGTTACGGCCGGACGCTCCGAAGCCCACCGTCTCCGCCTCCAGCACGATAACCTTCGCGCCGGCCATGGCGAGCTGGCGCGCCGCACCGAGCCCGGTAAAGCCGCCGCCGACCACGGCAACGTCGTAGTGACCTTCGATCGGCCCTTCCACGGCGCCCGTAAAACGGGGCGCCGTATCATGCCAGTAGGAGACATATTGCATCGGCTTCGGCCTTCCTTAGAGACCGACCACGCCCGGCAGGCCGGAAATGTCGGAGATTTCCACATAGCCATAGAAAGGGTTGGCCGGCTCGTGACCCCGGTTGACCCAGACCTTGTTCTTGATGCCGAGGTCATGCGCCGACATCAGGTCGTAACGGAAGGACGAGGAGCAATGAAGAATGTCCTCCGGGCCGCAGCCGAGCATATCGAACATGTATTCGAAGGCCCGAAAGCGCGGCTTGTAGGCGTTTGCCTGTTCCGCCGTATAGACGGCGTGGAACGGAGCGCCCAGCTTTGCGACGTTTGAGTGGATCTGGTCGTTCATCGCGTTCGAGAGGATGACGAGCGGGATTTCTCTGGCGACCTTGGCAAGACCGGCAGGAACATCCGCATGGGGACCCCATGTCGGCACGCGCTCGTAGACCATCCTGGCGTCTTCATCCTTGAAGGCGACGCCGTTCGCCTTGCAACTGCGCTCCAGCGAGTTGTGGACGACATCTGCATAGGGTTTCCAGTCGCCCAGGATCTCGTCCAACCGGTAGGCTGCGAAATTCTTGATGAACTTCACCATGCGCGGCTCGTCGAGACGATCACCATAGAGGTCACGCGCAGCTTCGGCCATCTGGAAGTTGGTCAGCGTGCCGTAGCAGTCGAAGGTGATGTATTTCGGGCGGAACGTCGTCATGCGCTTGGTCCTTGCGTGATGGCCCATCGAGCCTTTCGGTTGACGACATGATCATAAGGCCGCTTCGGGCAGCCGAGCCGACTGATTTCCCCCAATCCGAAGCAGAAAGTTTCGTATCGTGGCGCCGGTTTGGCATTTGGTTGCAGATCGTGGCCGGCGTGGCGACCGACGACCAGGCTTTTTTCGACCACGATTGCGGACGTGCGGCATAAGATGCGGTCCCGTGCCGCCGGTTTGGCGAAAGATACCGCCGCCGGCCCCGCCTTCGGATAATCGTCCGGCCCCTTCCCCTCGAAACTCGAAGCTCAAAATGGAGAGCATTGTCGATGCAAGTCGGAGACATCGAAACCATACCTTTCGGCATCGAGCACCTGGATCGCGCCACCCAGCTTTCGCGCGAAGCCGACTGGCCGCACCGCCTGCAGGACTGGCAGGTCGCCCTGCACCTGAGCCACGGCGTGGTCGCGTTGGACGAGACCGGCGAAGTGGTCGGCACGGCATTGATGACCCCTTACGGCGATGACTGCGCCACGATCAACATGGTGATCGTCGGCGCCAACATGCGTGGCCGTGGCGTCGGACGCCGCCTGATGGACGCAGTCCTCGGACTTGGTGGCGAGCGCCCGCTTCGGCTGATCGCCACCTCCGACGGCCTGCCGCTTTATGAAAAGCTGGGTTTCCGAAAGACCGGCGCCGTTTTCCAGCATCAGGGCACCGTTGGCGAAGTACCGGCGCCCACCGACACCGAGACCGCCACGGCTTCCGATCTCTCCGAGATTGCCGCCATCGATCGCGACGCCTTTGGCGCCACCCGCTCGGCGCTGATGGCAAAATTCGCCGAAATCGGCGAGTTCACGGTGATCCGCCGCAGTGGCAAGATCGCAGGGTTTGCCTGCATTAGGGCGTTCGGTCGCGGCGAGGTCGTCGGACCCGTCGTCGCGACGGATCTCGAGGATGCCAAGGCGCTCGTCAGGCATTTCATGAGCCGCAGGTCCGGTGTCTTCCTCAGGGTCGATACCGGCGATGCCGGCCTCGCCGCGTGGCTGGCCGAGCATTCGCTCGCCCATGCGGGCGGCGGCATCGCAATGGCACGCCCGGTCGTGGTCCGTCCCGCGACCTCGACATTCACCACCTTTGCCCTGGCCAACCAAGCCCTCGGCTGATCCGGAGACGACCATGCTCAGCAATTCCCTCATCGAACTCGACCGCGCCCATCTCGTCCATCCTGTCGCGTCTTATCGCGGCCATGAACAGCAGGGCGTGCGGGTGCTCGCCTCGGGCAAGGGCGCGACCGTCACCGACGCTCAAGGACACCAACTGATAGACGGTTTTGCCGGTCTCTGGTGCGTCAATGCCGGTTACGGGCATGAGTCGATCGTCGAGGCCGCCGCCCGTCAGATGCGGGAGCTTCCCTACGCAACCGCCTATTTCGGCCTCGGTTCCGAGCCGGCCATCCGGCTTGCCGCCGAGCTTGCCGACCGTGCACCGGGCGATCTCGACCATGTCTACTTCACGCTTGGCGGCTCGGATGCCGTCGACAGCACGATCCGCTTCATCCGCTATTACTGGATTGCCAAGGGTCAGCCGCAACGCGATCAGTTCATCTCGATCGAGCAGGGTTATCACGGTTCCTCCACGGTCGGCGCCGGCCTGACGGCACTGCCGAACTTCCATGCGGGCTTCGGCATTCCCTTCGACTGGCAGCACAAGATTCCGTCACCTTACCCCTATCGCAACCCGGTCGGCGACGACGCGAAATCGATCATCGAAGCCTCGCTTGCTGCGCTGAAAGCGAAGGTCGAGGCGGTCGGCGCCGATCGCGTGGCGGCCTTCTATGCAGAGCCGATCCAGGGTTCCGGCGGCGTCATCGTTCCGCCCAGGGGCTGGATGAAGGCGATCCGCAACCTCTGCAAGGAATACGGCATCCTGTTCGTCGCCGACGAGGTAATTACCGGCTTCGGCCGCACCGGACCGCTGTTCGCCTGCAGCGAGGATGACATCGTCCCCGATTTCATGACGACGGCCAAGGGCCTGACCTCGGGTTACGTTCCGATGGGCGCTGTGCTCATGGCGGATCATGTCTACCAGGTGATCGCCGATGGCGCCGGTGCCTCGGCGGTCGGGCATGGTTACACCTATTCGGCCCACCCTGTCAGCGCCGCCGTCGGTCTGGAAGTGCTGAGGCTCTACGAAGGCGGGCTGCTCGAGAACGGTATCAAGGCCGGCGCGCGGCTTATGGCAGGTCTCGAAAGCCTCAAGTCCCACCCGCTGGTCGGCGATGTCCGGGGTCGCGGCATGCTGGCGGCCATCGAGCTGGTTACCGACAAAGCCGCCAAAACGCCTCTGCCGGCCGAAGCCGCGCCGGCCCGCCGGGTGTTCGACCGCGCCTGGGACAATGGACTGGTGATCCGGGCCTTTGCGAACGGCGTCATTGGATATGCCCCGCCGCTCTGCTGCACGGAGGCGGATATCGACGCGATTATCGAACGCACCGCAAAGACACTGGATCAGACCCTGGAAGATCCCGATGTCCGCCGCGCGGTGAAGGGTTGACCCGGCCTCGGTGCTGCCGGCCGAAATATCGTCGACAGCCCGTTTTCGAAATTTTGTGCCGAGCGGCCCTACCGATTCGGCGAAAACCGTTCCGTCGAACTGTCACTATTATCGCTAACGAGGGCCTTAAAGCCCGAAAATCCGGGATTTTTGATAGAAAAAGGTCCAGGTTGGGAACAGCATATTCTTTCGCAGACGGCGCTCCGCCAGCAGCATCAACTGGGGATATGGAATTGACAAAAGCTCTTCCGGAATTCAAGTACATGACCTTCGACGTGGTCGGCACGCTCATCGATTTCGAGAGCGGCCTGACGTCCTGCCTGCAGGGGATCGCCGCCGAAGCCGATGTCGCCATCGACAGCGAAGAGGCGCTTTCCCTGTATCGCGCCGCCCGGTATTCCGGAGATGCCGATCTTTTCCCCGACGACCTGGTGCGCGTCTATCTTGCAATTGCGCCGAAGCTCGGACTGCCGGCCGAGGAGGCCTATGGCATTCGCCTGCGGGATTCCGCCAAGATCTGGAAGGCTTTTCCCGATAGTTCCGCGGCGATGGCAGAGCTTGGCAGGCGTTATCGCCTGATCGCCATGACCAATGCGCGCCGCTGGGCTTTCGACTATTTCGCAGCGGCGCTCGGCAATCCGTTTTATGCCGCTTTCACCGCCGACGACACCGGTACGGAAAAGCCTGATCCGGCCTTCTTCCACAAGGTGTTCGACTTCGTTGCCAAGGATGGGGACGACAAGAGCGACATCCTGCATGTCGCCCAGAGCCAGTATCACGACATTGGCGTTTCCCGCGATCTCGGCATGACGAATTGCTGGATCCAGCGTCGACATGCGCAGCCTGGCTACGGCGGCACGATCGAGCCGTCGCAGTTCACCGAACCCGACTATCATTTCAAGTCCATGGCCGGACTGGCCGAAGCTGTGAGGACCGCGCACGGCAGCTGACAGAATTCACGATTTTCAAGCATCGGGCCAAAACCACGGAAGATGGGTTACCCGCCAACCAGCGAAAAGGGGAATGACATGAACGACAAGATCACGAACTGGACCACGTCCGACGACGCTTTGATCGAGACCGCCATCCGCCGGGGCGCAAGCCGCCGCGAACTGCTGACGATGATGTTGGCAGGTGGCGTTGCGCTTTCCGCAGGTGGCCTGATCCTCGGCCGCGCCTCCAGCGCGGTGGCGGCCACCCCGAAGTCGGGCGGGCATTTGAAGGCGGCCGGCTGGTCGTCGTCGACCGCCGATACACTCGATCCGGCCAAGGCGTCGCTGTCGACCGACTACGTCCGCTGTTGCGCAATCTACAATCGCCTGACTTTCCTTGATAAGGGCGGCACCGTTCAGATGGAACTTGCCGAAAGCATCAAGAGCGGAGACGCCAAGGTCTGGACCGTCAAGCTTCGCTCCGGCGTCACCTTCCACGACGGCAAGTCGCTGTCGTCGAAAGACGTCGTCTTCTCGCTGAAGCGGCATCTCGATCCTGCCGTCGGCTCCAAGGTCAACGCGATTGCCAAACAGATCGCCGACGTCAAGGACGTCGACTCGCTGACGGTCGAGATTACCCTGGCCAACCCGAATGCCGACTTGCCGACCATCCTGTCGCAGCACCATTTCATGATCGTGCAGGACGGGACGACCGACTTTTCGAAGGGCATCGGTACCGGCGCGTTCAAGATGGAAACCTTCCAGCCGGGCGTCAAATCGATCTTCACCAAGAATCCCAACTACTTCAAGGCTGACGGTCCCAACGTGGATTCGTTCGAATTCTTCGCCATCAGCGACGACAACGCGCGCGTCAACGCTCTGCTTTCGGGGGATATCCATCTCGCGGCGTCGATCAAGCCGCGCTCGATGAAGCTGGTGGAAAGCCAACCCGGCTTCGTGCTGTCGCAGACGACGTCGGGCAACTATACCGACCTCAACATCCGTCTCGATCTCGCCCCCGGCAACAAGGCCGATTTCGCTGCCGGCATGAAATATCTAATCAACCGGCAGCAGATTCAGAAATCCGTGTTGCGTGGCCTCGCCGAAATCGCAAACGACCAGCCGGTCTCTCCGGCCAGCGTCTATCATAATGCGGAACTGAAACCGAAAGCCTACGATCCGGACAAGGCCAAGTTCCATTTCCAGAAGGCCGGCCTGCTCGGCCAGTCCATCCCGATGATCACGTCGGAAGCGCCGAACGCGGCGGTTGAAATGGCGACGCTCCTCCAGCAGTCGGGTTCCGAGATCGGCATGAAGTTTGACGTTCAGCGCGTTCCTTCCGATGGCTATTGGTCGAATTACTGGCTGAAGGCACCGGTTCACTTCGGCAATATCAACCCGCGGCCAACGCCGGACATCCTGTTCTCGCTTCTCTATGCCTCCAACGCACCGTGGAATGAAAGCCAGTACAAGTCGGAGAAATTCGATAATATGCTCGTCGAGGCGCGCGGTCTTCTCGACGAGGCCAAGCGCAAGGAAATCTACGGCCAGATGCAGGTGATGATTTCCGAGGAAGCCGGTACGGTCATCCCGGTCTACATTTCGAACGTGGATGCGATCTCGGGGAAATTGAAGGGCCTTGAAGCCAACCCGCTCGGCGGCATGATGGGTTACGCCTTTGCCGAATACGTCTGGCTCGACGCCTGAGGCTTGATCCTTGGCGGCAGGGGAAGCTTTCTCTGCCGCCGTGGTTGCGCCTGATAGCGCTGTCCTGGTTCGTCCATGGATGGTGCCGGCTATCTCGAACTTTTCAGGCAAGGAGATCCCATTGCGCACCTACGTCCTTGGACTCATCACGAACCGGCTCGGCAGTTCCGCGCTGACGCTGCTGATCGTGTCCTTTGCGGTTTTCTTTGCAACGGCAATGCTGCCTGGCGATACTGCCACGATCCTGCTCGGTCAGGCCGCGACGCCGGACGCCGTTGCCGGCCTCAGGGCCGCGATGCATCTCGACGAACCCGCCTTCCTCCGCTTCGGGCGATGGCTCATCGGATTGCTGCAGGGCGATCTGGGGATATCCTATGTCAACAATCTACCGGTCGCAGAGCTGATCGGAGCGCGGTTCGTCAACACGATGCGCCTTGCCGGCATCGTCACTCTTTTTGCGGTTCCCCTGTCGCTGACGCTTGGCATCACCGCCGCTATGTTTCGCGGTTCGGTCTATGACCGTATCGTGACGATCCTGACGATCGGCATCATCTCGGTGCCCGAGTTCATGATTGCGACCTCGGCCGTGCTCCTGTTCTCCGTCTATCTCAAATGGTTGCCGGCGCTTTCGTTCGCCAGCGATGTCACGTCCTTCTGGCAGGTGCTGAGGATTTACGCCATGCCGGTCATCACGCTCACCTTTGTCGTCTCGGCCCAGATGATCCGCATGACCCGCGCCGCCGTCATCGATACGATCAACACGCCCTATGTCGAGGCCGCGATCCTCAAAGGTGCGTCACGCTGGCGCGCAGTCCTGCTGCACGCATTGCCGAATGCGGTCGGCCCGATCGCCAATGCGATTGCTCTCTCGCTCTCCTATCTGGTCGGCGGCGTCATCATCGTCGAGACGATCTTCAACTACCCGGGCGTCGCAAAGCTGATGGTCGATGGTGTTTCCACGCGGGATCTGCCGCTCATTCAATCCTGCGCCATCATTTTCTGCGTCGGCTACCTCACACTCATCACGTTCGCCGACATTGTTGCAATCCTGGCCAATCCGAGGGTGCGCTGACCATGACGACGCTTACAACGCGGCCCCGTAGAGTGAGTTATCGTTTCAGCTGGGTTGGAATGATCGGTTTTGCGATCATTCTCTTCTGGGCGGTGATCGCCCTTCTCGCGCCCCATATCATCCCCTATCCCGTCGGCGAGATCATCGACGAAGACTATTTCGGCCCGATGAGCAGCAAACTGCTTCTCGGCTCCGACTATCTGGGCCGGGACATGTTCTCGCGCATCATGATGGGCGCCCGCTATACGGTCGGCATCTCGCTTGCGGCCGTCTGCCTTGCGTGTTTCAGCGGTGCGGCGCTCGGCATGGCGGCTGCCGTTATCGGCGGCTGGTTCGATACGCTATTGAGCCGCCTCCTCGACGCCCTCAACTCAATTCCCAGCAAGCTTTCGGGTCTGGTCGTCGCTGCCGCGGTCGGGTCGTCGCTTCCCGTTCTGATCATCATGCTCGCCGTGATCTACACGCCCGGCGCCTATCGGTTTGCCCGATCACTTGCCGTAAACGTGAATACGATGGATTACATCACGGTCGCCCGAACCCGTGGCGAGGGCATTACTTATGTCGTCTTTTCGGAAATCCTGCCGAACATCACCGGGCCACTGCTTGCCGATTTCGGCCTCCGCTTCGTGTTCGTCGTCCTCCTTCTCTCCGGGCTTTCCTTCCTGGGTCTCGGCGTCCAGCCGCCCTATGCGGATTGGGGAGCACTGGTTCACGAGAATATCGGCGGCCTGCCATTCGGGGCGCCTGCCGTCATCGTTCCCTCGCTGGCAATTGCGAGCCTCACCATCAGCGTCAATCTGCTGATCGACAATTTGCCCAAGAAGATCCGCGATCGGAGCACGTGAATGGAAAATCTCGTAGAAATTCGCGATTTGAGGGTCGAGGCAACCACCGATGCGGGCCGTCGCATCGAGATTATCAAAGGCATCGACCTCGATGTTGCGCCGGGCGAAATCGTCGCCCTAATCGGAGAAAGCGGATCGGGAAAGACGACCATCGCGCTGACAATCATGGGCTATGCCCGTCCCGGCTGTCGGATCTCGAGCGGCAGCGTCACAGTGGCCGGCAAGGACATGGTGACGCTGAGCGAGCCTCAGCGCGCACATGTGCGTGGCCTCGAGGTCTCCTATGTGCCGCAGTCAGCCGCGGCCGCGTTCAACCCGTCGAAGCGCATCATCGACCAGGTCGTGGAAGTGACGCGCATCCATCGTCTGATGCCGATAGCGCAGGCCAGGGAGAAGGCGATTTCCCTGTTCAGGGCGCTTTCGCTGCCCAATCCCGAGCAGATCGGCAACCGTTATCCGCACCAGGTTTCTGGTGGCCAGTTGCAGCGTCTTGCCGCCGCGATGGCGCTCATCGCCGATCCGAAGCTCGTCATATTCGACGAGCCGACAACCGCGCTCGACGTGACCACCCAGATCGAGGTGCTGCGCGCCTTCAAGGCGGTGATGAAGAAAAGCGGCATCGCCGGCGTCTATGTATCCCACGATCTGGCGGTCGTCGCACAGATCGCCGACCGCATCGTCGTGCTGCGCGGCGGCGATGTGCAGGAAGTCGGCAGCACCGCCGATATCCTGTCCGATGCCAAGCATCCCTATACGCGCGAGCTGCTGTCGGCGTTTGAACCGAAGTCTCGCGGCGAAAGCGTCGTCGTTGCAGCGCGGGAACACGCGCCGCTCCTGAAGGTCAATGGCCTGATTGCCGGATACGGCCCAGTCCAAGCCGACGGTCTGCCGCTCGTCAAGGCCGTGCAGGAGGCAAGCCTCTCCCTGGAACGAGGCCGCAATCTCGGCATCATCGGTGAATCCGGCTGCGGCAAGTCCACGCTTGCTCGCTCGATTGCCGGTATCCTGCCCGCATCAGCCGGTCAACTAACCCTCGACGGGCGCGACCTTGCCCGCTCCGCCCGGCAGAGAAGCCGCGAGCAGTTGCGCGAGCTGCAGATCGTCTTCCAGCATGCCGACACCTCGCTCAATCCGGCCAAAACGATCGAGGAAATTCTCGGACGGCCGCTGAAATTCTACCACGGCATGAAGGGCAAGATCCGGGATGCCCGGATCGACGAGCTTCTCGACATGGTCCGCCTGCCGAAGACCCTTCGCAGCCGGACCCCCGCCGAGCTTTCGGGCGGTCAGAAACAGCGCGTCAATTTTGCCCGGGCGCTCGCCGCCGAACCGAAACTGATCGTCTGCGACGAGATCACCTCTGCCCTCGACACCGTCGTTGCCGCGGCGGTCATCGATCTCCTCAAGGAAATGCAGCGGGAACTTTCCCTCTCCTACATCTTCATCAGCCACGATCTCTCGGTTGTCGAGGCGATCTGCGACGAGATCGTCGTGATGTATAACGGCCGCAAGGTCGAGGAAATCACGCCTGCGATCTCGAAGGTCCCGCAGCACCCCTATTCGAAACTGCTGTTCTCGTCCGTGCCGAAGCTCGATCCGAGCTGGCTCGATCGCCTGGAGCGCGATCCGGAACTCGTCAAAACCTATGTGCACGGCTGAGGCGGCAATTGCCGTCTAACTTCCATGGGCAATGCGGCTTGGACCCAAGCGCGGCTATACCCGGAACAGGCTGATGAGCGGCATATGCGCTTTGACGATCGGTGACTTCAGGACAACGAAGCTGAAATATTTGTCGATTCCGATATCCATATCGGTCAGCCGTTCCATGATTGTCTGATATTCGCCGATACCGGCGGTGACGAATTTGAGCATATAGTCGTACCCGCCCGACACCAGGTGGCATTCGATCACCTGGTCGACTTTTTCCACGGCTGCGAGAAAACGCGCGAAGTCGATCTGCCGATGGTTTTTGAGCGTGATCTCGGTGAAGACCGTCAAGGTCTGGCCAAGCTTGCCGATGTTGATCTGGGCCGAATAACCCTCGATATACCCTTCTTGCTGAAGCTTCTTGACCCGCATCAGGCAGGGGCTGGGTGAAAGATTGACCAGTTCGGCAAGCTCGACATTGGTGATGCGACCGTTCTTCTGCAACTCGTAGAGGATCTTGATGTCGATACGATCGAGCTTCACGTGAGGACACCTCCCAAGGGCAGCGGCATTTTATGCCGCAGATTTCCGAGATCGACTTTAACGTATTGGCTTGTCTTGTCTATTCCATTCTGCGCACGAACGGTCGGCACAATAAGTTGCATCATCGGCCATGAGCGGAATCTTGTGCGGTTCAAGCGGCGTGTGCAGTAACCTCGATACGGGATGCACCATTATGATGACGCACCGACCCGTCTGCGCCAGGAGATCGATTGTCATGCCAGCACCGCTCACGCTCGTCGAAACCGACGCCCGACTGCCGACTGCCGCCGACGCGGTCGTCATCGGGGCCGGTATCGTCGGCGTCTTCACGGCTTATTATCTCGCCGGACGCGGCCTGAAGGTGGTGCTCGTCGAGAAGGGGCGTGTCGGCGCCGAGCAGTCGAGCCGCAACTGGGGCTGGTGCCGGCAGCAGAACCGCGATGCGCGCGAACTTCCGATGGCGACCAAAAGCCTCGACCTGTGGGAACGCTTTGCCGCCGAGACCGGCGAGGATACCGGCTTCCGGCGCTGCGGTCTCCTCTATCTCAGCAACAACGAGGAAGAACTGGCAGGCTGGGCCCGCTGGCGGGATTTCGCCCGCACGGTGGGCGTCACCACCCACATGCTCGACAGTGCCGAGGCAACCGAGCGCGGCAAGGCGACGCGACGCAGCTGGAAAGGCGGCGTGTACTCGCCGACGGACGGGACCGCCGACCCCGCCAACGCGGCCCCGGCAGTCGCCCGCGCGATCGTAAAACTGGGCGGGGCGGTGCTCCAGAACTGCGCGGCGCGCGGCATCGAGACGGAAGGCGGCAGGCTCTCGGCTGTGGTAACCGAACACGGCACGATCCGGACCAAGGTCGCAATCCTTTCCGGCGGTGCCTGGGCGTCGTCCTTCTGCCGCCAGCTCGGCATTCGGTTCCCGCAGGCCTCGACCCGCTCCTCCATTCTCTCCGTCGGTCCCGGTGACGGGAACCTGCCGGATGCGCTCCACACCGCCCGCGTCTCGGTGACCCGCCGGGGTGACGGTGGCCACACGCTCGCCATCAGCGGACGCGGACGGATCGACCTGACGGCCCAGAACATCCGTTTCGCGGCGCAGTTCCTGCCGATGTTCATGCGCCGCTGGCGCAGCCTGTCACCCGGCGGCCTTGAAGGTCTGCGCAGCGGTCATGAAAGCCTGGCCCGCTGGCGGCTGGACCGGCCAACGCCGATGGAGCATATGCGCATCCTCGACCCGGCCATCGACGCCAGCACGATCAAGCTGACATATAAGCGCGCCGTCGAACTGCTGCCGGCGATCGGCGGGCGCCGCATCACTGCGAGCTGGGCCGGCTATATCGACTCGACCCCCGACGGGGTTCCGGCGATCGGCGAAGTCGCGAGTGTTCCGGGTTTCGTTCTGGCCGCGGGGTTCAGCGGCCACGGTTTTGGTATCGGACCCGGCGCCGGCCACCTGATCGCCGACATCGTCACCGCCGCCACCCCGATCGTCGACCCGCTACCCTATCATCCCAAACGTTTTCAAACGTCCGCCTGGGGCAAGGTGGCGGATTTCTGATCTTGGAGCCTATAGACTAGAGTGAGACCCGCGAACCAAAGGACACGGTGAACCGGATGCAGGCACGCCAGCTTGAGGTCTTTTGCATGCTCATGCGGACCGGAACGGTGACCGGAGCTGCAGCGATGCTCAACATATCGCAGCCGGCGCTCAGCCAGATCCTGCTGCATGCCGAGGACCAGTTGGGCTTCAAGCTTTTCAACCGGGTCCGCGGGAAGCTGGTTCCGACCCGGGAGGCCGAAGAACTTTATCCGGAGTGCGAACGGATTTTCTCCGAACTCGGCGCCCTTCGGCGCCGCACCACGGACATGCGTTTCGGCCGCACCGGACTGATCCGGGTCGCCGCATCGGCACCGCCGGCGATGGCGATCGTACCCAAAGCGCTTCTGTCGTTCCGTGCGGCCCATCCCGATATCGTCGTGCGCTCGCTGATCGCCCCGCTGGTCAACGTCGTCGATATGATCCGGGACGGTGATGCGCCGCTTGGAATCGTGATGAACAACACGGCCCGCCCCGGCATCGAGGTGGAGACACTCGGGCACACGCAGCTTGTCTGCATCGTCCCTGAACACCATCGGCTGGCCGAATTGGATCGGATCGGCTTTGCCGACCTGCAGGACGAGACTTTGATCTCCTACCGGGCCGGCACACTGCCGGGCCGCCTTCTGGTCAGCGCCGCGGCCGCGGAAATGCAGATATTCAACCCGGCGATCGAGATCGATATCTCGATTACCGCCCTCCCCTTCGTCCGCGACGGCTTTGGTGTCGCAATCGTTGACGGGCTCCTGCCATGGCAGCAATTCCCGGGCCTTGTCCTCAAGCCGCTGCGGCAGAAGATTTCCGTGCCGATTGCCCTGCTCACCAGCCGGGACCGGCCTTTGACGGGAAGCCATCTCGCCATGCGCGACAATCTGCGCGACGCCTGCGCCAGCGTCCTGAAGGCAAGCGGTCTGGTACCATAAGCCTGCTAGCCAACCGGTCAGGCATCGCGAACCCACAGGCCGATCGGCAGGGGCCTGGCCGGCGCCTGTTCGCGGAGCCGTCCCGCATCGCAAACCTTGATGCACGCCTTCTCGGCGATCAACTCGGCACAGGCGAGCTGACAGTAACGCCCCTGGCAGCGGCCCATTCCGACGCGCGCCAGCGATTTGACCCGGTTGGCTTCGCCCCCGCCATAAACGACGCTCTCGCGCAACTGGCCCGCCGTCACCCCTTCACAGCGGCAGACGATCGTACAGTCGGGAACGGCGCGGACCATGTCGCCGGGCCAGGGAAAGGCACGTGCAATGGCGCGGGCAAACCGTTCATATCGGCCCAACCGGCGCAGATCCGACCCCGCGTCCGGCGAAGGAAGCCCCATATCGGCAAGGCAGGCAGTCGCGGCAAGCCGACCGGCGACCTCCGCCCCGTCCGCACCGAGAATTCTCAGGCCATCACCGGCCAGATAAAGCCCCTCGGCCGCCCTGCCCATCCGGTCGGTCCGGGGCAGCCATTGCGACCAGCTTTCGTCGTAGTCGAACCTGCAGCCTGCCAGGCCCGCGAGCTGCGTTTCGGCGCGCAGATGCCAGCCGAGGCCAACCATGTCGCATGCCGTCACATGGGCCCGGCCGTTTGCATCCCGCCAGCACAGGCCGACGGGGCCGCGTTCGTCTGTTTCGATCCGCTCCAAGGTCACACCGGCATGATAAAGCCGGCCGAGCTTTGTCCGCATCAGCAGGCCACGCAGGACCAGGCCCGGCCTTGCCAGCATGCCCGGAAGACCCGCCGCCTGATCGCGGATCGCGGACGTGTCGAGGATCGCGGCGATTTTGGCGCCGGCGTTCGCCAACTGGGTCGCGACGAGTGTCAGCAGCGGCCCCGAACCGGCAAGAACGATCCGGCTGCCGAGGGCCACGCCCTGCGCCTTCAGGGCGATCTGTGCCGCCCCGAGGCTGTAGACACCCGGCGCCTGCCAGCCGGGGACCGGCGCCAGGCGATCCATGGCGCCGGTGGCAAGGATCAGGCGGTCGTAGGTGAAATCCCTGCGACCGGCCGGCGTCAGCGCCTGCAGGAAATGGCCGGCGATCGTCAGGACCGAACTTTGCGGATGATAGTCGATCTGTCCGGCGGCAACCATGCGGTCGAACACCGTATGAAGCGCCGCGGCCTTGCGGGCTACCGATCCGTAGAGCTGGGCCGGCGGTCGCGCGAAACCGTGTGGCGGGCGTCGATAGATCTGGCCGCCGGCTTTGATGCCCTCGTCGATGACGATGGGTCTGATCCCGGCATGGACCAGACGCTCGGCGGCGCGGATTCCGGCCGGGCCGGCGCCGACGATCACCACGTTTTCAGCGCCCGGCGGCGTCATGGCCATGTTTCCGGCGGCACAGTCCGCAATTGCATACCCTCGGTGACCAATGTGGAACACGCACGCAGCCGCCCGCCCTCTTCCTGCCACAGCCAGCAATCCTGGCAGGCTCCCATCAGACAGAAGCCGGCCCGTTTCTCTTTGCCGAATTCCGACTGGCGCACGGCAGGCGCGCAGACCAGGACGGCGGTGAGCACCGTGTCGCCGGCCAGTGCCTCGCAATCGACGCCATCCAGCCGGAACCGCACCGGCGGCCTGCCCTTTTCGGCAAGGCGCACAATTCGGCCCCACAGGCCGGCAGGCTGCAATCGCGACGTCATTCGGCAGCCTCTTTCCGTGCCTCGGCAGGGCTTGGCATGTTCGTGAAACGTGCGCGCACATCCGCGAACGCGGCGGCCACGCCTTCGGCTCCGATCCGCCCCTTCATCCGACGGAAGATCTCCGTCTTGGTGAAGAAGCGCCAATGGATGGGAAGGCCCTGCAGCAGGTCGGTCAGCAGGTCGTAGGCCTCAGGCGTCCATTGCGCCTCGTAGCCCTCGCGCTCGGGACCATAGTGGAAGTGCCCGGTCGGCGCGGTCCGAGCGGCTCTCACCTTTTCGGTTTCAGCCTCGTCCACGATGCCGCCGCGGATGACGACGCCGTAGTCACGCCCGGCAGCCTCGGAGGAAACATAACCGCGTGCGACGTCCTGCGCGACGCGCCAGGTCTCGCGCTCGATCGGGTTGCCGCGCCCGCCGCCGCCGGCTGAGCGGATCTCCAGGACATCGCCGGGCTGCAGAACCGCGGTATCGATATTGCCGAGCCGCTGAAAGTCGTCGCGGCCGGGGTTCAGCACCATGTCGGAGAGGCCGGCCGCTCTGCCGCCCAGCGTGCCCCAGGGTCGGAAAAAGCTGCGGTCGCGGTTGCGGGCGGTGATACGGCTGCCGGGCGAGAAGACCCGGAAGGCCATTTCGGTCGCCAGCCCGCCGCGCCAGCGTCCGGCGCCACCGCTGTCCTTTGCCAGGCCGTATTTGACGAACTCGATCGGCACTTCCGTCTCGGTGATCTCGATCGGCGTATTCTTGAGATAGGCGGCATCGGCGCCGGAGCCGTTGGTGCCATCGCGGTGGGGCATGCCGCCGCCGCCGCCGACCACCGGATTGACGGCGGCAATCACGGTACGGCCGTTTCGTTCGTCGGTCGTCATGACGTTGACGATGCAATTGTTGCCTGCAGGTGCTGCCGGCAGCTTTTCAGGCACGGCCTGGCAGAAGGCGCCGAATATGACGGATCGCAGCCGCGCGCAGGTCAGCGAGCGCATGCCGACCGCAGCCGGCGCGATCGGATTGAGGACACTGCCCTTTGGCGTGATGCAGGTGAACGGTCTCGTCAGGCCGGTATTGAGGAGGATCTTCGGGTTCAGCGTGTAAAGTACGTAATAGACACCGACCAGAAGCATCGTATGGCGCGGATCGCCGCCCGACGGGACATTGAGCGAAGAGCCGAGCTGCGGATCGGAACCGGTGAAATCGAGAATCGCCTCGTCGGCCCGGATCGTCAGCGTCAGCTTCAGCCGGCACGGGTTGGCTTCGACCGAATCCTCGTCGGCATAATCGACGAATTTCCAGGTCCCGTCAGGCATCGAGCGCAGAAGATCGCGCGCCTGCGCTTCGGCGTGGTCGAGCAGGACCTCGGTGCCTTCGAGAAAGACCTCCCTCCCGAATTTTTCAACCATGGCGAGGATCTTGCGCTCGCCCGTGTTGAGCGCCCCGACCAGGGCCTTCATGTCGCCGATATTGAGATCGGGCTTGCGGACATTGGTGGTCATGATCTTCAGGATGTCTTCGTCGAAAACACCTTCATTGACCAGTTTCATCGGCGGGAAGCGGATGCCCTCCTGATGGATTTCCGTCAACGCTCGCGACAGGGAGGCCGGCACCGCGCCGCCCATGTCGGTGTTGTGGATATGACCGCCGGTCCAGGCGATGATCTCGCCATCGTAGAAGACCGGTTTCCACAGATGGGTGTCCGGCGCGTGCGTCGCCACGAAGCAGGAATAGGGATCGTTGGTGAATGCCACGTCGCCGGGCTTGTAGTCGTCGATCATCGCGATCGCGCGGCCATAGGTGAGACCCGGATACCAGGTCGCGCCCATTCCCATCGGTACGCCGAACGTCTCGCCTTTGCGGTTGACCAGCATGACCGTGAAGTCTTCCGTCTCCTTGACGAAAGCGGAATGCGCGGTCCGCTGCAGCGTATAAGCCATGTTTTCGGCGGCAGCGCGGGTGTGATTGGCAAACACCTGAAGGTTCAAGGGATCGAACATGGGCCATTACTCCGAAAAGGTGAGGTGCAGGTTCAGTTGACGATCGACCTCGACATGTGTGCCGCTCGGGATTGCAAAGGTCGTATCTTCCTGGGCAACGACCGCCGGGCCGGCGAAGCGGCTGCCGGGACGCAGGCGATCACGCCGATAGAGGCCGATCCACTCGTAGCTCTTGCCGGTAAAGACCGGGATCTCGCGCTCGGGGTTAGCCGCCTCACCGTCCTCTCGGGCATTGACCGGGATTTCCAGTGCCGGGCCGGCCCCGATGGCCGAGAGACGCAGGTTGACGATCTCGATCGCTCCGTCGGGATCATGGAAATCGTAGAGCCGGGCATGCATGGCATGGAAGGCTTCCTCGATCGAACCGAGCTTGCCTTCGGCGATCCAGGCTGGCTGGATTGGCACCTCGATCTCGAAGCTTTGGCCGACATAACGCATGTCGGCGGAGACATTGAGCGTCGCGGCACCGGCATGCCCCTGCTTGGCGAGCCAGTTGCGCCCCTCGACGGCAAGCGCGTCCAGCGCCTCGCGCATTTGCGGCGCCGCCTGGTCGGAGAGATGTGTAAACACGGTGCGGATGAAGTCGCCGCGCAGATCTGCCACCAGGCCCCCGAGCGCCGAGACGACACCCGGGCGCGGTGCGCCGATCACCTTCGCCATATGAAATTCGCGGGCGAGGAACGCGCCGAGCATCGGGCCGCCGCCGCCGAACGGCATCAGCGTGAATTCCCTGAGATCGACGCCGGCGCGCGAGGCGAGTTTCTCGACCTCCACGAACATTTCCGAGATGGCGACGTCGAGGATGGCCTGGGCGGCCTCCTCCGCGCTCCGGCCTATCTTTTCAGCAAGCCGCGTGACGACCGCGCGAGCAAGGCCGACGTCGATCTGCAGTTGACCGTAGGCCATCTGGCTGTGACCGAGCCAGCCGCAGACGGCCATGGCGTCGGTCACAGTCGCCTGCTCTCCGCCCCCTCCGTAACAGGCTGGTCCAGGTGTCGAGCCGGCCGATTCCGGTCCGACCCGCAAAACGCCCTGCGCATCGACGCTGGCGATAGAACCGCCGCCTATGCCGATCGAGCTGACCGACACGGACGGGATATGCAACGGGAACTCGCCGACCAGTTCACCGGTGCCGAATTGCGGTTCGCCGTCGATGATCAGGGCAAAGTCGGCCGAGGTGCCGCCGATATCGAGGGTAAGGATATGCTTCTCGCCGGCACGACGGGCGAGCCAGGCAGCGCCTATGACACCGGAGGCCGTGCCGGACAACAGCATCTGCACGCAGGACCGTTTGCCTTCGTCGGCATTCATCACGCCGCCGTTCGACTTGGTCAGCAGCGCCGGCGCCGTGACGCCACGCGACAACAGCGTTTCCTCGAGTGCGGTCAGATAACCGGAGACGCGGGGATGGACGTAACCGTTGAGGATAGCAGTGGTGGTCCGCTCGTATTCGCGGATCACCGGCCAGACCTCGCACGACGTGAAGACGAAGAGTTCGGGGGCGATCCGGACGATTTCTCGGCGGACCGCCACCTCATGGATGTCGGTGCGCCACGAATGCAGGAAGGAGACGATTATACCGGCGGCGCCATTGGCCTTCGCCTTTGCAACCGCTGCCGCAACCGCCTCCAGATCCGGCGCCTCGACCTCGCTTCCATCCGCCCGCAAACGAGCGGGGATGCCGAAGATCATGTCGCGGGCGATGAGCTGGTCCGGCCGGGAGCAGAACAGGGAATAGACGTCCGGCATCCGCAACCGCGCCAGCTCGATGACGTCTTCGAAACCGGCATTGGTCATCAGCGCCAGCGACACGCCGCGACGCTGGATCACGGTGTTGATGCCGACGGTCGTTCCATGGACAAAACGGCTGACGGCTGCCGGTTCGAGCCCTTCCCGTTCGGCCAGAAGCGACAGTCCCGTCATCAGTTCCGCACCCGGATCGTCTGGTGTCGTCAGAACCTTGAGCGAGGCAACCCGGCCGGATCGCGTTTCCAGTGCACAGAAGTCGATGAAGGTCCCGCCGATATCGACGCCGATCTTCCAGTCCTGCTGATCGCTGGTTCCCTTGCCTGGCGCGGCCGCACTGTCCATGTTGCTCAATCCTTTCCTGCTGCTTGTCATTAAGCTGGCACGAATGGGCAAAGGCGGTCCAAGAGCGAAAAAGCCGCCGCCCATAAGTGCGGCTTATGCCTCGCCAGGGGACGTCCCATAGGTCCGGCTTATGGGATGATGAAAACCTCGACTTTGACACCGGCCGCCCGCACCGGGATGGTGGCGGGGATGAACGACATTGCGGAAACGGCCTTATGGATGTGATCGTGCTGGGTGGTGGCCTGATGGGGGCCGCATCGACCTATTTCCTCGCCCGGCGTGGTCTGCGCGTGACGCTCATCGAGCGGAACCGGGTCGGCAGCGGCGCGACGGTCGCTTCCTTCGGCAATATCCGCCGCAGCGGCCGATACCTGCCGCAACTTCCCCTCGCCCGACGATCCCTAACGGTTTGGGGCAAGGCGGCGGAGATGCTGGATCGGGACGTCGAGTTTCGGGCGACCGGCCATGTCCGGCTGGTGTTCAGCCAGGCGGGTATCGACGAGATGCGCAGCTTCGCGACGACTGCCAGACCTTGGGGGCTCAACCTTGAGGAACTTACCGCGACCGAGCTCCATGCACGTTTTCCGGGGCTCGGACCCGAGGCGATCGCCGCATCCTTTTCCCCGGAGGATGGAAGCGGCAATCCGCGCCTGATCGCTCCGGCTTTCGCGGATGCCGCGAGACGTTTGGGTGCCGAGATCGTCGAGAGCGTAGAGGTGAAAGCGATCCGGCGAAGCGCCTATGGCTTCGAGGTAGAGACCTCGAACGGCGTCCATGCCGCTGCCTCCCTCCTCAACACCGCGGGCGCCTGGGGCGCCCGGATTTCTGCGCAGTTCGGGGAGGCCGTTCCGATCGTCGCGAAGGGGCCGCAGATGGGGGTAACCGAGCCGCTGCCGCATCGCATCCTGCCGGTCGTCGGCGTCTGGGCTCATGACCACGGCGGCGGGTACCTGCGCCAGGTGGAGCGCGGAAACATCGTCTTCGGTGGCGGCGCGGAACGTACCGATGTTTCGCTTGACACCGGCCATGCCAAGGCCGACCCCGCCCGGCTTCCTGGCCAGTTGCGTGCCCTCCTGCCGATCCTGCCGGCGCTTGCCAATGTCTCGGTGATCCGCACCTGGTCCGGCTGCGAGGGTTATGTTGCCGACGGCCTTCCGGTCATGGGACCATCGGCGACGACGCCGGGCCTCTTCCATGCCTTCGGTTTTTGCGGCCACGGCTTCCAGCTCGGTCCCGGTGTCGGCGAGGTGATGGCCGAATTGATCTCGACCGGCACGACCAAGACGCCCATTGAGGATTTTCGCATAGAGCGATTTCCCAGGCGGCACGAATGGGAAGGGCTAAGCTCAAGGACTGAGGCGCGACCTTCGGAGGACGTCCGGGAGGCAGTGGAACCCCCGAGACGGCTGGAAGGGTCGGGATTTTCCTGGTCGCCAACTCAACAAGCCGCGCCCATCAAGACCGGTATTTGAGCATAGGCTCTTCCGTGGGAAATGCCCGGGAGCGAACGTCGCCCGCCTATACCGCCGCCAAGGCTTTTACCTCGCTCGCCATACCGCCTCAAGACGTGCAGCAGGGAGCCTTGGAATACTGCAAGCACTGTCAGCTCCTGCTCTAACTGCCTGTCAAATGCCATGACGGAGCGGAAAGATCCGTGACCGCAAGATTGTCAAACGCCGGTGCTCAGTCCTGCTGATCAGCATCGAATGCGTAGCCGATGCCGCGGACAGTGCGGATGACATCCGGCCCGCCGTTTGACCGCAGTGACCTCCTCAGCAGTCCGATCCGGACATCGACGGTACGATTGTCGACGAATGTATTTGCGGGCCAGCCGAGTGCGATCAACTCCTCGCGTCGAAAGACCCGACCCGGATTCTGCAGGAATATTTGTAGGAGGTTGAATTCGAGGGCGCCGAGATTGATCATCAAACCGTCGCGCTGGACGCGGCGGGTCCGGACATTGAGTTCGATCCCACCCGAACTCAATGTTCCTTGCTGGTCCGAGCGTTGCCGGTCGGCAGACAAGGTACGAAGATATTCGAGAAGCTTGATTGGTTCGAACGGGCGATGGAACGGCCTATCAGCCCCTGCCTGGATCATCTCGAGGTAAAGTGCCTCCGCACCCGGTTCGATCAATGGTATGAACGCTATCAAGCGCGTCGAGTGGGCGGTCTTCAGCTGTATACACAGTTCACGGCACATCGTGCTCGAGGCACGGCACTCGGCGATCACCGCTTGCGGTTTGATCATCTCGACCCGTTCGACGACCTCATCGGGATCTTTGGCCAGTACCACCGCGAAACCATCTGTTTCCAGCATGTGCTTCATGAAAAGAAGAAAGTCCAGGCTGGGGGAAACCAGCATCACAGTCGGAGACACCGTCCATCCTCACGAAGCTGCGCCAGGATATGGCCGGAATACTGGATGTCTCTCGGCCAGTCGGCCTGGCTATCCCTATCAAGGCGCGCTGTTTCCGGCAATTATGGCTCGTGTTTGGCGGGCTGCAAGTCGCAGAATTGCGAGCCCTTTCCCGACACACCAATCGGCAGTTAGGCATCTTCCCTCGACTGGTCCCTGGCGGGTCGATTGACGACATGCGGCAGGGGCGACAATGCCTGCCAAGGGTTGCGCAAGTCTTGCATGACGCAGATCCTGCCCTTTGCAAAGATCTCAACAAAAAATTGCACAATCTTAACGAAGCTCGCGTCGAATTCCTCCCCGCTCGGTGACACGATCAGTCCGTCACGTCTGTCATCCACGGGAGCATGGGGAGGTCGAAATGCCGAACGGGCGAGGAATTGGAGAGGCTCGGGCTCATCATGGCGAGATCCTGCAGGGTATATTCGAGGACGAGAGATGTCATAGACATAGGGGACTGGTTTCCCTTCCCTGCCGCCATCTGCGGTCAGAAGCGGTCTTTTTCCCCAACGCACGTGAACATGTAACTGTCTCTCCCAGCTCCTGTGAAAAGGCGCGAAGGGCCGCCGAACTCGCCATGCTCCAGGCAGGGTGCGAAAGTTGCGGCGGGCACCTTGTGATTGCGTCCGACATACCCGCCGGCCGAGGTCTTGGTTCATCAACCGCCGATGTGCTGGCGGCCATCCATGCCGTCATCGACTATCTGGATGTCAGTTGGACCAATGAAGAGATCATGCGCGTCGCCGTTGGGGCGGAAACGGCCTGTGACGCGACTCTCTTTACGCAGAACGCCGTGTTGTTTGCCCAGCGGGAGGGGGAAGTAATCGAGCCATTCCATCGGCCGGTTCCTCCGATCGATATCATTAGTGTCGACACCGAGCCGTTGAAGACGGTCTCGACACTCGATTTCGTGCCGGCTCAGTACAACACTTTCGAGGCCGAGGCCTTCAAGTCTCTGCGCAGCCTCCTTAGAAGGGCCATCAGGCTTGGAGACCTGGATCTCCTCGGAAGAGTCGCAACCGCGAGTGCCAACCTGAATGAGAGGTTCCTGCCGAAACCAGGTCTCCGCGCGCTCCAGGAAATAGCCGGCCAATGTGGAGCCTTCGGCATCCAGGTTGCCCATAGCGGGACCGTTGTTGGTCTGATGTTCGACCCCCGAGCCCCAGAAACGCCGCAGAAAATCGATCGCGCGAGCTCCGCGCTCAGCGCAGCCGACTTCCAGTTCCGGATCTTCAACGCGTGAACATCCAACCCAAGGGGCCCCTATGGCGTATTCCAATTTTCGAAATCTCGAGGACTTCGAAGATCCTCGCCTGATACAGATCGGAAGCAATCTGTATGGCGCCGCATTCTTCCTGATGAAGCTCCTGCCCGCGAGATTTATCCTTGAACACGCCTTCGAGCGCGGCGAGATAACGGCCGAGAGCTGTATCTGCGAGACCTCGTCCGGCACCTTCGCACTGGCGCTGGCAATGTTGACGGCACAGTCTGGCAATGGGCTGTTCATTGTCTGCGACTGGGCCATCGATCCAAAGCTGCAAAGGCGGTTGCTGGAACTTGGCGCCCGCCTCGAGATCATCATGGATCCGCAGCCGCGGCATGGCTTGCAACAGGCGCGGCTCGACCGCCTGCACCTGCTGCTTTCCGAAAATGGATCCCGATTTTGGCCCTGCCAATATGACAATCCGGACAACCCGCTGTCATACGCCAAAGTCGCCGCGAAGCTGGTCGAGCGGATCGGCCGCATCGACTGCCTCGTCGGAACCGTGGGATCAGGCGGTTCGCTCTGCGGCACAGCTCGCTATCTGCGGATGTTGTTTCCGGACCTCTTCGTTATTGGCGTCGACACGATGAACAGCGTCCTCTTTGGGCAGCCGGATGCACCGCGCTTGATCCGTGGGTTGGGCGGCAGCATGCTTCCGAAGAATATCGACCATGCACAAGTGGATGAGGTCCACTGGCTTTCCGCAGCCGAGACGTTTCGGGCAACCCGCGATTTGCACCACCGCCATGCCCTATTCATGGGCCCAACGAGCGGAGCAGCGTTCAAGGTCGCCGCCTGGTGGAGCGCCAGCCACCGGGACAAAAATACCGTGGTACTAATGCCCGACGAAGGCCATCGATATATCGACACCGCCTATGACGACGACTGGCTGGCGGCAAACAGTCCCGAATGGATCAAGAGCAGTCCCGAACGTCCCGCAACGACAGCGGAGCCGAGCTCGCAATTTACCAGCTGGACGCGCTTCGCCTGGTGCAGACGAGCGTATAGCGAGGTTCTGCCCCAGGACAGTGGTGCAGGCGACATTGCCGGCTGGCAACGGCCATGAAGAGAAAAAGGAGGCAAGCACGATGCCAGACAGAACAATGGTTTTCCTTGAAAGCAGCACTAGCGGGCATCTCTTCGTCCAAGCAGCCCGCCGCCAGGGTCTTCGCCCCATCCTGGTGACAAGCGGGAGTGACCGCTATCGAAACCTGGCAGGCGAGGCGGTCGATACGGTTATCGCCGACACCGTCGACATTAAGGAGATGGCGCGAGTTTGCGATGAACTCCAGGCGCAGGCTCCGATTGCAGGGATATTGTCCACCTCAGGTGCCTATGCGGCAATGGCCGCTCGCCTCTGCCACCGGTTAGGACTTCCCGGCGCCGATGGCCAAGCGATTGAAAATTGCCAGAACAAATTCCTCCAGCGGGGCACGTTCAAGAATGCCGGCTTGCTCACGCCGGCCTATGAACTTGTCCACAATATCCCGTCCGCCGTCGAGGCGGCGACCCGGATCGGCTTTCCGGTGATCGTGAAACCGGTGGTCGGAAGTGGAAGCACCGGCGTGCGTCTTTGTTTGGACGGTGGAGATGTTGGAGAGCAGGTGGCATATCTGCTGTCGACTGACGGGGGAATAGCCCGGGGTGTTTTGATCGAGGAGTTCATCGTCGGATTGGAATATTCCGTCGAGACCGTTGGAGACGTCGTGCTCGGCATCACCAAGAAACATCTGGGGGAATTGCCTTATTTTGTCGAAGTTGGCCATGACTTCCCGGCTGCCTTGCGTCGGTCGGACGAGGTTGCCATTGCCGACACGGTCGTGTCCGCACTTAACGCGCTGCATCTTCATTGGGGACCGGCGCATACGGAACTGCGGCTGGATAGTCGGGGTCCGGTCATCATCGAGGTCAATCCCAGGATGGGCGGGGACATGATTCCGGAACTGATACGGCTGGCGATAGGCGTCGACGTCATCTCAGAGACAATCAAGCTGGTCACCGGCGCAAGGATCGACCTGACACCGCAAGGCCACCGATCGTCTTCCATCCGATTTCTCAATCCGGGCGCCGAGGGTTTCGTGCGATGGATGTCGGATCTGAATGTCGCTCGCGCGATACCGTCGGTCTCGGAGGTTGAACTCTACGTGGCGGACGGGGGTGAAGTTCGGCGGTATGGCGACTATCGGGACCGGATCGGCCATGTGATCGTGGCAGGCGAGACGCCGTATCAGGTCGAAACCAGTCTCGCGAATGTGACGGCCCAGTTGCGATACGATATAGAGGCCTTTCCCGATCGACGTGATGGCTGATGGTCCAAGCCAAGCCTTGACCACAAGCGTCTTTACTCGGGCGAACCGTCATGGTGTGTGTCCGTGAGGGCACGGCGGGGGCGCCGGAACTGCGAGGACGGCGACGGCAGGTCAATGCCGGAACGCCTGACGGCTGCAGAGCAGGCGCCTGCGCATGGTCAGCGTCTAAAAGCCCCCTCGTCGAGCGTGTAGTAGAATTTGCCCTTTTCTCGAATGGCACCAATGCTTTCGTAGAACACCAGCGCCTCCGTGTTGGCACTGGAAACGCCCCATTTGATACGGAAGCAACCCAGGCTCTCGGCCTCCCGACACAAAGCCGCCATCAACTCACGGGCGATCCCACGTCGCCGATGGGCTTCATCAACCATCAGGTCGTTGAGATACAGGACGGGCCTGTTTCTGAACGTGAATTCGAGAATAAGATAAAGCGCAAACCCGACAATCTTTCCTTCGGAGTTCTCGCTGACGACGATGTTACAGGTCGGAGGTGCCCGATCGAGCCCCAGCCGGCTTAATGCCTGCTCGTCAACGGCAAAAATGTCGTCGTAGTTCTCCAAGTGCGCATGTCTCTGCATCTAGGCCAGGACACTTGCCAGATCGCCATGCTGAATCTTACGGACCGCCATGCGACACCCTTGATAGACTTTCGACGGGCTCATCTTAGCAGGGTAAGGAGGTGAGAATTCCAAAGTTCGCGTGAATTCTTTCGGCAAGATTGCGAAGCTTTGCAAACCCGCGCCCGAAGTATGAAGAGGATTTCGACAAATGCAGCCTGCCGCAAGCGCTCAATGAGAGCTACCGCCGGCTCAGCGTGCACGGTGCGACCCTGCCGCCCAGCGAACAATGTCTTCGCCGAACGGTTCCGGCGGTCGATCAAATACGAGAGGCAATTCCCAAGAAATGGCCGGGTCACTTCAGCTCCCGCGGAGGCGGGTACTTTGATCAGCGATCCTAAGCTCCGACACAGCGCCAACCGCTCTCGCCCTCAAAGGTCTCCTCTTGGAGACTTCATCAGCCCTCCTTATAGCCATGTGACGTCAGGATCAGCACAACCGATGCATCCTCGGCAATGACCGACTGATCACGCAAGATCCAGAGGCCCGCAAGGACAATCGCGCTGGAACCCTCGACGAAGAGACCGGCTCGTGCCAATGCAAGCTGCGCGGCAATGGTTTGATCAGCCGAAGGTCCGACGACCGCTCCTCGCGAGCAAAGCAGCGCTTTGATCGCCTGATAGGTGACGGTCGTCCCACCCAGCGAGACAAGCGGTGACCGCCCCTCAAACTGTCCCACATAGTCTTTCCCCGCCATCACCCGCGAAATTCGGGGAAACGGTTCAGCTGCGTGAATTCGCGGGATGTCCGTCACGAGCCCTGCGGAAACAAGATCGGCATATCCCTTTGCCAGTCCCCACAAGAGATCGCCTCGGGACACGGGCACAATGATGTCACTTGGTTGTTCCGCTCCCAAAGACAGATAGAGTTCAAGCGCGATCGCCCTGTATCCATCGACTGCAAACAGGTTGCTGCCGACGGCCGGGATTGTAAAATTGCTGGCCGGATACCACTCACCTGACTTGGAGTGGAGGGAAACCAATTCCCATCGCGCGACGGCGTTCGGCGCCACGATGACTTCGGCGCCGTGCAGCTCGATCGCTTTTCGCCAGCCTCTGGCCATTGCTTCGGTGGTAACTACCACGCATTTGAGACCGGCATGGGCCGCAAATGCTGCGAGCGAGGCGCCGGCATTTCCGCTTGAAGCGACAGCGAGCGTGCGGGCGCCGATATCGAGAGCTCTACGAACGACAGCCGCACTCATTCTGTCCTTGTGCGAGCCCGTCGGATTTGCGCCCTCGTTTTTTATTCCCAGCCATTTGATCTTGTTCTTTGCGGCGATCTCGATCAGCTCGATGAGAGGGGTATTTCCCTCACCTAAATGGGGACGACCCGGATAAGCGAGCCAGTTTGCGATATCCCCGGCAGCGATCAATTCTGGAAATTTCTCAAAAACAGGCGCTACGCTCGCGGGCGCCCCTGCCGCCGCGCAGGCGGGGCAGCCGCCAAAATAGTCGCCGATCGGCCAGGACCTTTGGCATTTGATGCACCGCATGCCGGACAGCATGGGATTTGGCTCGGCGACACGAACTGGTCGGCTCGTCTCATTTGCCTCACTGATCATTGCCTTATCGCCGGAGTTCATCATTGAGGAAGGTGCACAGCTCGTCGCCCCTGCCAACCAGGGCAGGTATATGGCGGGACAGGACATAGCCAGAGGTTTCGAAACGCACTTCCGCGGGCTCGCGAAGGGGGAAGTCCGGGAAATGAATGAGCCCCGCGAGCTTGCCGGCTGAAACATATTCGCCGAGCTGGATGCGAGGTTCGAATATTCCAGCGGCAGGAGCATGCAGGCGACTGTTTGAACCCTTCTCCATCCAGCGCGTTACGTTTGGTGTCGTAACGGTGATGGAGGGCAGGACGCCGATCTGGTTGAGGATCCTCTTCACGCCCTCGCTGGCAAGCTGGAGCCCCTGCCGGGACAGCATTTCACCTCCGCCGAGCTCGACCGTCAGGCAGGCTATGCCCTGCCTCGTGCATTCACCCGAAAGGGTCAGGCTGCCTCCTCCACCCCTGCCGGTGCTGAAAAAGCTGACAGGCGCGCCGAACCATTCGGCCAGACGCCGCGACTCGGGAAATACTCGTCCACTTCCATCCTCGCGCAACAGCGCGCAGGGGATGAACTCCGAAGAACGCCCCCCTGCGTGCAGGTCGATCACCAGATCGGCGCGGGGCAAAAGGACCGTGCTGACGTAATGCGCGATCACTTGCGTCGGACCGCCCAAGGCGTCGCCCGGAAAGCATCGATTGAGGTTGGCTCCATCAAGCGGGGAGGATCTTGTCCCGGCCATCACCGCAGGAAAATTTAGCGATGGCAAGATTATGATCCGACCTTGCACCCACTCTGGCTCCAGATCCCGGGCAAGGTTCATCAGCGCAACGATGCCTTCATATTCATTGCCGTGATTGCCGCCGACCAACAGGGCGGTCGGACCAGCGCCGTTCTTGACCGAGATCGCCGGGATCGGGATGTAGCCATAGCCGTTGGTTTCCCGTGAATGGTAAAGGTGAAGGGAGCCGTCTTGCTTGCCGTCCTTGTCGAAGTCCAGAAGCGTCGAGATCGGCGTTTCCACAGCAGTCCCGAATAGCTGACCCGTCCGGTTCGCCGATCCGGCTTGTGCTGGTTGCAGGTTCGTTGATGGCTTAATTTTGACCATAGCGGCATCCTCCCTTCCGTCGGATCAATTCCGAAACCACGATGATGATGCTCATGAATACCAGCAGGAGGCTGGCTACGGCCGCCAGACGCGGGCTCACCGATAGCAGGGCGTCCTCGTACATGAGCTTGGGCAGGGTGGTGACGCGACCGCCGGTGACAAAAAGAGCGATCGTCAACTCGTCGAAAGAAATGATGAAGGCAAACATGAACGACGCGATGATGCCTGAGCGGATCAGGGGAAAAGTCACACGGCGGAAGATCTGCATGCCGCTTGCGCCCATGGTGGCGGCCGCATAGTCAAGATTGCGATCGTAACCCTTGACGACGGCAAGCACGGTGATGACGATGTACGGGATCACGATGACCGTGTGACCCAAGACGACAGCAAACGTGGTACCGGCAATTCCAATCCGCGAAAAGAGAAAGAACAGACCAACGGCGATGAAGATGTTCGGCACGATCATCGGCGCAACAACCAGTCCGAAGAGGGCTGGCTTCCCGCCAAAACTGTCGCGTGCCAGTGCGAAGGCACAGGGCACGGCAAGCAGCATCGCGATGGTGGCGGCGAGGAGCGCGACGATGAAGGATCTCGCAGCCGCACCGAGCCATACCGGCGAGTCCAACACCAACTGATACCATTGCAGCGAGAAAAGCTTTGGGGGCCAGGTGAGAAAGGCCTCGGAGGTGAACGAGACCGGCAGAACAAAAAGCGTGGGGAGCGCGAGAAAGGCCAGAACGAACGTACAGGCAGCATAGAGTCCGACGCGTGTGCTGCGGCCTCGGCGTCTTTTTTCCTTTTTCAGAGCCGTCAACGCGAAGATGGCCGCATCGGTAAGATTTGCTAAAGCGGAGGTGATCGCGTTTCCGGCAAAGACCGCCAACCGGCGTATGGACGACTTCTTCGAGGGCACGCGCGGTGCTGCGTTCCCCCCGATAACCGAGAGGCCGAAAATCCGGTCGTAGACGAGAAAAATCGCCATGAAGGTGATGACGAGCAGAACGCCGATTGCACCGGCGAACTGCCAGTTCAGGACCTCCCTGATCTGGAAAATGATGAGCTGGACGATCATCGTGTCTTGAGGACCACCCAACAAAGCCGGGGTGATGAAAAAGCCGAGGGACGTGATGAAGACAAGAAGGGCCGCGGACGCGACGCCAGGCATCGTCAAGGGGAAGTAGATACGCCAGAAACGCGTCCCGCCCTTTGCCCCCATGGTGGCCGCAGCCTTGGACAGGTTCGGGTCGATACCCTCCATCACCGCCAGAAGGGTCAAAATCGCCAGCGGCATCAGAGCGTGGGTCATGCCGATCATCACGCCGGCGAAATTGTAGATTAGCTGCAGCGGGGCGTCGACGATCCCCACGGAAAGCAGGAATTGATTGACGGCGCCCCTACGGCCGAGAAGCACGATCCATGCGAACGTCCTCACGAGGAAACTCGTCCAAAACGGCATCAAGACCAGAATGATGAGCCAGTTGCGCGTCGATCCCCGGGCGATCGCCAGGAGATAGGCCACAGGATAGGCGCCAACGATGCAGAGCAGCGTCGTGTAGAAAGCGACCTTGATGGTTGTGAGCAGGACCTTGCCATAGAGCGGCACGTCGACCAGCCGCTGGTAGTGCTCAAGAGACGGGAGGCTGCGATCATCCAGGAAGCTTAAGCCCAAAAGCATCACGACCGGAATCACGAACAACGACAGCAGGAACACCGCCACGGGTCCGGTCTGCCAATGGAGCTTGTTCCATGTCGGCCAGATGCGCAGCGGCGGGGCGGTTCCGGCGACAAAATCAACTCTCGCCATCATGCAGCCTCCCGCTCGTTGTCCGAAAAAACCCTGCCGACGTCATCGTTCCAACCGATGGTGAGCATCTCGCCCTTGCGCACGCTTCGCGCACCGCATGTCAGCTGCGAAACCTGCAATGTCGATGTCTCTCCGATACGGATGAACAGTTTGGTGATCGCACCCGAGACGACGACTTCGGTCACCTGACCACACAACCGGTTTGCCCTGTTGTCCGTATCGGAAAGGATCTCGATGGATTCCGGTCGCGTGAAGTGGACGACATCGGGGCCATGCACATCCGACGATGTGCGACGGGTCCGGATCGTCCCGATCCCCGGCAGATCCAGGACGAGACACTCTGCTTCTTCGGCGATGATCCTGCCCTTGATCAGGTTCGACTCCCCGAGAAAATCCGCCGCAAACAGACTTTTGGGCCTGAAGTAAAGGTCGCCAGGGGCGCCGATCTGCTCGATCCGTCCAAGGTTCATCAGGCAGATGCGGTCCGACATGACCATTGCCTCCTCCTGATCGTGCGTCACGTAAAGAACCGTCATTCCCAGCTGCTCATGCAGCCGCTTGATCTCCAATTGCAGATGGTCGCGCAATTTCTTGTCGAGCGCTCCAAGCGGCTCATCCATGAGAACGATTGAAGGATTGGCGACGAAAGCCCGCGCCAAGGCGATGCGCTGTTGCTGTCCGCCCGAAAGCTGGTTGCAATAGCGGTCTCCCACATGCTCGAGCTTTACCATTTCGAGTGCTCGCCTGATGGCCGGCAGGCGCTCGCCGGCAAGCATTTTCCGCATCTCGAGCGGAAACGAGATATTTTCGGCGACCGTCATGTGCGGAAACAATGCATAATTTTGAAAGACCATGCCGATGTCGCGACCTGACGCGGGCAGATCAGTCGCCTCGCGACCGTCGATCCATATCTTGCCGTCATCGGGCGCATTGAGTCCCGCGACCGCCCACAGGAGCGTCGTCTTGCCGGAGCCGGACGGGCCCAGCATGGTCAGAAACTCGCCGTCCGCCAGATCAAGATCGACGTGATTGAGGGCCGTGGCCGATCCGTATCTCTTTGTCAGCCCCCGGATCGCCAGCTTGTTGATGCGTTCTTTCAATGTAAACCTCCCAGTTATGCGATTTGAACGACGCCCGTGTTCAGGCCATCGTGAAGTCCGGCCAGGCCTTACCCGACGAGCCAGTTCTCGTAGCGCTCTTGCGCCACGGCGTTGTTGCTCCCCCACCATCTCGCGTCCATGACGAACATCTCCGCGAAATAGTCGGGATGTGTGGGAAGGATCTCGGCAAGTTTCGGCTCGATGAAGTCGAAGGCCCTTGGATTGCAAGGGCCGCTCGTCGAATACTTGACGAACTCCGCCTGACGTTCGCCCGCAGACGCGAATTCGATGAATTCGCGCATCAGCTCAACATTGGGGCCGCCTTTGAGAATGGCGAAACCGGCAAACGAGAACATCCCGTCCTTCCAGACGATGTTCACCGGCGCACCGTCGTCGATTGCGACCTGGGCGCGCGCGTTCCAGGTCAGGAGGCAGTCCACCTCGCCGGTCTTGAGCATCTGAGAGGTCTGCGCGCCACCGGTCCACCACACCGCGATATCCTTCTTGATCCGGTCGAGGCTCCGGAATGCCCGATCGAGGTCGAGCGGGTATAGATCCGCCTTTGCGACCCCGTCCGCCAACAGAGCCGGTTCAAGTGTTCCATTGGGATGTTTGCGAAGCGAACGCACCCCGGGGATTGCGGCGGTATTCCAGAAATCCGCAAGGTTTTTCGGTGGCTGCCTACCCATTGTGTCGGTGCGATAGGCCAGGACCGTGGCATAGCCCATGGCTCCGATCAGGAAGTCGTTCCGCAGGTCGGCGGGGATCTGCAAGGCATTCGGCCCGAGCCCGCCAGGTCCCGACACGGTTTCGAGATACCGGCGATCGGTGAGGACAACCACATCGCTCATATCAAGCAGCGCGCCGTCCCACGCATAGTTGCCTGCCTCGACCATCGCCTTGATCTCACCGGTCGGGCCGTGAGAGGATTGCACGCCAATGACGTCAATCCCGGTCTGCTTGCTGAACGGTTCGAAGAATGCTTGCCTATAAGCTTCTCCGACCGGACCACCGGGATCACGAATAGTCAGAGTGCGACTTCTGGCCGAGGCGGTTCGTATGAATGGCGCGGCCAGCAGCGCGGTACCCGACGCCGCCATGAAGCCCCTGCGATCGATGGCCGCTATCCTTGTTTGCGTTTTTGACTGCATGTCTGCCTTCCCCTGTTGGCTCGTCCATCGTCTGGCGCGACGGATTGTTGGCAATCGAGATCTCCAGTCGGCGGAAACCGTTTTGCTGGCGCTCGATGCCAAGGCATTCGAAGCAGCGATAGCGACGCGATCAGAACGCGCCGGTCGGAATGATTGAAACGGTTGGCTGCCGAACTACCGCGAATTCAGCGGATCCAAGGGTCGGCGTCCAATCGAAATATGATCGCAACTCATGCATGAGTGTAATATATGCCGACGCCGATCTAGGCGATCCCGCGACATCGGCCTCGCCAGTTCGGCTGAGAAAACCGAAGCCAATCAAGAAAATGGCGGGTGTCGGCTGTCCGTTGCCTCCACCCTTCCCAGCGGTTTCCGTAAAGCAGTCACAGAGCGTCAGTCGCACGAGGCCGGGCCATATTGAACTGCGCGAGGGCGCAATCCCGTTCCTCTTTCAAAACCGCAACGAACCTGCTGGTCACCGCCGACTGGGGTCGCAAGCTCGGCCTCGCCATTAGATAGTCCAGTTTGACCGCTGGGCGGAAGGGGCGCATAACTAGCCCATGTCCTGCAAAGTCCAGCGCGGCAAATGGACTGACGATCGACACACCGGCGCCGTTGGCGACGAAATTGCAGACGGTCGCCGCATACTGGGTTTCGATATGCAGCTTCGGTTTGACACCCGCATTGGCGAAGATCTGGTCGACCTGCCGCCGGGTGACGTCATCCTTGACGAACCCGATGAAAGGCATGCCGGTGAGGTCACTGGGTAGGATTTCGGGTTTTTCCGCGAGAAGGTGGCCTGAGGGCAGGATGCATATCCCCTCGACACTGGCGAAATGTTCTAAATGCTGGTCGCCGTCATTCAGGGGACCCGGTAGAAATCCGAGATCGAACTCCTGCGTGGCCGTCACGCCTCTGACGGAGCCAGCGCTGCGAACCTGCAGCGAAACCTCGACGTTCGGATACTGTTTCGAAAAGCGCGTGATGACACGCGGCAAAAAACCGGATCCAAGTGCGGATATCGACGTAATGCGAAGATGGCCGGTGTTGAAATTGCTGATCGTATCGGCGATGTGGCGAAGGTTTTCCAATCCCACGAATGCGCGCTTCACCTCTTCATAAAACGCCGTGCCCTCAGGAGTTGGCTGGATGCCGCGGCCGACACGACGGAAGAGTTTGAGTTTCGAGACCTGTTCCAGCCGCTCGATCTGACGGCTGACGGCGGGTTGGGAAAGATTGAGCAATTCGGCGCCGGCCGTGATGCTGCCGGTGCGCATCACAGCCTGAAAAACTTCGATCTGCCTGAGATTCATCGCCGGTCACCCGCATATCGGGATGACAGCCCCGGCACGGCGGACACGGCGAGGTCCGCGTCGACGGCTAGAAACAACCCGCGGATTTCATCGGAAGCAAAGCCAAATGTCGCCTGAAAATTCCCAGCCAAGAGCGGCCCCGAAACCGTCCGGCGCGGGCATGGCGACATGCCATCTCGGTCCGGACGTTACCCAAAGGCGAAATGCGCGGTCGTAGATTCGCGCAGTCCCTTGCCGACGACAGCAATGAATATATGGCAGAAGATGCCAGGGGGCGCAACGCGGCAATGGTGTTAAGCCGGAAGATCACACCTTCGCTGGATAGTGCAGGCTTGACGAGCATCATCGATCCGAAAATGGCCGGTGAGAGCTCCCACGCTTAGCGCGAAAGAATACTAGGAGGATACCACCGCCTGTTGTTGCCGAAGGCTATGTTGCAGATTGTGCCGCCGCGGCGAACACTTCGGCATGGGTGTGGGGCGCGTTTCTCGGACACTCCCGAAGCCCCCGTCGCTCCGGTCAATCGCGGGGTGACAAAATGCGGGCGGCTCGGTCGAGTGATGCTGGTCGAATGGGCGCGCGCCGACCAGATTTCAAGTAGCGCAGTAAAAACGCCGATCGACATGGACGAGCATCGTAAAGCGCCCTATCACCATTTTATGGGCATAGAGGACAAGTGGACGTTCTCTGGACGAGGTAAGAATATGAACGAGAACGATCGGACCGCCGCCGCTGAATTGAAGGAGCTGGAGTATAATATAGCCCACCTGGAGAACGAGAAGCAGAAGGGCTGGCTATCACCGACCAAGCAGAACCAGCTTGCCGAGGATCGAGCACGACGCGACGAAATCATGGAGGGACACCACGCATCCGCTATCAAACAAGGCGCTGACGCCATAAAGGCGCTCAAATATCTGACCTGACGCCCCGTAGACGCTGAGCTTTAAATGGGATCAAGACTCGATCCGAGTGCGGACCCTGCAACGGTGACCGGCAGCACAATGGTTCTTCGCAGCATTCGCTCGCTCAAGCAGGGCAGCGACCGACGCCGATCGCGACCTGCTGCATGTTCTGTCTTGCCGATGCGTTGTGGTGTTCTGCCCCCGCCGCTAATCCAGAACGCGCTGAGCGAACATCAGCTCGATTAAGTGCCAGAGGCAATGGCACGTTCAGCGTTCGAACCGCTCCAGCATCCTCTTCAGTTGCGCATTTTGCAGCTGAAGCTTGCGCGCCAGCTGGTCCCGCAGCAGCCTGATCTCCTCATCGAGGCGGATTGCGGCGTCGGAAACGGCGGGAACGCCTGGAGAGGGTGGCGGAACGGCTTCACCCCCTGCCGCTGTCTTGCCCCGCGTGCGGCGCTTTCGCGTTGCACCTTCGCCAGTCTGCGTGGGTTTCGGTGCGTCGTGCACGGCCGAATTGGCGTTACCGGACAAGGCCGGATCAGCCGCCTCCACGCGCCCGGCGCCTTCGATATCTGCCGTGCCGTCAACAGCGCTTGCCGTTTCTTCGGAATGATCCGGGGCCGCTGACACCACCTCCGATTGTTCGTAGGCGACCGGCTTTTCGTCGACCGGAGGATCGACGGCGTTCAATCCGTTGTCGGCGACCGTTTCGGTCGGTTTGGCGATGGCCAATACGTCCGGCTTCACGTCATCGGTCCGGCCCTGTTCGTGGTGCTGCTGACGTCGCGGCGACACAAGCCGGGTAAGAAGTTTCCAGGGAGACGCCATTTTATTCGACCTCGTATTCTACCTCGCATGCAGGCTGCGAGCAAAAGCGTTGGCGGCGGGACTAGCCGCCGCCAAGATATTCGTCTCGATATAGCCTTGAGAATGCGGCCGGCGCTTGACCGACGGCTGCCGATCAACCGAGGTTGAGCCGCTTTCGCAAATCGGCATTTTCAGCACGCAGCTTCTCGGCCAGCTGCTTGCGCAGTCTTTGGTTTTCGTCTTCCAGCTGCAGGAGATCCGCAAACTCGTCAACTGCCGCCACCGACGGAGCGGTCGCTGCCTGCACCGCCTTCGCAGCACGTTTGACAGGCGCACGTTTGGCGCTTGGCGCACCTTCGTCGGACCTTGCCTTGCGTCCTCTCTTCGGCTTGACCGCTGCGGCATTCGAAGCCGCTGCCGGTTGCGCCGAAACTGCGGCTGAGCCCGTTTCAGCGGCCGCCTTTTTGGCGCGAGGTTTGCGCTCCTTCTTCGGTGCGGGCGTCGCAACCGTCGGCGTGTCAGCATCTGTCATCGTATTAATATCGTCGGCCATTATGGTCTCCTGTAAAGCCGCTGCATTTGTCTCCTGCTCAATCGACGGTGTCAACAACGCCGCCGCCTGTTGTTCGCCGGCGAAAGACATTCCGGGACTGTTAACCTGGGACGTTTCCGCAAGGACTGGCATTGCCTCGTCCTGCAGATCCTGCGCAACGGACTTGAGATCCACGTCTCCCCAGATCGAGTTCGGATTGGAATTGAGTTTTCGCCGACCCGATCTGTACTCGACGGCAAAACTGCGCTGGACTTTTTTCACTTTAAGAGGCCTTGGGTGTCTGCGGTGATGTTTCGGCGACGCTTCAGCATCGCGACAAGCCCTGCAGATAACCCCAATCGCCCCGCCGGTCCAGACCCATGGCGATGCCCGGCCCGAACGCGGTTCCGAACTGCCGCGGGTTCGCTCAAAACAATGACCCCTGGCGCCCAATGGGGCAGGAGGCCGGACCGCCGCAGTGCATTGGCTCATGCGTGTGGAAAGTACTGACTAGCAATTTGTCAATTGCCTGTGCGAGAAACAATGTTGATCAGCCTTTGCGCTTTCTGAAGAAGAAGTTGCAGCACGAAGAGCTGTTCCGGCAGACGCGGCTTCGAGAACATTGCGAGAAGTGTTCCGAGAACCCCGCCGGCGAGAAGGCATCCGGCGGACGCGCAAGGGTGGCACTGAAAAAGAACCGGGCGGTTTCTACAAGTGCGCCGAAGAAGGGGAAGGCCGCGACCCCCCAAATGGCCGGCTAGCTGCTGGTTAGGTACCTAAAGCTCGACCTGCGCCATGATGTTCATGGCCTGCAAGTTCGCTTCCAAGGATGAAACTGAAGACCGTTTCAGGCTGCCTTTCGTCCGCTCGCTGCAATATCGGCGGAGCGACTGCGATTGCCTCTGCATAGCCGGCAAGCGCTTTCGACGGCAGGCCGAGCGCCTTTTCGAAGGCATCACGCGGCGGGTGTGCCAGCTGGCGGAACAACGCCGCCGCGCGTCCGGCGTGGCGCTTGGCTGCAACGCGTTTGCCTTCCCTGATTTTCACACCGGCGGCGCACAGCAAGATCAGGCCTTTGAGGAGGGTGCGGATATTGCTGCCCTTGTCCGCAACCTGCCAAAGCCCTTCCCAAGCCTCATGAGCCTCCCAGTAGTAGCCGTGGTTAAACAGGTCTTCACCCCAGGAGAATTCCTCCGATTCAACCGCGGCGACCAAATGGACAGGCTGCGTCTGATAACTATGTCCCGCTGGATGGCGAACAGGATGCGGCTGTCGGCCCGGCAAGTATGCGTAGGCGGGAAACAGTCTGTGGGGAACCAACCGTGGACGGTTCATGGTTTTGCCGCTAAACGGATCTGAGGTGGGCAACAATCCCTCCGGTGATCAGCGGCGAAATCCTGGCGGTCAACTTCCGAGGGACGACGACCTGCGCCACTAATCGGCCGCCAGTGTCCAGGACTGCACCCTCGCCCTGCTCGATGGCCTCGATCAAGGCTGAAAGATTCTGCCCCATGGCAGCGATATCGTCAGCAGCTTCGGCACATTGCGCGGGATCGACACGCCCTTGATCCATGGCAACAACGAGGCAGACCAGCAATGCAGCGTCTTTGGCTGAGACCGGGCGATCCGGCAGCGACAGAATCCTCTCTCCGGCCGCCCCGGCCGGATCCAAAGAAAAAAGAATCTCCGCGCTCAACACGAAGTCGCTGTGCTGAAGGTCCATTTCGTCTGCAATCAAACCGCAGAATTGTCCGAACTTCATGATTGACCTCCCTCCGTAATGTCGTGAACGCTCGCAAAGCGAGCCCCATTGGAGATAGGGTCATCTTCAGGAAACACCAGCTATGTCCGTCTTCGATGTACCGCGGTGCGCCTGTGGCCGAGTAAGTGGCCGGCGCCGCTCGCGGTAATCTCATAGTTTCCGTCGAACATCCGTACCTCCCGCAATAGAGTTAGCGGAGCGGTGATGCGGCAATATCAGGAGAGACAGCTTGCTGCGCCATATTGCTGATTCGGAACGGGATTATTCAGGCCCTTTGTCAGTAGCTCACCCTCGATGCCGGCTCCCGCAAATCTGCACCAGATCAGAAAGAATGGTTCCGAGCTTCGGCCACGGCGCTTCCTCCAGGAGCCTAGCCGGAATTCTCTGTCTCCTGCACGCATTGCAGCAAAACTTTTGGTGATGCCCAATTAAAGGAACGACTGAGATGACGTCTGGTTAAGCTCCAAGCGGAGATTTCAGGCATGTCGGGCACAACCGGGAAGTTTAAACCACTCCTAAGCCTGCGATCGCTTGTCGCGATGATCCTTGCCATACAGTTCGAGGCGAGCGCTCGGGCGCCGCCTGGCAAATGTGTGGCGCCGTCACAGCCAAACAAGGACCGCGGTTCGGCGCGCGGTTCTCAAAATTTCTCCAAAAACTGGAGGAACGAGCTCAAAGCCCTTCTGTCGACGACGGCAAAATGGTGGAGCCCCGGCCCGACCTCGGCAACCGGCGCGCCATCCGTCCGGGAGAGTTACCGCCCAATGCCAATCCGCCGAACAATTCCGATAAGCAGGTTCACCTTCCATTTCGGTTCGGCATCACGAGGTTACCCGCTGGTGGAAATTAAAACCCGCTCTTACTCTTTCGACACTCCGTCCGCCAACGCTTCGCGATCCCTGAGGATGCGGTCGATCAGGCCCCATTCCAGAGCCTCTTCGGCCCTCATAAAGCGGTCCCGATCCATAGCCTGCTCGAACTCCTCATAGGATCGCCCGCAATGCTCGGCATAAAGGCTTGTCATGAGATGCTTGGTCTTCCGGATCTCCTCGGCATGAATCAGAATGTCGGAAGCCTGACCCTGGAAGCCGCCGAGGGGCTGGTGGATGAGGATGCTGGCATTCGGAAGGGCACACCGCTCTCCCGGCTGGCCGGCCATCAGTAGAAACGACCCCATTGAACGGGCCGTTCCCATGCAGAGCGTATGGACCGGCGCGCGGATGAAGCGCATCGTGTCGTACATGGCAAAACCGCTGGTCACGACTCCACCGGGCGAGTTGATGTAGAGGTTGATCGGCTTGTTCGGATTTTCGGCTTCGAGAAACAGCAGCTGGGCGCAGACGAGGGCGGAAACGGTATCGTTGATCTCACCGTTCAGGAAGATGATCCGCTCGCGAAGCAGACGGGAGTAGATATCGAAAGATCGCTCCCCTCTCGAGGATTGTTCTACGACCATAGGGACGAGTTGCATCGCTTCGCGCATCGGCGAACTCCAATCTTCAGCTTTGGGTGGGGCGAGGCTGGCCGCGTCAGGCGGCCAGCATAAGGGGCGGGCTGTTGGCGTTGGCGACGGATCTCGGCAACCGCTCGACCGTGGCGCCGGTTAGTTCATGGATGATCCGCAGGCTCGTTCCACCTTCTGCATTCGGGGCGATCGTGAAAGTGACGAAGCTTTCGAGAAATGGTGGGGTGTCGTCGCGCAGCCTGTAGCGAACCCGCTCGCCGGGCGTCACGGAAACCGATTCCGGATCGGCGAGCGTCTCCTTCGGCAGCCATTTCTCGCGAAACTCCGAGATGCTGATTGCCCGCCAGACCTTTTCGGGTGGTGCATCCAGATCATAGCGCTGTTCGAACCCGCTTTCCTGCGCCTTGGTCATTTGGTCGTTCATTGATCCATATCCTTCAGCAAGAGCTTGAGAGCGTCGATGCGATCCGGCCAGTAGGCGCGGTATTTCACCAGCCATTGGACGATGAGGGCGAGCCCATCCGGATCCACCTCGTAATTCACGAAACGGCCCTCCCGCTGCTCCCGCACCAGCCGGGCGGCGCGCAGCACGGCGAGATGCTGGGACATGGCCGGCTGGCTGATATCCATGCCCTGGCGGAGCGCGCTGGCATTCATGCTGCCCCCCGCCAGCTTCTCGAAGATCGTGCGGCGGGTCGGGTCGGCAAGGGCTCGGAAAAAATCTTGTTCCATGATGAAAATACATAAGCACAGACTTATGTCATTCACAAGGGGTTTTGTCGCTGGGGACTCACTGTCGGAATAGAGGGATTTCGAAGTGAGGTCGAGGGTGTGATACCCCCTCTATCCTGCCGGACATCTCCTCACAGGGGGTGGAGATTGGCAAGTGGCTAGATCTGCCGGCATCCCGACATGGACGCCGGCCTTTCCGGCGGCTGCGTCGGCAGCCGGCCCCCGGCGTTTCGAGCGGCTTCCGGCGATCACGGCGCCCGCCTGTCCAGGCGGCATAGACGGATCGCAGCGACTGGGGCTTTGGGAGCTGCGGCCCATCTTCCAAAACAATGTTGAAGCTCGCGGTTCGCCTCCTCGGTCAGATCAACGGCAACCTTCTGAAAGACCTTCCGCAGGGAAATCCGGCTGGCCTTGTCATCGATGAGAAGGCCATCGAAATATTCGGTTCTGGTGCTGGCCGCTTCGATGTGCATAGCACACGCCACGGCCCTGCGAGCCATGATCCGAAAGCTGACCTGTTCGTTCTGCCGAAGCAAAGTCACTGCTGACATTGGGAACCGACGGCTTGGTCGCACGACAGGATTGTGGCGAACAGCCGCCACGTGTCGATTACCGGCTGACGGACAGGGGTCGGGGGTCGTGCCGGTCTTTATGTCGGCACGAGAACCCTCGCGGCAGTACGGGGAAAATCCGGCTAGCGTCACGCCATTTCTAGTGATGAAGATCCGGTCATCGAAGCGGCGGTCTCCGATTGATCGTGGGAGGCATTCAGCCGCCGCGCCACGATATCATGGTTCAGCCACTGGACAGGCCCCGATGGGTTCGAGGATTCGGCAAAAATAAGCTGTCCGGTCGCCTCGACCACGAGGCTGCTCAGATGGTCGCTGATCATTGCCTTGGTGCCACGGTGCATAGCGGTGATCTCATTGGACGTGCCGATAGTCAGATCGGCCTGTGCCTGGCTATTGGCCATCGGCCACGCCGCGAAATCGTAAAACGGGCGCATGACTTCGCTGGCCTGCATGGCGGTGATTTTGCGGAAGACATCATCCATGGTGAAGCCGTCCGCCAGAAGGTGCTGGCATGCCTGCCATTGCTCATCTGCCCATCGCCCGCCGTTCTCCTTCTTTAACGCAAGCAGCAGCGGAATAAGCGGCAGCTCGATCCCGGTGAATACGTCGGAGGAATTCGTGCGGATTTCGGGACAGTTAAAGACCGTGGCCTTTACACCCGCGGCCCACGCCTCCTCCGCGATACGCTCAAGCGCCATCTTGGCGTAGCCCTGGGTATAGTTCGTGTAGGTCTGCCAGCGATAGCTCCCGTCGATGAGAACTGCCGATCCGTGGTAGCCGTAGGCCGCGTACCGGACCTGCCCACCCGACGCCTCCACACGCTCACGGATGGCCGCACTAAAGTCGATGAGGTGTCGGTAGGTGTTTGCGGAGACGTCATCGAAATTCTGCAGGATGAGCTTGCCCATATCGCTGTCGAGTAGCGCCTGTGACGACATATGACGGCTTCCGCGTCCCTTGTAGATTCGATTGGCGACGACGAGAAATATCTTCGCCTTCGGAATGCCTCCAGCCATCGTGTGGGCAAAGAATACATTCCGCCCGCCCACAATCATGCCATCGAGGATGGCCATCACCTCGGAGAGAGCTGTTGTGAACCGTCTGGTGGCAATCGCCCGGCACTGCGAGACGTAATCCCAGTCAAGCTTTTCCTGCTGCCAATTCTCGAGCGTCATCGCAGCGAGCAGGTCGGTCGGCGTCGGACCGCCTTCAGGCGCGTCGAGATCGAAACCCGCCATCAAAGGAATGTTGATGATCCTGCCACCCAGCCGGGACTCGGCCGCTGATAACTCCTCGGCATTAAGCGGACGCAAAAAATTGTTCTCGTCGCGCCGTCCAACGGTAATGCCGACGATATCCATGCCAGCCTTGCGGGCTTCGTCCAGCAAGCCTGTGGCATATCCGCGTCCGAAAAGCTCACCGAATAGGACGAACACGTCGCCCTTTCGGAAGACGGTATTTTCGGACAGACGGTTCAGTGCGACCGGGTTTTCCATACGTTCGGCTCTTTGGTTACACGTCGCCGAGCGAGACTCGGCGACCTCTGATTGTCACAAGACCGCGGCGACACGGAAAAGGGAAGTCATTTTGCGTGACTGTCCATTTCAAAACGTGATGACGGTGGGTGTTGCTTCGGTCCTTTTGGCCAGGCCGAGTGAAGGATAGTTCAAATGCCCGGCCCCCGGCTTGATTTGCGACATCGCGCAGACTTGTCCAAACTGAACGTCAGATCCGACAGCTTGGGACATCGATGAAATGGCAAAAGCGAGCTGGTGATTATAGCGCAGCCCTGGAAATCTTTTCGCAGGACATCAGCGGGGGCGGCCCGCAAGTGAACCCGGGCTGCCGTCCTGCGAGCGGCGGAAGAGGCCGACCTCGATGTCAGCGGCCACTAACGATACGGTGCTCTCACGTTCATCTGGGAGGTTCGCACTTTGGACGTATCGAATTCGTTCAACTTGCCTTTAGCTGCTCAATTCTGATTGCGGGACCGCGCTTCTGGTTGAAGAGAGACGGCAGAAACCCGTCGGGAATTCTGTACGCAAGATTTTGCTGGTTTGGCTGGCTGGCCGCATGCGGCACAGCCGCTTGGGATCTGCCCAAGCACGCCGCGACGCTCGACTAACCATCGCTGGCCGCAGATCCGCATTATCGCAGCGTCTAAACATATTCGTGGAGCACAGGGCAGGCTTCCCTCGAACGCGATAATCCTCGCGAAACCATTCACCATTGAGGACCTCGCTGAGCACCTCCATGACAAGTCAGTCGATTGGTATAGTATGAAACTAGACCAGGTCTGGTTAGGCATCCAAGGCGCGCGCAGATGAGCTGCAGGTGTCATCGAGGGAGCCGAGAGGCCGCATCCGTGCTTTTCAGAAAACTGATTTCTTTGGCGGACGAAAGAGACGGTGCCTTGCCCATATGCTTCGGCCAGAATCGTGATGAACTTTGGCGGCTTCGTCATTGAGGTTCGTCGGGCTCAGTAACCAATCGGACCGGCAGCCTTCAAGACATCGCAAGATCAGGTTGAATGACCACAATGGTGCGCAAAGCGGCCGTTGCACGTTCAGCATGATTGCAGCCCGTCTGATCGTCGAGGCGCTAGAACACCTGAACGAGTTATCCTCCTCGGTGGATCACTCGGTCGCGAGCGACCTTCACGTCGGAGCCGCAATCATCAATGCCTCCTTTGCCGGCATAATCATGGCCGTGAAGATCAACCTGGAGCCCGACCGCATGGTCGATCTGCACCAACATACGGCGGAGACGCGGGCAGAGCTTGCTGCGCGCCGCCACCGCATTCGCGGCCCTCAAAAGTGCCGCTGCGCAACAGGCTTCCAAAATGAAACCTGCGCGCCCGAATCGACCGGCCGAGAGCGTCGATCATGGGCGGTTGCCAGGCAGTTTGTTCGTGGGCTTTGCCTCAGCAACATCATGTCGCGGATTTGCTCCCCCCTCGGACCGACCATTTCCTCCCAGCGAGGACGCTTCCTCCACAATCCGGTCGCGGGCCACGTCATGAACCTCGGTGGCGATGGAGACTGCCTTGTGGACGGCGTCCGAGGCCAGGTCCTCAGCCCTATCCAGTACCCTCGACGCCCCAGACGATAGCCCGTCTTTTACGTTGTCGGCCGCCGCGCCAACCGCTTCATCCTCCTGGCTGGTGTGTGGCAGGGCCGCTCCAATTGCGGCGCCGACCGCGAAGGCGAGCGCACCGCCCACCAACGGCTGATCCTTGAAATGCCTGACGATTGCCTCGTTGAACTGAGCACCCGTGTCCAGCGAGTTGCGTCCTACGCCTGAAATCGCGTCGCGCATCTTTCCGGCGGAGCCTGCCACGGCCTGCCATGTTTCGGAGGCCCATCCGGAGGCCTCATCGAAAAGCTTACCCGCCTCGTCACGCAGATCATTGATGTGTCGACCGGAAGCATCTGCAAAGCCGCGGAACGTTTTCCCACTCTCGTCGATGAAGTGCCCGGCTCGGCGGCCACCTTGGTCCGTCAGCGCCTTGAAGCGCCTTCCGGTACTATCTGCGAAGTGGCTATAGCGATCGCCGCCGTTGCTCTCGACAGGACCGATCCGTCGCATATCGCCTTGGACTACAGCCAATGGATAATCGGGGCCGCTGTCGTTGCTCGGGCCTTCACTGGTTTTCGGACCCGCCATCAGCCATGCAAGGCTAACTCCCATCAACGCGACCGGAATTGGGTTGCTCTTCAGCGCATTCACGAGATTGCCGACATATTCGCCACCGCCGCTGGACTTCGCGTAGGCTATTACCTCGTCCACCAACTGGCCCGGTGACATTCGCTGCTGAATGTCATCAATCCGTTTCTCGATGCGCTGACGATCTTCCTCTATCTCGCGCTCGATATCGGCCGCGTTTTGCTTTCCCGAAGTCTGGGCCATTATGTTCTCTCCTTGATGATCTGTGCATCGCGCTTCAGCGATGCAGACGTCCGGTCGAGATTGAGATTGTTGCCCCTGAAAGCGGCCAAGCCACGAGAAATCAGGCCCCAGGCGACCAGCGCAACGACGATCCCGACGACGACAGAGGAGATCGCGTCGGCACTCGGTTCCGACATGCCACGGGTGACGAGGAACGCCGTCAATCCCCGGACCAGCGCGGCGAGCAAAACACCGATCGCCGCGATGGCGAACACCAATCCGGCTGCAAACGCCTCCACTCCGGTGACCGCAGAGGACATTTTTTCCGCAGCCTCGGTTTTGGCAAGATTAATCTCCTTGCGGAACAGGCCAGTTATATCCTCGACCAATCCGCTGATGAGTTGGGGGAGCGACGAGTTTTCCGATGAACTAGCCATTGAAATTTCCTTCCGATTTTTGCCCCGCTGGGGTGGGCCGGTTCGACGGGTTGCCTCCGCCCGTTTCTCCAGAGGCAGCAAAGGACGAAGTTCTCTCCGCCGCGCCGTCGCTGCGGCGAGCCGAAGCAGTCAGAAAGCGGCTTGCCGCCAACCCGGCGATAGCCGCCATGCCGAGGAAGGCGAAGGGCTGTTTGCGCCCGAAATCCTCTGCCATGCCAGCAACTTCGCCCATCTTGCGATCATGGATGTCGTTTGCGAACCGCTGGATACTTGCGCCAATGCCTTTGGTCATCCGGCCGATATCGGCTTGGTCGCCTGTCTGGAGTTCCCCTCCTACCTTTTCAAGGGCAGCAGCGACTCCGGCAAGCTGCGTCGCAAGGAAATTCTTCTGGTCGGTAGCACCGTCCCTTGCCTTGTCGCTGACGCTTGATATTTGATGCTGCGCAAGATCCTTGAGTGTTTGCATGTCTTCCGAAAGTGTCTCGCGCAACTCGTCGGCGGACGAGGCCGTATCGGCACCAGCGTTGCCGGCCGTTCGATCTTCCTTAGCCGCGGCGTAACTTGAGGACAAAGCGCCTCGGCCGCCCTGGCCCGTACCAGTCTCAGTCATAGAATCCTCCCGGGTTGAAATCGGCTTCACGGCGAACCATCGCAATGATCTGACCTCCAACCGGAAACAGGTGATTTTGTTCCTGAAGGCGTGGGAAAGGACGGAACGCAGCAGCCTGTTTGCTACGGCGCGCCCGTCGATCTTTCGGCAGCGATTCATTTCCCGTTGCATCAAGACTCGACCTGCACCGGATACGGCTCCTCGGGCTCTGACTGAACCATCAACATTCCCTTGTTCGGGAAGCCTCATGCGCGGGTTTCGTCGGCTTTTGCGGATCCGTCAGCAATGCCTCGGAGGGTATCCTCCACTATGGGATCAAGCGCTCCCGCGAATAAACAGCGCGGGGGAATGCATGACCGCTGGAAATCCCAGGCTGGCAGCTCGGACCTGCTTGTCGTGCCGGAAGGCCCTCATGCTTCGAGCGGCTGCCGACCCGGCTGGCTCTCAAGACGCGGCAGTTTATGGCGGACTAGATCAGCAGGACATTGTCTTAACCCAGCCGGAAAATCCCGTCGCAATAGCACATTTGCTCCGCAAAAGGAGCAGGCGGCACAACGACCTATGGGCCTTACTGATCTGGAATAGTTGTGAGCCTCGAACGTTGAAGCTCGGAAATTCTCAGGGTGGAGATTTTTCGAACTAGGAGAAGCCTAAGCATGGGGACCGCAAATGAAGCGGGGTGCGGCCAACCCCAAGAGGCATCGCAGGTAACACGTGCTGAGGAGATCGCGGCCAACTCAACCCGCTTTAGGTGTTGGAATTACGGCCGTAGCAGGAGCGACCGGCTTTGGAGCGGGCTAGGTAGGTGCAGGTTTCGACGGCGTTGGTGCAGTATTGCCGCGCCTGCTTCTCCGCGCTGGCAGCCTGCTGCTCGCGCCAACCTTCCCACCTCGAAAAGGATCCGTCTGCTCGGCGTGTCTCTCTTCGCTGGAACGGCAAGCACGGGCCGCGGCACCACAGCTGCGGCTGGCCCTTTAGAGTGTCAGCATAGTCTGAGCAGCAGAGATTGAATGGCACTGGACCTTCAGGCGATTTCGTTCCAGCGTAGCCCGGGCCGATTCATGGAAATAGTAAACCGTTAGGTCTAGCGCGAATTCGCACAATTGACGAGTGACCATCTAGCCCTAGCTCTGTACTTTCATTGCGGCTAGGATCCGATGTCAGCACTTACTTCCGTTCTCCGCCAAGCCATCCAGCGCTCCAACGATACCACGGTCGCAGGGCGGCAACGCATCTATGCCTCCGCCCGCCGTGGAATAGAACGGCTTCTTGCACGCGCAGACATGACGATGGTGCATGGTTCTCCCCAAACCCAACTGCACAGGCTCGAAGAGGCGATCAAGGAAATCGAAAGAGAATTCTCGGCGGATGACCGCGACTACACCGGCCTGCAGCTGGATGGCAATCTGCCCGATCTTTCGACCGATCGCCGGCCGCGGCGTAGCCGTGCTAAGAACCGTACGTGAGGATGGCGCGTTCGCAATAGGTTGATCCGCTCTCGTGGCTCTCCGCTGTCGTTGCGCCAGCCGGGTTCGCTTCCCGGCCGCCATGTCCGCAATGGCGGCCCTCTCGTGGGCCGTGCCGCGACGAAATTCGATCGCACACGAGGTCGGGCATGTCAGAGATCGTCGCGCTGCCCTTAGCCACGGATGTCGAATGGGTCACGATCGGCGGAGCAGCGAAATACGGCGATGCACGCGCCCGCCACGTTTTGAAGCCTTCGGAGGCGCGGAACGTGACCAAGTTGTCTTCGAGGCTCTGCCAGGTCACCAGAAGCCTGTGAGTATTCGGCGTTTCGATCACCCGGTGCAGTGCCAAGTCCAAGCAACCTTCCGCCGACACGAAAGGGGGCCTTGCCGCCGCGGTGGGATGTGGGGCATCGCAAGCAGCAGCTGTCGGCCGCTACGGCGTTGTCGAGACGCATCGTTCTCTCAGCACGTCGTGTACGAGCTGGGCGCTGAAGGGCTTTGAGATGAATGTGGCGTTCTCAGGGATGTCCCCAGGCCTCGGCTTGGCCGCGCCTGACGCGACTATGACGCAGATATGTGGCCAACATTCGGCCACCTTGCGAGCTAGATCGAAGCCGTCAAGATGTCCGGGGGTCTGAACGTCGGTGAACAGCAACTGGAGGGAGGAGTATCGGGTAAGGAACTCGAAAGCCTCGTCCGCGGTCCTCGCTTCGACAATGGCATAGCCCTCGTCAGCGATCATGTCCGCAGTATCCATGAGGATCAGGGGTTCGTCATCAACGACGAGAGCGATAGGCTCGTTCAGCCTGGCAAATTCAACTTCATCCATGGATGCTAATGCACCGGATGATCGAATGTTCCGTATCACGAGAATGCCAGACGAAAGCTTCCAGAGGTGACCGGGTCAAAAAGCTGATTGCTCGGCGACATCATCTGCTTATATGAACTCCTCGCGGATCTACGGCCGGAGTCATTGGAAATAGCCGATCAGCCAGTACGGCGGATCCTGCCCTGACGTCGGGCACACGATCGCTCGCTGTGATGTGGCGGTCGTGGCACGGAAATTCTACAATGTGCTGCGTTGAAGGTTCATCGATAGCGGCGACGGTAAAGGACGAGCTCGCGAAATTGACAGCCGAGAGGTGGAGATGGCGGAGAACCGGGAACAGCCCGGCTCTTGAGGGGGAAGCGTGGTAGAGGGTCAGAAGACTAATAAGCGAAGCAAAAACCGATCGCGGCAGTCCGGCTGTTCTGGCGCCGCTGATGCGAAGGAATATTATAACCAAAGATACTAGGGTATCCTCGTCGCTGATCGGGAAGTGTTTTCTCGTTGCGGGAGGAGAGCGTACCGGCCTAATCCCTTACTCCAGATCACAGGAGATATCAATGACTGCAGAATTCGGCCCGTACATACAGATGCGCAAGCTCGCTCAGCAGATGGCCATCCAGTATCAGAAGGATAGCGACATAGACCTGGCGCCTCTTCTTGCTCATTTCATGGATGAGGTCGAAGTTAACGTCGCTTCCGATCGTTTCGATCATACAGGGTTCATGGAAAAGATCCGCGCGCCCTTGACGCTTGATGCTGAGGTGACATTGGACCAGCGCCGCAAGGAATTCCTAAAGGCCGTCGCGGACGCGCTGCAGGAGCGCCTCCAAAGCGAAGTCGATGCCGCCACCGTCCCAGCGTCGTAAGTCCGCTCCCATGGAGGCCTGCCGGTTTGTCCTGCTGTGAGGCTTTTCATCCTTGCTCCCGCTTTGCGCGGTCGGTCTGGCCCTGACATGTTTCGCTTGCCAGCCCGAACGGAAAAGCTCCGCAGCCGGGCTCTATTCGTTGGTCGAGAATTCTTGACTCTTAACCACGTCGTGTCAGTTTCCAGGACAAGCCAGCCCTGCGCATGATGCTAGACGAAGCGGACATGTACGTTGAATTGATAACTCCGGCGATCAGACGCCGGAAGAGGAGACCTTACAGTGAGCAAGAAAGAGATCACCACTGATCAGTTGATGGATGCCGTGGTCCACATGAACCTAGCGCATTGTGCGGCGATAATGACCTTGGTGAAAACTCTTGAGCAATCGGGAATGATGACCGCCAATGGCTATGGGAATAATCTCCGGCTGGCCTCCGCAGCAATGGCTAACAAGGGCCAAGTCGGAGCAGCGGGGCTTCTCGATGACCTCGCCGATCTGATGGGCCGGGAAGAGAAGACACACCAATAAGCAATCTTCCCGACTGCATTTCGAGCTGGTGCGGGCCACGAATGAGGTCGAGACACTCTCTCCCTAGCGAAGTAACGCCGGTGATCGGCGTATTCCTGACTGGCTTGGCGGGTTATGGGGATTCTTGAGCGCCACGAAGATGAACGGCGGCACGGACTGAAAGAGACGATTCCTGTTGACTCATCCTCAAGTGAGAACATAACTAGAACATCCAAGCCGCCCGATGAGGTTGCTATCCACACATTATCCACAGCTTGAGCACGCTCGGGCGTGAAGGAGTAGCTATGCCTGGAATTCACGAGGCGCTTCGATGATCCGATTTTCACCTGTTGATTCGGTATCGCCTGAGCCCATTAAGACACCGATCGCCCCAGTGGTCGACATAGCAGTGCCGACCCAGCCTGCGCCAATTCTAGAACTTGAGCCTACACCGGAGGCAATGTCTCGTGCGAAATCGATCAAGCCCCGGTCACCGAGGCGGAAGACTGCACCGGCAGCAGAACTCGTTCCCCAACTCGATCTGGAGGCAGCGCTCGGTTTAAGGGTCAGGAAAAAAGATCATCGTGACTGATCGATGATCGAACCGGCACTTGGGGGAGCCAATCTTCGCCACTTGTGGCGGCGGCCTTGAGTGCCACGGCGGCAATTCACAGCCTGAAGATCGTCTCCTGAAGTCATAAGGGAACTAACTGCAGACAAGCCAGCGATCTGGTCGGGTCCGAGGTCCCCGAAAAGCACGGCTATACTAGGCTATATTCAAGAGACGCCTCTTACCAACGCGGTACGATTCGCAGGATTGAGAATCGCAGACCACAGTAAGGCGCCGTTAACCATGAAGGAATATAAGAGCCTACTTGCTTCATCGCAGGTAACGTTGAGCTGCGGCCTGCCGCAACCAAACTTCGCCGGGGGGATGATGAAGTTCACAATTGCGCGAAATCTAGCTGCAGTCGGAATTACCGTTTCCTTCGGAATGTTCGCTTCGTTCGGCCTGCAGCAAATGGCGCTGGAGCGGCTGAAGATCAACGGGCCAATTTATGAGCAGATCGTCTATGGGAAGGACTTGATCGCCGATATCCTGCCGCCACCGCTCTTTGTCGTCGAATCCTACATGTTGTCACATGAGGCCAACGACTTTCCCGACCTCACCGAAGCCAACCTTGGAAAGATCGCGACGCTCAAAGCCGCTTACGAGGATCGTCGCGGATACTGGCGCACGACACGCCTGCCCAAGGTGCTGCAAGACGAGCTCGACGAGGAGGTGTTGAGCAAGGGGAATTCCTTCTGGACCGTCATGGAGAGCGACGTCATACCGGCGCTAAAGACAAAGAAAGCAGGTGCTGCGGCCGATGCGATCCTCAAACTGAAGACCGCCTTCCACGAGCACCAATACGCGGTCGAAAAACTCGTGATCAATTCGGACTCCTACCTCAAAGGACAAGAGAAGAACGCAGCCGAAGAGATCTTTACCTGGACATCGTCGGCCGCCGCAGCGGCACTCGCATCTTTCCTGTTGCTTCTGTTCGGGCTCTATTTTTTCCACGTTCGTGCGATCCTCCCTATCGACGGGATGAAACGATATATGAGCGGGCTCGCCAACGGCGACTTCTCCGAAGAAGTACCCTATGCCGAGCGCGCGGACGAAATTGGGCAGATGGCGCGGGCTGTCGTCGTCTTCAGGATCAATTCGATGGAACGTCGCGAAGCATATCTGCGCGAAACCGCGTCAAAAGAAGCCGAAGCCGCCCGCGACAGAGAGCAATCCATCCAACGCCGGGCGGACGAGGCTGACCGCGACAGCGTCATCGCTTCGCTGACCCTCGCGTTGGACGAACTGTCGCGCGGCAATCTTGGCGTCCGCATCAACGCACGGTTCACTACGGCCTACGAGAACTTGCGTATTACCTTCAATGAAAGTGCCGAAACACTGGCAAGCTCGATTGATGCCGTATCCAGCGCGGCCGGCACATTGCGTCGCACCTCCGAGGATATCGCTCATGCGATTGAGGCACTTTCCCAGCGCACCGAGCAACAGGCTGCGACGATCGAGCAAACCTCCGCCGCACTAACCGAAATCACATCCGCCGTCGGAAGCTCCTCGTTGCAATCCCGAGAAGCCAGTCGCGTGATGTCAGAAACAAGCCGCGCCGCCCTGCAATGCGCAGGTGTTATGCGAGAAGCTATAGACGCGATGCAGCGCATCGAAGGGTCCTCCGGTCAGATTGGTCAGATCATCAATGTCATCGATGAGATCGCCTTCCAGACGAACCTGTTGGCCCTCAACGCAGGCGTGGAGGCGGCGCGCGCGGGTGAAGCCGGCAAAGGGTTTGCGGTCGTCGCCCAGGAGGTGCGCGAACTTGCGTCCCGATCTGCCAATGCCGCAAAGGAAATCAAAGGGCTGATCTCGGCATCCTCCGAACAGGTCGGCAGTGGGGTCGCCTTGGTTAATCGGACGGGCGTGGCGCTTGCTGGTATCGAAACCAAGATGGAGAATGTGGGCCAGCAGATCGAAGCGGTCGTTACCTCTTCCGGCGAGCAGTGGTCGGCGATCGGCGAGATCAACAGCTCGGTCCATGCGCTGGACGAGGTCACTAAACGCAATTCTGCAATGGCGGCGGAAACCAATTCGGCTTGCAAGGATCTCAACGAGCAGGTCCATACGCTGGAGGAGATCGTTGCCCGCTTTCGCGTCAACGCTGTGCGCTCATTCAGCAGGATTTCCTCGGCGGCCTGACTCGATCTCTTTCCGTTCGTCATTGCCTCGTCCACTCCCGCCACGTCCTGGAAGGTCACCCCTGTATCCGTCTGGACGTAGACCTTCGCGTTCGAATTGCCGATCTGCATCAGCCCTCCGCCGAGCTGATCATGAAATCCCCACTCCTACGAAGAGAGTCACCGGGATCAGCCATGACAACAGACCACGAAGGAAGGTGCTCTCGACCTGACCTGTCACCACGTGCTGCAGGTACTGCTGGGCCAGATCAGGATCGCCCCGTGTGGCGAGGAAGCACGGCCGCTCGTTTTGCGGCTCCTGGTAGCGGCCCTGGATGAAATTGTCGGCACCGCGACCTCGGCGATCTTGCCATCCTTCGGGCCGGTCTCGAACTGGCTGTAGGGAAGCCGCCGCCCCGATCGCGAGCGACGATGGAGATCGACTGATGCCCGGCAAGCCACGCTCCAGACGTATCCAATGCTCAATCCGGTAACAGGATGACGGTCTTCCGCCGCTCCAACCCGCAGACGATCGCCCCATAGGTTCCTGAGCGGGAATGCGGTCCCCCGCGCTTGGCGCCAACGATTGCGTTGTCGATACCTGATCACCACGATCGAAGAACCCCGAGGCAGCTGCAGCCCCCACAGGTGGGTACAGCCGGCTTCGGCTTGGCCCGCGGATCCGGCCCACCGCCCCTGGCGAACTCATCGCCACGGCCGGCCGGCAGCTTGAACTCTTCATCGCGATCGGCAAGGTCGCCTGACAGGTCGAACAGCTGCAGGGCGACAAGATGCGCGACCTCCCCTTCCCGCTGGATCCAGCCATCATCGAGGATCCGAGAACGACCCGCCGTGGTTTTTTAAACCGCATGGGCCAGACAACGAGATCGGCAGCCCCGGTCTCGTCCTCGATGGTGATGAACAGGACGTCCTTGGCCAATCCGGGCTTTTGCCGCACCAGAACGAGGCCGACGGCATTGACCCACCGCCCGTCCCTCGAATTCATCGCCTCCCTCGCCGAGATTGTTGTCGGTCAAGTCACGATCCGCCTTGAGGAAGGCGCGTCTGCTGCCCGGATCGCCGCCCTCGCACGTGCGTTGGTGGCTGCGACAGGATCTTTCCATCCTATCCAAACTTAAGGTGAAGGTCGAGCAAGCCGTCAGGCGCAAGTGATTGGGCTATGGAACTAAGCGGCTGAGCCGTTGTTCGACCATTTCCACCGACCCAAAGTAAAGGGAAATCCTTTGAGCGAATTGCGCCAGGAGTTTGAGCTTCGAAGAGATTTTCTGCCGACGGGCCAGGAGGACGAGTGGATTTCACTTCGTCGAACGATATCAACGGTCGGTGGATCGGCGACACCGCAAATTTCGGAGTCGTCGAGGCCGCTTGTCATCGACCTTGATGGCACCTTGGTCCGATCCGACCTCCTGATCGAGACCGCGTTCTCTGAACTCAGGCGCCGCCCCTTTTCCGTCGTTGACCTTGTCCTCTCAATGTGCCGGGGAAAGGCATGCCTCAAGCACCGCCTTTCCGCACCCGCGGATTTTGATCCGGCCATCCTGCCCTTCGATCCCGAGGTTCTGAACTTAATTCAGACGGCGCGGGAAGAGGGACGTCAGGTCTATCTCGCGTCCGCGACGCACGAACGACTTGTCTCCCGCGTTTCCGATCATTTAGGTGTCTTCGCCGGTTGGTTTGCAACGGACGAGATGACGAACTGCGCTGCCAAGGTAAAGGCGGAAAAGCTCGTAGCGGCCTTTGGGGATGGCGGCTTCGACTATGTTGGCAACGACGCCGCAGATCTACCTGTATGGCGTCATGCCGGAAAGTCATATGCAATTCGGACGTCCGCCAGGGTTGCCCGGCAACTGTCACGTCAATGCGACAATGTCGAACATCTTGCGCACGACAAGCCGACCTGGCGCACTTGGGCGCGGTTGCTGCGGGTGCATCAATATGTCAAGAACGGGCTCGTCTTTATCCCGTTGCTGACAAATCAGCTCTTCGACGTCCACAGTCTCGCCAATGCCGCTTTGGCTTTGGTCGCCTTCTCGCTTTGCGCGTCGAGCGTCTATGTGCTGAATGACCTAGTCGACCTGCAGGACGACCGCGGACATCGCAGCAAATGCAGCAGGCCGCTGGGTTGCGGCGATATCCCGCTCTCACACGCGCTCATGGCAATCCCCGTTCTCCTGCTGCTGTCGTTTATGGTTGCCGTCATGATTTCACCCGCCTTCATTTTGGTGCTCGCCGGATACTTTGCGTTGACCACCGCGTATTCATTCTTTCTGAAGCGGAAGATAATCCTCGACGTCGTCACCCTTGCCGCTCTTTACACCGCACGCGTGGTGGGAGGCTCGGCGGCGATTTCCGTTTGGCCTTCTCCTTGGCTGCTCGCCTTCATGATGAGCTGGTTCCTCTCGCTTGCACTCGTCAAGCGATATACGGAGCTCATTTCACGCCGAGCCGCGAACCTACCCGACTCCAAGAGCCGCGATTACAAGAATGGAGACGTCGGCATGATCGGCGCATTGGCTGCCGGGGCCGGGATGAACGCGCTGACATTGTATGCTCTCTACGCTGCAAGCGACAGCGTGCAGGATCTCTACACCCGGCCAGGGATTTTATGGCTGGCGGGGCCAATCCTGGCTTGCTGGATTGCCCGCATCCTGTTGCTGGCCCATAGGGGGCAGATGCATGACGATCCGGTCGTATTTGCGATCAAAGACAAGGTGAGCCTCGCGACTCTAGGCGTTGCCGGCGCCTTTGTAGTCGCCGCGCTTTGAGGTGAGCGAGATGCGTTCCCATTATATGCGTGGAGGGATTCAGACCCGCATCGCGGTTCGCTATGTCGCGTTCGCGATCCTCTCGACTTTGGCAAATTTTGCGGTTCAGGCGGCTGTCGTGAAGATCTACCCGTCGCAAAGCCTTGTGCCGTCAATGTCCGCGGGCACCGCCGCTGGGTTCGGGCTCAAATACTTCCTCGATAAAAGGTGGATCTTCTTTGACCGATACGAGTCGCATGGTGACGAATTGCTCAAGATCGTCCTTTACGGCCTGTTCAGCGTCGTGACGACGATCATATTCTGGGGGTTCGAAATCGTCTTCTGGACAGTCTGGAGAACGGATCTTGCGAAGTATGCGGGCGGGGCGATCGGTCTGGCGATCGGCTACGTCTCAAAATTCGTGCTCGATCGAAAATTCGTGTTCAAGTTGGAGGGGGCGTGACAGGCTGATGGAGGGATGGGGACGTTATCCAAGGCATGAAAGTGAAGTGCTTGATTGCAGGTTGCCGGAAATGCTGCCTGGAACGGTGTCATCGCGCGCGGGTCTGATTGCTCGCGGCAACGGCCGCTCGTATGGCGACGCCGCGGTCGGTGAGCATCTCACGTTGACCTGCGGTGCATTGAGCCGAATGAAAAGCTTCGACGAGATGAACGCGTCGCTGACTGTCGAAGGTGGCGTCATGCTGTCGGACATTCTCAGGTCGTTCATCCCCCGGGGCTTTTTCCCCCCGGTGGTCCCAGGCACGAAGTTCGTCACGGTTGGCGGAATGATCGCATCCGATGTGCACGGGAAGAACCATCATCGCGACGGTGGGTTCGGTGAACACGTTCGCGAAATCAAGCTGGTTGTTGCCGGTGGTGAGATCCTTACCTGCAGCAGAACCAAGAATTCGGAGCTATTTCTCGCGACCCTCGGCGGTATGGGCCTGACGGGCGTCATCGCTGAAGCCACCTTTACGCTGAGGCCCATCACTACCGGCTGGATTGTTCAAAAGACGGTCGTGACAGAAAACCTCGGCGATACGCTGAAAGCCCTGAAGCAAACAGACGACGCCACCTATTCCGTTGCCTGGATTGATTGCCTTTCGCGCGGGGCTTCGCTCGGCCGCTCGCTTATCTTTGTCGGCGAGCACGCCAGCCCGACCGAAATCGCTCAAATGCCAAAAGCAGCGCTATTGCCTCCCTCCAGGGCCGCCCGCTTTCGGCTGCCGGTCGACCTGCCTGGTTGGGCGCTCAACAGGGCGAGTGTTTCCGCATTCAACGAGCTTTACTATCGGATGGGTGCCGGCAAAGCAGCCCGAGCCTCGTTGGTCCACTGGGACAGCTACTTCTTTCCGCTTGACGGTCTGCTCGAATGGAACCGCCTCTACGGCAAGCGCGGCTTCCTGCAGCATCAATGCGTAGTGCCTGACGAAAATGCGCTTGCGGTTCTGAGCGGTATGCTCGATCGTTTCGCTCGTTCTGGGAAAGCTTCATTCCTGGCCGTTCTCAAAAGATTGAGGGGTGGCGCAGGCCTTCTGTCATTTCCGGCCCAAGGGTACACCCTGGCACTCGACCTGCCGATCGCGCCTGGCGTGTTCCAGCTGTTAGACGAAATTGACAAGCTGGTTGTCGCGGCGGGAGGGCGGCTCTATCTCGCCAAGGATGCGAGGCAATCCCGTTATACATTCGAAGCCGGCTACTCCCGACTGCAGGCGTTCAAAGAGGTGCGACGAACAACGGGGGCCGACCGTCACTTTAGTTCGCAGTTGGGAAAAAGGCTTGGCATATGAAAGCCATCGGCAAGACACTGCTCCTGATTGGCGCGACGTCGGATATTGGTCGTGCGACTGCCCTGGTCTATGCCGAGGCGGGCTGGGACATTCATTTGACCGGACGCAGGCGTGAACTTGTCCAACGCGAAGCCGATGACATCGTCACGCGGACCGGCGCCGCCGTCGCCACCCATGAACTGGATATTCTTGATACCGGCCGCTTCGAAGAGTTTTTGAGCACCGTGTCGCCATTGCCTGACACCGCCATTTGCGTCGTCGGCGAACTCGGCGAGCAGGCCCGCGCCGAAAGGGAACTCGAACACGCAGCCATGGTGATGCGGACAAACTTCGAAGGACCGGCTTTGATGCTCGGCCTCCTGGCTAACCGCTTTGCCGCGCGCGGGGCCGGCACCATCGTCGGCATAAGTTCTGTCGCCGGCGACCGCGGGAGAGGATCAAACTATGTGTATGGCGCCGCGAAAGCTGGCCTAACGGCGTTCTTGTCCGGTCTCAGGAACAGACTATCCACAGCCGGGGTCCGCGTCCTCACCATTAAACCCGGTTTTGTCCGAACGCGGATGACTGATGGAATAAAGCTTCCACCAATGCTCACGGCCGAGCCTGCGGAGGTCGCTCAAAGGATCTTCGCCGTTGCCGATGGCAGCAAGGGAGGGGACGTCGTCTATGTCCGGCGGATTTGGTATCCGCTCATGGCGATAATCCGAGGCATCCCGGAACCGATCTTCAAGAGGTTGCGGCTGTGATCGAAACCTGGGGAATAGAAGATAGAGATTGCCCTGGCCGCGCAATCGTCCGCATGCTCCATCTTGTTGATCTGCCTTTTCCGCGCGCCGATGCGGATCAAGACCTGCCCTCGGGAAGGACGGGGTCTAGATGAGGCGCCGCCTTTTTTCCCCACAAGTCGCGCTCTTGGCGGTCGCGGCAATTTGTGCCGCCATGCTTGCCCTTCCTGGACGGACCATCAACACCGCTTTCATCAACGACGTCTTGATATTCATTGATGGAGCGCATCGTATCGCTGTCGGGCAGGTGCCAAACCGTGATTTTCATACGGCGCTCGGACCGTTGGTCTTCTATATCCCTGCCTTGGGATACCTCCTGTCCGGGAATTTTGGCGCCGCGATACCGATGGGAATGGCGCTCCTGATCGTCGCGTTCATGCCTGCGATGATCCGTATCCTTCTTTCGCGCCTCAGCTCACCCTCAGCCATCGCCTTGGGCATATTCCTGATTCTTATTCTCGCTGTTCCGATCAATCTCGGAAGTCCGGTCCGGCTTCTTTCTTTCGCGATGTTCTACAATCGAATCGGGTGGGTAGCTCTCGGGCTCATCCAGGTGATGTATCTGAAGCCGAGATCCGACGCCGCGCGCAACGACGTTGCAGACGGTCTCGCGACGGCCTTTCTTCTACTTGTCCAATTCTACACCAAGGCGACCTACGGACTCTGCGGCGTGGCCTTTTTGATCTTCCTGTTGTTGGACCGGCAGCAACGTTCCTGGATCCTGCTCAGTCTGTTCCTGACCGCACTGGCAATGATCGTAATCGAGTTCTTCTGGCGCGGCACGCTCCAGCATATAGAGGATCTGGGGGCTGCCGCACGGGTCAGCGGTGATCATGACATCCACAGCATACTGAAAAATATCCGTGAGAACTTCTCGGATTTGGTCGTTTTCACGGTCTTTGCGCTAGTCGCCTTCTGGCACATCCGCAGCCTTCGAGACCTCCTCTACTGCGGGTTTTGCGTGGGCGCGGGATTGGCAATCATCAACCAGAACGCCCACAGCTGGGGTATCATCACCCTCTATTGCGGAGCGGCCGTCCTGGCGGAAAAAGCAGGGCGCCTTCAATCACTCCACCAAGGCGCGCAAACCGGGATGACTCGCCTTGCAGCTGCACTGCCGCTGCTTCTAATCTTCTTTCTGTTGCCGCCCATCGTCCACCACGGCGAGGCGATCGCTCTTCACACGGCACTTGCCGCGGAGAATGTGGGCAAGCCCCTTGGTCCTCGGCTTTTTGAGGACGTCCGGGAGATCGACCCACCCGGTGGCGAGCCTGATTTCATTCAGCGCTACCTCGATAGTATCGAAAGTGGAGCGGCTCTACTTCAGGCCCTGCCGATTCCGCTGGAGCGGGTATTCGTGCTCGATTTCGTCAACCCCTTTTCCGCGGGACTTGGGATACGCCCTCCCACAGGTGACACTGCGTGGTTCCACTGGAACCGCAACATCAATGAGAAGACCTATATCCCACCCGAAGCACTGTTCGCCGACGTGAAGATTTTGATGGTGCCGAAGGCTGGCATCAACAGCCTACCGTTACAGGCGCTGTATGGCCCATTCATCTCGAAAAATTTCGAGATGGTGCAGAAAACGCCGGAATGGACGATTTACCAGCGACCACAGGCGTCGTTGGAAAGCGAGGAGCGGTGACGCAGGCAGTGAGGTCGATGCCGGAGCAGGAAGACGCATCGCCACGGGCCGGCCGCCAATACATCTGGTGGACCACCGTCGTGTCGTTTGCGCTGGTGCTTTCAGCTCTTCTCGCTCTGCCCAACCAGACGATCACCAGCAAATACGTCAACGATCTCTTTGTCTTTCTCGACGGTGCGCATCGCATCTGGTCGGGACAGGTTCCGAACGTGGATTTCCATACCTCTCTTGGAGCACTCACCTTCTATATTCCTGCTGCCGGCTATGGCCTTTCGGGAAGCATGGGCGGCGCGATGCCGGTGGGCATGGCCATAGTCATCCTCCTGTTCGCGGCCGTTGCCGCAGCGATTCTCGGCAGCCGTATGCACAAGGCGCTCGGCTTGCCCTTGGCGGCATTTCTGCTTTTGCTCATCGCGGCTCCTGCCAATCCCGGAGAGCGGATCGGCGATCTCACATTTGCGATGTTCTACAATAGGCTGGGCTGGGCCTCGCTCGGTCTTCTTTTGGTGATGTACCTGCCCCACCTATCCAGCGCTCGGAGCAAGGTCGTGGATGCCGCCTGTGCAAGCCTCCTAGTGTTGCTCATGCTCTACACAAAGATCACCTATGGCGTTGTAGAGCTCGCATTTTTGGTATTCCTGGCAACCGATCGACGTCGAATCGGGTGGGCCCCGCTGGCGCTTGGGATGATCGCGAGCAGCGTCCTTGCAATCGAACTTGTCTGGCGCGGCAGCCTCAACTACCTTGCGGATATGCGCCTTGCAGGCGAGAATAGCGGCGGGCTCCCGACGCTCGGCGCTCTGGGGCAGGTCCTTCAGAACAATCTCGCCGACCTTACTGTCTACGCGCTTGTCGCTGGCATCTTTCTTGTCCTCGCACCAAGCTACCGCCATTTTCTTTTTACAGCTTTTTGCGGCGTAACCGGCGTGCTGCTCATTGAACAGAACTTCCAACACGCCGACATCCTGACGCTGGGGCCAAGCGCAGCTGTGATCACTCAAACTCTTCTGAGGACCGAGCTTCCCCGACTGCACCGGAAGGCTCGTCTCGTCTTGCCGCCACTGCTGGCATTTCTGCTTGTGCCGGCCGCGATAAACAGCGCCGCGGCTGTTGCCATTCATGCCCGTTACGCCATTGCCGGATGGGGCGAGCCTATTCCGCTGCCGGCATTTTCGGGAATTCGGCTTGTCGAGACATGGAGCATTGGTCAGTACGACTATTTTGTGCAGTATAACCGCACTCTGGCCGAGGCGTCGGACGTGCTGTCCCAATTGGGCCCTAGCCAAGCGACTGTCGCCGTGCTGGACTTCGTCAACCCCTTCTCGGCCGGCTTGGCGCTCCGGCCGCCCGTCGGCGACAGCGCCTGGTATCACTGGGGTCGAACGCTCGGTCCCGACTACCATCCACCCGCGGAGGAGATCTTTGCAGACGTCGATCTGATCCTCGATCCCAAATGGCCAATCGAGATCTGGACGGCGAATGGTATGCGCGACATTTTTGCTCACTATATCGCCCGCCATTTCGACAAGGTACGGGAGACAACGAATTGGAGAATCTACCGCAGGAAAACATGAGCAGCAGACTGCCTTTCCGCTCAGCAGCGAGCAGGCCGATGAGGAGCAGGACGAGGGCCCAGGCGTTGCCGGCATCATGATCGGTTTGTTGATCTCGATCAAACCGAATTTTGCGGTCTGGCCCGTGCTGCTTTTTCTCGCAGGCCACCGCACGCCGAGCGTCGTCGCGATTGTAACGGCCGTCGTCATAGCCGCGGTCCCTTTGCTCATTTTCGTGTCCGGAATCTATCTCGATTGGCTGCACTTGGTGGCGACAGACGGCGGGCGGGCGGTGTTCTTGAGGAAACGCGTCGTTTGCAGGACTTGCAGTGCGGGCGGGCCTCCCGGCCGTGGGCACCGCTCTTGCAGTCGCATTATTGCTTTCGCTGGCAGCGTGGGCTTTTTTTCCGCCGGCCGCCAGTGATCGTCGTCAGCGGATTTGCTCTCTTGGCGTCCCTCCAGGCGTCGCCGCTCGGCTGGATCCACTATGCACTCTTCCTCTTTCCCGTTCTTTTGCATCATTGGCAGCGGCCTTGGACATGGCTGTCGGCCGCAGCTCTGGTGATACCGGTCCCGGTCATACTCGGTTACATCGGTGCTCCCCGCCTAGCACAACTAGGGGGCGGCTCGGTCTGGCGTTAGCGGCGGATAGATCCCGAGGGGTCCTACCCCGTCGCAGCCGCCCGTCCGGAAGCAACAAACGCGCCGAAATTCCAAAGGCCATTGTCTGAGGCGATACGCGGGAATTCTGCGCGAATGGCCCACGCTGATAGTAGCTCGATGCCAGTGGCCGCAGTAAAGTAGAGCGGTCGCCACCGCGACCGCCGGCACTCAGTCTGATCGAGAGGCCCCTTTCTGTCAGATCGCACGGCTCACTTCCCCAGACAAACCGGTCTGAGATCTGATAAGCGAGCGTTTAGCGTCTATCGCTCCGGACTTGAGATCGTTCACGCAGCCTCTGTCGCCAAATGGATCGCGAAAGCGTTCTTCACTAGGGTGCCGGGCCTTTAGTCGGAATAGACCGCTTTCCCGCCATAGGTCAGGCGGGTTGGCACGGGCCGCGTTTGCATATCATTGGCCGAGCAGCTGCCGAGAGCTATGAGCTGACCTACTGGAACCTCCCTGCCCGTCCCGAAGCCGAGCCGGGATCAACCATCGGCGGTCATATCGGCATGTTTAAGGAAAATCGATCAGACTCACACGGAGGTCATTGATGACCGCGGCGAGCCCTGGCGGACCGATCAGCGGTACGACCCGGGCTGGCGCCAGCTTGAAGACCGCACGCCCCAAGACGGCATATTCGTGTGGCGAGATGGATAGATGATGCCGTCGGGAAGCGACTGGTGATCGTAGAACGCGAGGGCCCAGAAGCGCGCAAGGCTCTGACGCGTGGATTTCGCCAGGTCGGTTGGCACCCCCATCCTGATCGCGCGATCGTCGCGCAGGTCAACAAGCCTGAGGTCTGCGAGCGTCTCGATCCCAGCCTAGCGCCGCGCATAGATGTCTTTTTCCTCAATTGGAAAATCGCCCACAAGACCGTCGCGGCGATGACGCTACCGCCTCAAGGACGCAGGACCTTGAGTGTTTCTTCCAGATAAGGAACGCCACAGCGCTTCGTTGCGTCACGTCGGTGTGGATCGCTGAACTGGCTCGCCCTTTTCCCAAATCCGAGGGTCCGGAAAAGCGCTTGCGTAGATCCGACCATAGCGACGCCCTGAGGGAATGGTTTCGATTTCGAGCGGCTGACGCTCGAAACCGGCAGACGGTTTGATACCAGCCATTTAGCGCAAATCACTGCGGGCAACGCCCCCAGCTGCGGCGATCACGTCGCTATCCTTGCCTGGCTTTAGGGCGTCGAGCCCGGCACGACCATCAAGAGTGACGTGGGGCGAAACAAGGAAGCGGTAAAACGGCCCAGGCGCGGCGGCGGCCGGCTCTCGTGCGCCGGACAAGGCCGCATAGAGTTCGTTATTCGGTTCGCCAGCCTGGGGTCGCTCCGACACACGCCCCAGCTAGGGACGGAACGATCAAGTCTGGACCTGGTTTAACCCACATTATTGACGCTAGCGGAGGCCACCATGTTGGCGATCCTGATCGGTGCCGCTTTCATAATCGGCGGACTTCTTATTCTCTTTTCATCGGCACTTGGTCGAAGACCGAGTGATCCACATCAAAGGCCGCAAGGCGGCAGCACACTAGAGCCACGCCACCAGGGCCTCGTGTACCTCGGCATATCCAAAAACTGGCGAGGCCTCGCCATCATCGCGGTCGGCGCACTTCTACTCGCTGTCGGAGGGTATTCATGACGCTCGGCACGGCTTGACCGTTCCGACCTGTTCTGCCAGACGGCGATCGAGATCCCGCTGTGGGATCTAGTTCAGGCCGCGGTGAAGGCCGGATGGGACAAGCCCGACGTGCTGACGGCCCTCATAGAAGTGGCGGACAACCTTATGCTGGCATGGGTCGAATGCGGAGCTCGATGCACTGCTGAAGGCGATAAGGCCGAACATCGGCTGACTGGCGAGAAAAGAAGGTCCCACCGAAGCGGGCCGAGTCGAGGGACATTTCTGGAGTAGTCTGGAACGGAGCGCGGTGAAGTGCTGATGGGTGGAAGGGCGGGCGCTACGTCGAAAGTTCAAACGTTGACCGACGAAAACGTTCAGTCCCTTAACCTGATTTCCTCTTCGCCCCCTATTTTCGGAGTTCCCTCATCCCCGCCGGCGGCTATGCCTGTGAGGGCGTTGCTTGCTGGCGGACTTATGGAAGTGATTGTATTTGGGTATCCGACCGTGCCCGGCCGGGACGAGCCCCTGCCTTCGCGGCGTCCCTTGAGGAATGTCAGCGAGAAGCCTTATCAGCTTCGTTGTGTTTTCCTATGGCTTTCTCGGTTCGTGTTTGCATGGCGGTGCACTCGACGGCGCGCGCCTCCTCCTGGCGGTGATGACACTCAATGGGATGTCCATTGTGGTAGGGTGATATTTTGTTGCAAGGCCCCTAGGCGAGGAACCTTACGAGGCGAAGGAAGTTAGCCGCCGAAATTGGAGCTCGCTACATGGCAAATTATATATGGCTTTTCATCGTCGCAGGCGGCGCCGCCATATTGGGCAGCACTCTTGCATTCGGCATGATCAATCAGAACGGGAAAAGATCCGCGGTCGCAATCGCTGGCGCATTCATAGTCTCGGGCTTGGCCCTCATCTTGGGCCTCTATGTATCATCCGCCCCAACCGCTCCCCAAGTGGCATCCGACCCGCAAGCATCAGAAACCAGTCGTCCCGCACGACAGTCCGATCAGAACGCTCTTCCCGGCTTGGCGCAGCCTAACCGTTGAGGAAATCTCGCCGTGAGCAACGGCAGGTGATGCCCGTATCGTTGCAGCAGGCTACAAGCATGATTTTCTCGATGTTGCTTCGCTGCCCGGCGAAGATGTCACGACGACACGCCAGCGCGTTTCGAGATGAAAAGCTCGTACAGTCATCGAAATCCAGCACGCCAGAGCGGGCCTGACGCGTGGAGTGTTGCTGGGCCCGGCGTTCGGCGGCACGATAAACTCGACCGAGAGCTGAGAGTTGGGACAGCGGCTCCCTCGAATGCTCCGGCGTCTCGAGAGTTCTGCCGATCGTGGTACCACAATGCCCGTGTCAATATTGCTCTTAACCAAGCCGTCCACCGTCACCGCCGATTGAGGAAGATGAGCGCTGTGCGGCTTCCTTAGATTGGCGCAGCTACCTATCTTGATGTGGTGCGGGAACCTGCACGTCAAGAAGCCGTCGCCGGGAGAGTTCCCAATACACCCGCAGGTTTCATGTCCCGCAATGGGCCAAGCGGGCGCCGTACGAGATCGTACGAAGCGATTCCGTCAGGAACGTAAGATCTTGGCAGATGTTCCTCTTATGAAACAGGAGGAAAAAATGCACGATTGTGAGCATGAAACAGGCTTTACCGAAGCAGAACTTCTCGAACACATTCCCGCAGTCCGGCAATTCGCGCGCCGCTTTCATGCCGCACCGACCGATGTGGACGATTTGGTCCAAGAGACATTGACTAAGGCGATTGCCAATTCAGCCAAATTTCGGAGGGGGACCCAGTTACGGTCGTGGCTATTCACGATCCTGCGGAATAGCTTTTGTTCGAAATACGGCCTTGCCAAACGCGAGTCGGTCGGGCTAGGCGAGGATTCGGCGGCGTGGGTGATCATTCAACCGTCCCAAGAGTGGAGCGTCCGCGGGCGAGAGCTTGAAAAAGCTATCGCTGCTCTGCCAGTGCATTATCAAACTGCTTTGGAACTGATCTTTGTCGATGGTCAGACTTATGAAGATGCTGCACACCGGTGCGGATGCCCAGTGGGAACCATGAAAAGCCGGGTCAACCGCGCCCGCTTACAGCTTTCCAAATTTTTGATGGCCGATGCCATTTAGATGAATTCGCTGACGTCATTGCTGCTTTTTCAGAGTTATTAACGGACGCGGTTGTAGCTTCCGGATCTCGCAGCCTCCATCCTGTGTCTCCTGCCGTTTTCCGTCCCGTTGCCGTGGGGCGCATCGTGATCTTCGGGGCCGGATCATGGGAATTCGAAATGCAAGCCGTGTGCGGTCTACCGGTCGGTCTCTTGGTATCGGGGGCCGTTGGTCGAAAGGGCTGGGCCCCTCGACGGCAATACTAGATGGCGCGGCCGGTCTCCTCCTCACGGTGATTATTTGCACGCATTGGGTCCGAGATCGTGGCCGTCCAAGGCTCAACCAGCGATGAGAGACGGGACCGGTGTTTATTGGCAGGCAGGGACGGGGCGCCTAGCTGCTCTCGTTCTCATGTCAGAAGAGCGTGGCTCCTGGTCAAGGCCGGATGCCCATGGCCGGAGGGTTTCTTGTGCCGGCAATCAGGTTCTCGACAAAAACCACTCTGTCGAGCCCGCTTTCTGTCTCATGCTCAAAGATCAAGCGGGAATCCCGTACCTCCGCCTTTCGAAAACGCGTCAATAACTTGATTGTCTTCTGCAGCGGCTTTCCGGCAAAGCTTATTGCTATTGCAACGGGACCACCATCCAGCTTGGTGATCCCCAATCGGGTCGCAGCTATTCGCAGCTTGGTGAGGCGAAATAAGACAGTGACCTCCTCAGGAAGTTCGCCAAAACGATCCTCAAATTCTTCAGCGAATGCGTCAACTTGGCCGTCGGCAGTGGCTTGAAACAGTCTGGCATAAAGATTAAGCCGCACCGCACCATCGGACACATATTCTGGCGGTATCGTGCCGTTTATACCCAGGTTCAGAACAGTGGCCTGTTCCGCAATGGCCGTCTGCTTTTGCGACGCTTTAACCGACCGTTCCAAGAGCTTTTGGTAGAGGCTGATGCCGATCAGCTTCATATGCCCAGCCTGATCCTTACCCGCAATGTCTCCAGCTCCGCGAAGGTCGAGGTCCTGCATGCTGATCGCGAGCCCGGCGCCGAGACGGTCATTTTTCACCACAGCTGAAAGACGCAAACGAGTTTCTTCGGAAATGTCTTCGCCGTCGGCCGTCACAAGATAAGCGCTCCCCTGCGCTTTACCTCGTCCAACCCGGCCCCGCAGCTGATGCAGTTGCGCCAAACCGAACCTGTCGGCGCGCCACACGAAGATCGTGTTGGCGCGAGGCACGTCAAGACCGCTCTCAATGATATTGGTGGACAAAAGTACGTCGCCATCGCCGTTGGCAAAACCGACCATGACCTCGTCCATCACGGCAGGCTTCATTTTGCCATGGGCGACCCGAACCGCGAGGTCCGGCACAATGTCACTGAGGATCCTGTGAACAGGCGTGATATCCTCGATCTGCGGCACGACGAAGAAACACTGTCCACCGCGGCGATATTCCCGCACCATCGCCAGCCGAAGCGAAGCCCGGTCGAACGGACAGAGCGTCGTCCTGACGGGTCGGCGTTTTGAAGGAGGCGTGGCAAGAATGCTAGCATCCTGCACGCCGATCAGCGCGGATTGCAACGTTCGAGGAATAGGTGTCGCAGACATGGTAAGCGTGTGCAAGAGAGGTGCCATTTTCCTCATTGCCTGCTTTTCTCGCGTGCCAAACCTATGCTCCTCGTCGACGATCAACAACCCCAGGTGACTGAAACTGACATCCTTGGCGAGGATTGCTTGGGTCGCGACGACGATACGGAATTTGCCGTTGGCGAGACCTTCCTTCACCTCTTTTGCTTTCTTCGAGTCGACGACGCGAGACAGCATCGCAACCTGAACTCCGGTCTCCGCAAATCGGCGCTCGAATATGGTGAAGTGCTGGCGAGCAAGCACCGTGGTCGGAGCGATGACAGCGACCTGGCCGCCGGCAAGCGCGACAGCTGCCGCAGCACGCAGCGCAATTTCCGTTTTACCAAAGCCAACATCGCCGCAGATCAAACGGCTCATAACAGTACCCGATGCGAGGTCCTTGAGCACTGCCTGAATTGCAGCTGTCTGGTCGACGGTCTCGGCATACGGAAAGCGGTCAACGAATTTTTTATATTCCACGCGCGGCGGCACAAATGATTCAGCCTGCGTGTCCTGCCGCTCTTTTGCGAGGCGCAACAAGTGGCGGGCGGCCGCGCGAATATCCTTTTCAATGACAGCGCGCCTTTTCGCCCATGCTTCGGTGTGAAGCCGATCGAGTGTCACCGCCTCAGGCTCTGATCCGTACCGCCAAAGTTTCCCAAACTCATCCATCGGGACAAGAAGTGACGCGCCGTCGCGGTATTCCAGTCGGGCAGCATCGTGGTTGAGGCCTTCGACGTAGACGCTTTCCAAGGACTTCAATAGACCAACACCATGGTCTTCGTGAACGACAACATCCCCGAGCTGGAGCTCGGGTTCGGCAAGATGCGCCACGATCCCCGTGGTCTGGGCGCGGTTGCCAAGTACATCCTTTACAGAGATCACGGTGACATCTGCCGCTGCGAAGCCGTGGTCTAAAGCGCAGTCCATTGCCAAGAGCACACCGGGCGGTGCTCTTCTGTACTCCTTCCAGGCGCAGATTCGTTCGAGTTCGCTTCCGATTTCGCGCTCCAGCCGCCGAACAAGACCGGTCCACATCTGACCTGTTCCCGCGAGCACGATGGTGCGTCCCGCAAGCTTTTCCCCCTTCACGAAATCGATGAAAGCTCTGCGGGGATTTGAACTCTCCGCGAATGCGGGGATCCGTCGCTCATCCTCGAGATCCAGGTGGAACATGGAAATGCCCGCCACGGCACTAGCCCACGTGGATTGTTCAAGATATAATGAAATGGCTCGGTCCTTTTCTTGGCCATCAAAGCGCTGTCGAGCCTGTCGCGCTTCCTCGATAATCTCGAAATAGGCGGTCAGGCGCTCTTCAGCGCCCTGTTCGAAGGCAATTTCGACGTCTCCCAACATATCAAATACAGTCTCCATACTGCCGTAGAGGTCAAACAGGCGCCGCTCGGAGATTGCAGGCTGCGGCGTCAGTTCATCGAAATTCCCCTCCCCGACAATCGCTTCCGATGCCGGTCCGAACACCATCGCGTCTACCGTGTTTGTCGTCCGTTGCGTTGTCGGATCGTAAGACCGCAATTCCGCAATCCTCAAATCTTGTGCCAGAACGATACGCACCGGCCTGGCCGCGCCGGCCGGAAAAAGGTCTATGACATCCTCGCGGAATGCCAACTCGCCAGGTTCATCGACGATACCATCTTCTAAGTACCCGGTGCGCCGGACAAATTGGTCGAAGGCCTGCCGATCGAAGGCATCTCCGACGCGAACCTCGAACCAGCAATTTTGGACGATCACCCTCGGAGGAATGCGCTGAAGGACCGCCTCCAGCGAGGAGATGAACACCTTGGGTTTCGAAGAGGGTCGCGACCAGACCCGCAATGCGTCCATCCGCCGTCCCATTGCCTGTCTGGACGGAGGCACTCGGTCATACGGAAGGCAATCCCATGGCGGAAGTACCACGATGTCGAGGTCTGGGTCGAGGCAACGGATCGCATCCGCAACTCGGTTAGCGCCACGTTCGCTGATGGCAACATATCCGAGAGATCGCTCCCGGGTCGCCATTATGTCGATGAGGTTGGCAGCGATTAGTGTGGAAGGAGGTCGATGCGAGGGATATGTTTTATCCGGGCCGACAGGACCTGTGTATTCGATAACGCGCAACGAACCTCCCAACCATTTCGCCTGCGAGAACTCACTCACCAGGCGCCGCCAATCCATACTACTGCTAAACCTGATTTCCCACTGATGGTTCCGGCGATAGCGAATCAATGGGTTTCAGATAAACCGACCAAAGCATGGCGGGGCCGCAGTCGACGGTGTCAGCAATTTGCAACCGAACGTATTCCCCTGTCTATCCGATCCAGATATCGCTTATCCTGTCCCAGGCGAAACTAAGGGATCTTTTGTCAGCACGGTTGCCCGTGTTCTCACCGCTGAGCCTGCTCTGCTGGACCCAAAAGACGTGCGGTCAAATGCGACCTCGACCAATAGTATTTATGAGCGGCTGGCAGGGGAGCAGCGATCACACTTGCCGTTGATCGCCATCATCCTGGCGCCAGCAAATCACAGGACTGAGGTATATCCACCGGTACTTACGGAGGCTTGACAGGCTCATTGCATGTGATGGGGCATCTTTTGGTTCACCTACCCTGGCGCGGAGCGAGGACACCGATGTCAATGGCTTGCGGAATCTGACGCAACAAAGCTCAACCTACTCGTCTCGAAACAGAATGCTCCTGCTTAAACACATTTTAACAGTCGTTCCAACGTTGTCGCCGTCGCTCAACTTTATTTGCCCCACTGTGTTCTGGGCATGGAGGCCGGGGCCCTCAGCGGTGGAACTAATCGTCGCTACACTTGTTCGTCTTCCCGATCGACTAACCAGGAGAGTTGAATGAGCCGACGGATGCTGATTGTGATTGTCGCAGGGCTGATCGCCGTCGTTGGGATTGTCACTGCGGTCGTCGATCAGGCTCAGATGAGTTCAACGGGCGACCACCCGACCCCAGCGGCTCGCGATCCGCGCAATCCGGCTGCGCCTGCGCCATCTAACTAGCTCCCCTTGCCAACCTCCTTTTCGATTACTCCCATGGCCTATTATAGGGCTGTCGAAGCGGGCACGACTATGGCGACGACTCGATTCGCATCGCGGTGTCCGCAGGGACAGCCTGGCACAAGACAATGCGACTAACCATAGCGCGATATGATAGGAGAGGCCGCATCCTGCTTCCGGCAGCGACGAGGATGAAATGCTGAAACAGGCAGATACGTCGTCAAAGACACCACTTTCGCCTGATGACCTGGAGGTCTTAGAGGAATTTCTCAAGGCCTGGTGCGAAGAGAATGGAGCCGACAGGTCCGACGAAGCCGCCAAGGACGTCGCGTCAGCTTTGATTGCTTGGTACCAGGAGGATTCTAAGTACCGCCGCCGCGTTCAGCTGAAGAACACCGACGACATCCCACTATCGCGTGAGATCGAGATCCTCCTCCGAAAGATCACCTGACCTGGAGCCGTGGAGGGTCGACTTGGCCCTGCGAATTTCCCAAGGATCCCGGCGCGGTCGGGCTTCAAACTCACCGAAATGGCGGTCTAAGCCTCGCGGATCTTGCCTCCAAAACAGCCAGAGTCTTGACGGCCTGTAATCCCGAGCTTCGGGGTTACTATCCGTATTCCGGACGTGGCGCCATCAAGGGGCGTGCTACCACCGGGCTCGCCGTACTTGCAGCCATTTCTCTCGAGCCCCGGAAGCAGCGTAAGCGCTGTCCTGACCCCACCTTCCGGATCATCACTTGATCATTGATGTTCAGCCTCGAAAGAGGGCTTGGACATATGTCGATTTCAGAGCTTACGCTTAACTCCAAGGATGAGCCGGTCCACCG